>SHWZ01000069.1 GCA_009693575.1 Flavobacteriaceae bacterium | reverse complement strand
GAGCGGCGGAATGATACCGAAAAGCCAATGATGGTGAGGATGAAGGCTGAGAAGGGAATGGCCAACCGCTGGTATTTTTCTATCAGGTACCAGTTCACGTTTTCGGAGCCCCGCATCTGTTCTTTTTCTATGTAGGCATTCAGTTGGGCATAGTTCAGTTGGTCCACAATGTGTTCGTCTACAATAAAATCTTTGGGGTTGAAGGTGAGCATGGTGTCCAGCTTTTGCCCAATGATAAGTTTATCGCCTTTGTCGCCCAAAATGCGTATTACAAAATTCTCTAAACTCCATTTTTTGGTGAGCTTGTTCCACGAAATGCGGGAAGCTGACAGTCGGCTTTTGAGGCTGCGGTTTTCAATATGGTCCATGGCAAAGTGATAGCCAAGGCTATCGGAATAGATAAAGCTTTCGATATACACGATGATGCCGGGCTGCACCTGCCGATGTATGCTGTGTGATACGTTGGCACGGTTGGGGGTCACATATTGGTATTCGAATTTGTACCGCTTTTGCTGGCAGCTTGGAATCACTTCATTGTACAGATAGATGGAAAGCAGGGTGAGGAAAAAGGCACAAATCATATAGGGTCTCAGGATGCGGTTGATGCCTGCCCCCGAGTTCATGATAGAGATGATTTCGCTGCGGGCCGCCATCTGCGAAGTAAAAAATATAACCGACACGAAGATGAACAGCGGCAGCAGCATGTTCAGCATGAAGGGCATGAAGTTGAAGAAATAATCGAAGATGATGGCGTGAATGGGAGCCTTGTTTGCGATAAAGTCATCCAGTTTCTGCGATATATCGAACACCACAATAATGGCAGAAAGCAATGCCAATATAAACAGCAACGTACCGAGGTAGCGTTTGATAATGTAGCGGTCGAGAATGGTAAGCAAGAGAATGTGCTGATTAGCTAATATTTGGTAATTTGAAAATGAAATCCGATTATACTTGGAACATTGCTTTGCCTATTTACTAATTGAACGTCATTGCGAACCCAAAGGAGAATTTACTTTTTGTCGGTTATTTACTGGGGTGAAGCAACTTTTCTCAGCGAAGCTAATCTCCCAATTATAAGCACCGGGCTTATTCACAAGAGTTGGGTGATTGCTTCGTTCCTCGCAATGACGGTTTTTTATTACCACCTTATCTAAAAATCAAAAACCAATCTTCTCTTTCTTCTTAAACGGTACAAGGTTCACAGGATTGCTGACCATTTCGTCGAGCAGAGCAATCTCCAACACTTCCTCCATGTTGGTCACATAGTGAAAGGTGAGGCCGGTGGTGTATTGGTCGCCAACTTCGCTCACGTCTTTTTTGTTTGCCATACATAATATAATGTCAGTGATGCCCGCACGTTTTGCGGCCAGTATTTTTTCCTTGACACCGCCTATCGGTAACACTTTTCCACGCAGTGTTATTTCTCCTGTCATAGCCAATCTTGGCCTTACTTTTCGCTGGGTAAACAAGCTTGCCAGTGAAGTGAGCATGGTAACTCCTGCTGACGGGCCATCTTTTGGTACAGCACCTGCGGGTACATGTATATGTATATCCCAGTGGCGGAAAATATCTGGCTCGATGCCTGCCTTTTCGCTGTGGGCTTGTAGCCAAGTGAGGGCGGTGTGAGCACTTTCTTTCATCACGTCGCCAAGTTGCCCGGTCAGTTTCAATGCACCCCGGCCTTTGGTGATAGTACTTTCCACAAACAATATTTCCCCACCTACAGAAGTCCAGGCCAATCCTGTCACCACCCCAGCAGTGTCGTTGTTTTCCCAACTGTCTTTTTCTAATTTTTCTGCACCTAGCAATTTCTCCACGTCCTCTGGCTTGATGGTTGGCGAAGGTTTATTTCCGATCACTATTTCCTTAGCATGGCTACGGGCAAGTGCGGCAATTTTTTTCTCTAGTCCTCGCACACCACTTTCGCGGGTATAGCCATCTATCACTTTTACAATAGCTTCGCTGGTTAGCTTGAATTTGGCAGGTTTCAGTCCGTGGGCTTCGCACTGTTTTGGTATCAAATATTTTTTGGCAATCTCCACTTTTTCTTCTAAAGTATATCCACTCAATTCGATGATTTCCATACGGTCGAGTAGGGGGGCTTGTATACTGTCCAAGTTATTTGCAGTAGCAATAAACATCACTTTGCTCAGGTCAAAATCAAGCTCCACATAGTTATCATAAAATGCTTCGTTCTGTTCGGGGTCAAGCACCTCCAGCAGTGAGCTGCTCACATCGCCACGAAAATCTCGACCTACTTTGTCCACCTCATCCAATATAAAAACGGGATTAGCACTCTGTGCTTTTTTCAGGCTTTGGATTACCCGACCTGGCATGGCACCAATATAAGTTTTGCGATGACCGCGAATTTCACTTTCGTCATGCACACCTCCCAACGACATGCGTACATATTTGCGACCAATGGCCTTTGCAATGCTTTTGCCTAAGGAAGTTTTGCCCACACCAGGAGGCCCGTACAAACAAAGGATAGGACTTTTCATATCGCCTTTCAGTTTCAGCACTGCTAAATATTCCAGTATACGCTGCTTCACTTTTTCCATCCCAAAATGGTCATCGTCCAATACTCGTTGAGCACGTTTCAGGTCAAGGTTATCCTTAGTAAATTCTCCCCATGGCAGCTCCAGCAGCAGTTGGCAATAGTTCAATCCAACCGAAAATTCAGGACTCATACTATTGATCCGCATCAGTCTGTCCAATTCTTTGTTGAAGGCTTCGCCAATTTCTTTCGTCCATTTCTTTAGCTTGCCTTTCTCCCGCATGTTGGCCACTTCTTTATCTGGACTTTCTTGGCCTAGCTCTTCCTGTATCTGTTTCAGTTGTTGGTTCAGGTAATATTCCCGTTGTTGCTTGTCCATGTCGCCACGGGCCTTACTCTGGATTTCATTCTTTAGTTCCAGCATTTCCAAGTCTTTGCCCAGTTGGTCAAGCACAGCCTGAGCACGGTCTTTCAAGTTGTCCATGGCCAATATTCGTTGCTTTACCGAATGGTCAGCTTGCATATTACTGCATATAAAATTCACCAAAAATCGTGGGCTGTCAATATTTCTCAAAGCATAGCCAGCTTCTTGGGGTATGTTTGGATTGATGTCAATAATTTTGATTGCCATCTCCTTCACCGAATCCAACAGAGCATTAAACTCTTTGCCTTTATCCAGCTTTTTCTCCGGGAATGCACTTATTGTAGCAGTAATGTATGGCTCATTGCCCAATTCTTGTTCCAGCACAAATCGTTTGGTACCTTGTATAATCACTGTTGTATTTCCGTCAGGCATCCGGAATATTTTTACGATGCGGGCCACAGTTCCAATAGGGTTCAAGTCGGCAAAGGCGGGGTCTTCAGTGTCTTGGTCTTTTTGGCTCACTGCACCAATGTCCAACTTTTTTTTCTTGGCATCGTTTATCAGTTTGATGCTTTTGTCCCTTCCCACCGTTATGGGTATCACTACACCTGGAAATAGTACGGTATTGCGAAGGGGCAATATTGGGAGCGAGGCCGGCAGCGGCTCTTTGCTCATGTCCTCTTCTTCTTCTGCACTCAGTAGTGGAATGAGTTCTTGCCCGTCGGAGTCGTCGTTTATTAGGTCGCTCAGTATTTGTATGTCGGTCATTTGTTAATTTTGTGATTAGTTAATTTCTAAGGAATTCCAATAGCTATCGGAGCGGTAATGTAAAAATCAAGAGAGCAAAGGAATGATGCAATAATTTAAGATAATTAGTATCAATTCTATAATCGCAATTTGTAAATCGCACCTCTTTCTACTCCCCACAAAAGTATAACCCAGCCATGCTGTCAGCAAAGCAGACTTTTTTGAGAGGGTCGGCAGGAAGGCCAATAGTTATGCCACTCAATCAAATGTGACTTATTGGCCTAGCGAGCAAAAAAAATCCCGGCTGTTTCCAACCGGGTTTTTTGTTTATAGATGATTTTTGGCAAAATCCTAGAGAGTGCTAATCTTGATGCGTTTGTTGAGTTCTTCCACATCGGCACGGAAACGTTTATCTGTATCCATTAGGTCGTTCACAGTTTGGCAGGCATGTATCACGGTGCTGTGATCACGGTTCCCGAAGTGTGAGCCTATGCTTTTCAATGAAGCCTTGGTCATGTCTTTAGCAAAGTACATCGAAATCTGACGAGCCTGAACCACTTCACGTTTGCGGGTTTTCGATTTCACCAGGTCCACAGCAATATTGAAATAATCGCAAACCAGTTTTTGAATCAACTCTATCGAAATTTCTTTTGAAGAATTCTTGATAAAGTTCTTCATCATTTGCTTAGCCAAGTCAATGTCAATCTCCTTGCGGTTCATGCTGCTTTGAGCCAATAAGCTTATCAATGCACCTTCCAGTTCGCGAATGTTGTTGCTGATATTATGGGCTACATATTCTACCACATCTTGTGGGATAGTGATGCCATCCGAATACATTTTTTGCTCAAGTATAGCAATGCGGGTATCCAAGTCAGGTGTTTGTAAGTCGGCACTCAAGCCCCATTTAAATCGAGTAAGCAAACGCTCCTCTATATCTTTCATGTCTTTCGGAGGGCGGTCAGAGGTCAAAATGATTTGTTTGCCTGTTTGATGCAGTTGGTTAAAAATCTGGAAAAATATTTCCTGAGTTTTTCCACGTCCGCTGAAAAATTGCACATCATCCATGATGAGTACATCCACGTAGTTGTAGAAATTTACAAAGTCGTTGGTAGTAGTGTTTCGAACCGAGTCTACAAACTGGCTCATGAATTTTTCAGCAGATACATAAAGCACAACTTTGTTACGGTTGTTCATCTTTATCTGATTGCCGATAGCTTGCACAATATGTGTTTTGCCAAGGCCAACACCACCAAACACCATCAACGGGTTGAACGAAGTGCCACCTGGTTTAGAAGCTACTGCAAATCCGGCACTACGGGCAAGTCGGTTACAATCGCCTTCAATAAAATTGTCGAATGTATACGAAGGATTTAGATTGCTTTCAATATTTACCTTCCGAAGGCCTGGAATAATGAATGGGTTCTTGATGGTGCCTCCCAGATTGAGCGGCATAGTTACACCTATATTGTCATTTTTACCGGTGTTGTTGGTTGGCATGTTCACTGTGTAGGGGCTGCTACCGGCCTGTCCGTTTTCTACAATTATATTGTACTCGAGGCGGCTACCAATTCCTAAAACAGACTTCAATGTTTTGCGAAGCAAGTCCACATAATGTTCTTCTAGCCATTCATAAAAAAATTGGCTCGGCACCTGAATGGTTAAGTTTTTTTCTTCTAATTTCAGCGGTTTTATAGGCTGAAACCAAGTCTTGAAGCTCTGCTCAGGAATGTTGTCTTTGATAATTGAAAGGCACTCATTCCAAGAGGATTCTGAGGTCTTTAATACAGTAGTGCCAGTCATGGTAATTTCGTGTAGCAAGTTGGTGTAGAAATTGTATTATTGCAAAATAATAATTAAAATATTTTATGAAGGGTCAAGTTGCTGATAAATAAACCAATATTTTGTTATTTTCATGTTTGCACCACACTCAACCACCCAAAGGAGTCAGTAAGAACTCCGTAAAAAAGCTTTTTTCTAATCAAAGGGTAATAGGTAGCGGTACTTGTTTCGGTTAGGCAAACTAATCAGTACATCTTTCCTCATTCACTCTGCAAACATAGTGGGAAGTCAAATTTTAGAAAAAGATTTTCCACACTATTGTGATAAAATTCTTTTTTAGTTTGAAACACAGCTACAAAGTTTTTTTGTGCAAAACTTGTTTGTAGAAAACAATTTTACCTCCTATGCGACTTTTCATCGGGGTAAGTATTATTAACGAACTGTTGATTAAACCACAAATTGCAGTTCAATACCGATAATTGCCGTTTAGTAAAACCTCAAAACGAAAACATGGAAGTTGCCAACAAAAAACGCATTATCAACGCTTGGTGCATGTACGACTGGGCAAACTCTGTGTACAATCTGGTGATAGCCTCAGCTATCTTTCCCATATACTACACCGCCATGACTACCACTAAGGATACTTTTGGCACTGTCATCTCAGACAGGGTTGACTTCCTTGGCATGAGCCTCAAAAACACCGTTTTGAGCAGCTATACTTTGGCGTTTTCGCTTTTGCTGGTGTGTATAATTTCACCTTTTTTTTCAGGCATAGCAGATTTGCGTGGAAACCGCAAAAAATTCCTTCGCATATTTTGCTATTTGGGTGCCGCCTCTTGTGCCTCCTTATTCTTTTTTACTGATAAAGAAACCACTCTTTGGGTTGGAATCCTATTTATGATGTTGGCAAGCTTGGGTTTTTATGGCAGCTTGGTTTTTTACAATTCCTTTTTACCGCAAATAGCTGAGGCCGATGAAATGGATAAAATCAGTGCCAAAGGTTTTTCGTTGGGGTATCTAGGCAGCTCGTTGTTACTTATTGTTTGTTTGATATTAATAAAGTCAGTAACTAAAGAGATGGAGGGCGACGCTACTCGAATTTGTTTTCTGCTGGTTGGGCTATGGTGGGCATCATTCGCCCAGTTGTTATTCAGGCGGGTGCCAGAAAAAAAGAAAGCCAAAACCGAAGGAAGTATATTTAAGGGTTTCCACGAATTACAGAAAGTGTACAAGCAAGTCGTGAAAGACAATAGCATAAAAAACTTTTTGTCGGCTTTTCTATTTTATAGTATGGGTGTGCAGACTGTTGTGTTAGTAGCTTCCTATTTTGGCAGCAAAGTGCTTAGCCTGGGACCTGGCAAATTGATACCTACTATACTTATCATACAGTTCGTGGGCGTAGCAGGTAGCTTCTTTTTTTCGTGGGTTAGTAAAAAACGGGGTAACAAATTTTCGTTGATGGTTACCTTGCTTATATGGATAGCCGTGTGCATGAGTGCTTGGTACATTGCCCAATATCACAACACGCATCCTGACCTGCCCAACATGCCCGTGGATCGCCTGCCAGAATATGGTTTCTATGGACTTGCATTTTTTGTTGGCTTGGTGATGGGAGGTGTGCAAAGCCTTAGCCGCAGCACATACAGCAAACTCATCCCAGAGCATACCAACGATACAGCTTCCTTCTTTAGCTTTTATGATATTACCGAAAAAGTGGCTATGGTTTTCGGCCTCTTTATTTTCGGCTTCATCGAAGAACATTCATCAGGCATGGAAAATTCGGTGCTTGCACTTATCGTGTTTTTCGTTATTGGATTTTTGGTTTTGCTTTCATTGAAGGATAAGAGGTTGGAGGCGTATTGAAGGGAGGTGTATAGCCATGTCATCACGAATTAGGATGACATACCCAATAAACTTAATTAGAAAATAGTAATTGAAACCCACCCCAACTATTTGTGCTCCCGCCACTGCAGCAGGGGTGTCGGCCATTGCGATTGTGCGGCTATCTGGACTAGAAGCTATTGCAATTGCCGCAAAAGTTTTTAGCAAGAAGAGTATTTGCGAAGCCAAAGGGCATTCCGTTCACTTCGGGGAAATATTCCACAACGGGAATGTGATAGACGAAGTGCTGCTCACCATTTTTCGAGCACCTCACTCTTATACAGGTGAGGAAGCGGTAGAAATAAGTTGCCACGGCTCACCTTTTATAGTGCAAAAAATACTGGAAGCACTGATAGAAAATGGTGCAGAGATGGCAGGGCCGGGAGAATTTACTCAACGAGCTTTTCTTAATGGCAAACTCGACCTGAGCCAAGCCGAAGCTGTAGCCGATCTGATAGCAAGTGAAAATGAAGCTGGTCACAAAGTAGCATTAAGCCAACTAAAGGGAGGGTATAGCAACGAGCTTTCGCAATTACGTGAGCAGCTTATTCATTTTGCATCCCTAATTGAATTGGAACTTGACTTTGGTGAAGAGGATGTAGAGTTTGCTAGCCGAAGAGATTTTAGGATTCTGGCCGAAAAAATTATAGATGTATGCGGACAACTTGCTGAAAGTTTTAGTTTGGGCAATGCCCTGAAAAATGGAGTGCCTACCGTGATAGCAGGTAAGCCAAACGCTGGTAAATCAACCTTGCTAAATGCATTGTTGAATGAAGAACGTGCCATTGTAAGCAACATAGCCGGCACCACTCGCGACACCATCGAAGAGACTTTGCATATTGATGGCATTGCATTTAAATTGATAGATACTGCTGGCATCCGTAGTCATGCCGAACATATAGAAGCACTGGGCATAGAACGTACTCTTCAAAAAATTGATCAGGCCGCTGTAGTTATTTATGTAGCCGATATGCAAGCCGAAACTGTGCAAGAAATTCAAGCAGTACTTTGTGAAATTTATACCCAAGGAAAGCATTGGATAGTCGCTTTGAACAAAACCGATGCTCTGGATATGACTAGTATGCAAATGGCTTTGAAGGAAATGGAGAATTTTTCAGAAATGCAATTAATCTTCCTCCCAATTTCTTCTTTACATAAACAAGGTATTGATTTACTGAAAAACGAACTGCGAAAAACGATACCTCAAATAGGAGGCTACAATGGGCAAGTGGTAAGCAATGTTCGGCATTATCAAGCCCTAGTGTCGGCCAAGGAATCATTGCAAGAGGTGCTGCAAGGGATGGAATTGCACTTAACTGGAGATATGCTTGCAGTAGACATCCGTAAGGCTTTACATTCGCTTGGCGAGATTACGGGCAGCATATCTACCGATGATTTGTTAACAAACATATTTAGTCGGTTTTGTATCGGAAAGTGACCGATAAAAACAAACGGACCACAAATAGTTAGAAAACAAATGAAAAGCCTTGGTAATAAGGCTTTTTTATGCAGTACACTTAATTGATGTTTCGTTTTGTTACTTGTTTATTACGCTAAAGTTTGTACCTTTGTTGTACCTTTGAGGGTCAAGGTACAAATTTTAGGAGGCAAGCCCCTTTCATCTTGCACTTATTTGCACTTAAATAACCTTAAAGGTTTTTACTGATATTAAAAATGAGTTCAAATATTAAGGTACTAAGAATTTGCCAGCATTGCGGTAAAGAGTTCACAGCCCGAACTACTGTTACACAGTATTGCGGTGACCCTTGTGCCAAATACGCATATAAAGCAAGGGAAAGGGCTGCCAAGGTAGAAGCAAGCAATAAGGAAACCCTACAAATAAAAAACCGACCTATCGAGGAACTAAAGGCAAAAGAGTTTCTAACTGTTAGGGATGCTGCAAAATTACTGAATTGCTCCATTCGTTCTGTCTATTACTATATCGAAAACGGGAATATTGAAGCAGTGAACTTAGGCCAACGGATTACAAGAATTAAGCGTTCTGCCATTGACAAGCTATTTGATAAACCCCAGCCCATTATACCTCAGCCTGAACAAAGGCAGTATGATATTTCCGAATGTTACAACCTTACTGAAGTACAAAACAAATATGGTATTTCAGACAGTGCGTTACATCAACTTATTAAACGGTTTTCAGTACCTAAGATAAAAAAGGGCTGGTTTGCTTACGTTCCAAAAGAAGTAATTGATAAACTATTGAGTTAAACAAAAAATACAATGGCAATAAAAGTAAAACTTAGGCAAAAGAAAATTTCAGGGAATAGGCAAAGCCTTTACTTGGACTTCTACCCTGCTATACCACACCCAAAAACGGGTGAGCCGACACGCAGGGAATTTTTAGGCTACTATTTGTTTGAAAAGCCCAAGACTCCTATTGATAAACAGCATAACAAGGAAACTTTGCACCTCGCCGAACAGATAAGGCAGAAAAGAGAAAACCTTATTAACAAACCTGAAATCTATACTGGATACGAAAAGGAACAACTCCTAATAAAGGAACGTGGTGAGCAAAATTTTGTCGAGTATTTTAAGGCATTGGCCGACAAACGCAAAGCCTCAAACCATGATAACTGGCTTTCTGCCTATCGTTACCTTAATACATTTACAAAAGGGATGTTGAAATTTGAAGACCTCAACGATAAGTTTTGTGATGATTTCAAAGAATATCTGCTAACCGTAAAGAGTAATAAAAGCAGTAAGACTACCCTTGCACAAAATTCAGCACTATCCTACTTCAATAAAGTAAAAGCAACAATGAAGCAAGCTTACAAAGATGGGTTTCTGAACACCGACATAAACGCACGAGTTGTGCAAATAAAGCAAGCAGAAACACACAGGAATTTTTTGACTATTGAGGAATTGAATAGCCTTGTAAAAACCGATTGTCAAAATATGCTTCTGAAAAATGCAGCCTTATTTTCTGCTCTCACAGGACTGCGTTTTTCTGATATTCAAAAGCTGACTTGGGGAGAATTGGAGTACATAAAGGGGAATGGGTACTTTGTCCAATTCAAACAAAAGAAAACAAAAGGGGCAGAAATGATGCCCATTTCTGAACAGGCATACAGCCTTTTAGGTAAATGCAAAGAACCGACTGAAAGAGTATTTGAAGGGCTTACATATTCTGCCTATTCAAACAAACATCTTTACCAATGGATAGGTGCGGCTGGAATCACAAAGGACATAACCTTCCACTGCTTTAGGCATACATTTGCCACTTTGCAGCTAAGTAACGGAACTGATATTTATACACTTAGCAAAATGTTAGGACAC
>SHWZ01000068.1 GCA_009693575.1 Flavobacteriaceae bacterium | reverse complement strand
GCTTTGTTTCCGTTTTATTTAGTATAGTTTTCTTACTGGTCATGCCACCCTTGGGCTTTTCCGCTTCTTTGCTTGCTTTCACTGGGGCTTTCGGTGCTTCTTTCACCTCTTCTTGTGGTTCTTCAGTTGTCTCTTCTACAACCTCCTTTTGGGGCTCTTCTTTCTTGTTGGTAGGAGGAGTGGCTTTATCGGTCTTCTTAGGCTGTTCTTTCACAACATTTTTGGGCTCTGTTGATTCATCTTTTGGTTTGCTTTCTTCTTTGTTAAACACCGTTTTTTTGCTGCTCATTCCGCTCTTAGGTTTCTCTTCTTCCTTAGCTATTTTTTTAGCAGTACCGGGTTTCTCTGTCTCAGCTTGAGATTCTTCCGCAGGAGGCTCAGGATCGATAGTCGTTATTTCTGCTTCTGATTCTTCTTGCTTTGGCTCTTCCTTCACTTCTTCATTAGGGATTGCAGGTACCTTTTCTCCTAGCTGTCCGGCAGGCAGTTGCTTAGTTATTGTTGCAGTAGCTTTCGGTTTGGCTGGGGCGGGGCGGGCCGCCACTTTTGGTTTGTTGGCAACACTATCGGGTGTAACGGTCACCTTTGTTTTGTCTACGGTTTCAAACGTTGTGGTCTTTGTATTCTCCTTGGGTTTGGTGGTAGTAGTCGTAGTTTTTACTTCTGTGGTAGCAGCAGGTGGGACTATATTTTTCTTTTCAAATGAATCTAGGTTCAGCTTCCACAACCTTGCCCCAAAATCGGACTGGCTTTTTTTTGCCCCAGCTGTGATTGCCCATTTTTTATCAAAACTAAAAACCGCTGAACGAATCTTGTTGCCATCATTGTTTATGATGTAAAGGCATTTGCCAGTTTCGGTTTCGTAGATACGGGCAAAGCCATCGTTGCTTCCTGTAATCACGTACCTACCATCAAAGGAAAACGCTACTGAATTCACCTTGAGAATATACCCCTCAAACACTCGAAGCTTGGCGTTGTTCTTCGCATCCCAGATTATTACCGTCTTATCGTCGCTGCCAGTTGCTATGTATTTTCCGTTCATGCTCACCGCTACACTATTCACAAATCCTTTATGGCCTTGCAGGTTTGAACTTAGTTTTCCAGTCATGTCATATACCATCAAGTCGTTGCTTTGGCCAGCAACCAACAGATATTTTCCATCGCCACTTGGGGTTATGCAATTCACCTTTTTGCCCACGGCAATGGTCTTCGTGTTCGTTCCCGTGGCAACATCCCACAACATCACATTTCCATCTAAAGAAGCAGAGAACAACATCTTACCTGTGGCATCCACAGCCAACGAAGTGATATTGGCTGTATGCCCATTATAGCCAACCTTGGCCGCACCTGTAGTGGCATCTAATTGTTTTATTGTCCAATCGTTTGAGCCGCTATAAAGGTATTTACCATCGCGGCTATAGCAAAGTGCTTCCACCGATTGGTTGTGGGCGGAGGTAATGCTCTTGATAAACTTGCCATCTTCTGCATAAAGGCAAATCTTGCTGTCGTAAGAAGCGGTTGCTATACCCCTGGCAGCGGCTGAGAACGCTACGACGTTCAGGTCGTCCTCATGCCCCATCAGTTTGTTGAAAGGCTTGTTCAAGGTTATTTGGCTGTGGCCAAATTGAAAAGAAAAAAGTAGTGCGAGTAAAAGTTTATAGTTCATTGTTCTTAGTTTATGATTCGTTGTTATGGCTTGTAGTTCTAGTCTATACAGAATTGTCAATTATCGGTCAAAGGTATAAACTTTTGCCGTTGTTTTAGTATTTGTAAAAAAGCCATTTGCCAATTTCGCGGTAAGTAGGCTTTTTGCCATACATCAAAATACCCGTTCTATAAATTCGAGCGGCAAGCCATACTGTGCCCATAAAGCCAATAATCATACAGAACATACTCATGGCAATCTCCAAATTGAAGGATTCAAAGAAAGGAATTCGTACCATCATAACCACGGGGGCTGTCAGCGGTATCATGCTTAGCCACACTGCCAGCGAACCATCGGGATTGTTGAGCACAGAGCTTTGAGCAAAGATGAATGCAAACACAAGTGGTATAGTAAGCGGTAGCATAAATTGCTGTGTGTCTGTCTCCGAATCTACCGCTGCCCCCACTGCCGCAAACAAGGCCCCGTAGAAAAGATAACCACTTAAGAAATAGAAGATGAACATACAGATAATTAGGGTATAATTAAGTGACGATATTTTTTCCAACATTCCATTCACATCTAGGTTGTCTTCATCTTCCAGCATCTGTGTCATCTGATGGCTGCCTCCCCCCATTGGCATCTGTTGATCTTTCATAGCCTTGCTCGTTTCCTGAGGGCTACTGCCGCTGAAACTGGAAATAATGGTAGGTGTAACCACCATAAAAACGGCTGTGAGCAATACCCAAATCACAAACTGCGTTAGCCCCACCAAAGCAATACCGATTATTTTGCCCATCATCAACTGGAAAGGTCGCACACTGCTAACGATAACTTCCACAATGCGGTTGGTTTTTTCTTCTATCACCCCACGCATCACCTGCACCCCATAAATGAATATGAACATATAAATCAACAAGGCACCTATGAACCCGGCAATACTGGTGACGGCACTGCTGCCTTCTTCATCGCCCTTGGCGGTTATTTTCACCGTCCGCACATTCAGGCTGGTCTTGGTTTTCTCTACCGATTCCTTGTCTATTCCCAGTTGTTTTATTTTGATGTCTTCAACTATGCTTTCGAGCGTGTGTTGAATATTGGTGACGGTGGCAATGCCTGGCTGAGTCTTACTGATCAATTCCACATCGTGCAGGCCATACACCGAATCTACTTTAGGAATAATCAACAAAGCATCAATGTCGCCATTATGTACCAGTTTTTTGTTGGCATCTATGCTTTCTGTAGAGTTGATGTATTGAATAATTTTATTGCTCACTAACCCTTGCTGGCAGAAGCCGCTCTCATCCTTCACAACCACAACTTTCTGCTTGCTGCCGAACGTATTGTTTATGGCAAAAAAAATAACCACACCATAAAACAGTGCAATCAAAATCGGCCCTAAAATCGTCATAACAATAAACGACCGCTTCTTCACCCGGCTCAGGTATTCTCTTTGGGTAATAAGCAGTATCTTGTTCATAAGGCTGCAAAATAAAGGGGAAAATGGGAATGTGACATTTAGAATGAGGTGGGTACCACTAAATTTGCCCTCCAATGCGGCTTCCCCTTCTCGCTTTATTTATCTGTGGAAATTTATTTTTGGTGAATGCCCAATCGAACCAATGGTTGGTGTCCCCACCAACCACACTTAATGATGACTACTTCGTTTATTTCAAAACAAAAGAAACTACCGGAACTCCATCACTTTCTGTCAAGGCATTGCAACGAAGGCAAAAAAACTGTATACAAGTCGACGAAAAGGATTGGCGAGTTTCGAACAGATTTTTGAAGAAGGTAACGAGCCTAGGAGCCAATGTTCAAATGCATTCACGCTGGCTGAATGGAGCATACATTTCTTGCAGCCAAGCAGTTGCCAAAGAAATTTCTTCACTTCCTTCTGTTAAAAAAATCATCCCGCAAAAAAGGATAGTAAGTCAAACTTGTGGAGGCAAAGTGCCTTGTTTCAACTTTTCTTTACCTCAAACAGATTTGCTTGATGCTCGGCAATTGCACCAAAATGGGTTTACTGGAGAAGGAGTGCTTATCTGTGTGATGGACGATGGGTTTGACAATCTCCAAAATGTGTCAGCCTTCACCAAACTATTCAATGAAAAACGCATTCTTGCCCGAAAGAATTTTCTTACCAACGACAGTGATGTATTTTGGGTAGGTGGACATGGCACTGCTGTACTTAGCAATATATGTGGTTTTGTGGAGGGGCAAATAGTGGGTACAGGAATTGGAGCTTCATTCCTGTTGGCTCGCACAGAGATTGACTCAGTGGAAACACCACTGGAAATGTACCTTTGGGTAGCTGCCGCTGAGTGGGCTGACAGTATTGGTGCCGATATTTTTAGCACTTCCCTTGGCTACAGTCAGTTCGATGACCCTCAATACGACTACTACTATGCCGACATGGATGGAGGCACTACACCAATCAGCAAGGCCGCTCAGATAGCGGCCGACAAAGGTATTTTGGTGGTGAACAGTGCAGGGAACTCGGGCAATGGAAACTGGCGTTATATTACCGCACCTGCCGATGCCACTGGGGTTCTGACAGTAGGTGCCGTTGGCGGCAATCGTGAATTGGCTACCTTCAGCAGCCGTGGCCCTACTTGGGATGGACGCATTAAGCCGGATATATGTGCCCTTGGTGCTAGCAATTTGACTATGGGACCGGGCGGGTATTTATATTATACAAATGGCACTTCATTCAGTTGCCCACTAATCAGTGGGCTTGCGGCTTGCCTTATGCAAGCAGCACCCTGGGCTACCGCTGCCGAACTATTTGAGACCCTAAAAAGAAGCGGCGACCATGCAAACAAGCCTGACAATGATTATGGATATGGCACTCCTTCTGGAAGCAAGACCTACCAATTATTGACAGGGAAAACCCTGCCTGCTGTTCCTGATTGTGGCAATCTGAATCCCGATGGTTTCGGGCTATTTCCTAACCCTTCTAATGGCTTGTTTAATCTAGCCATCAACAGCCCAAATGGAAGCCTAGGATATACTTACCTTGTACATGACATGTCTGGCCGAATCTTGCTGAACGTAGGCACAAGTTCTTTCTCAGGCATTCGCCAATGGACGATAGATATTCGTGATATAGCGACAGGGATTTACTACCTGCAAGTGCAAGACAGTGATGGCTACACCGTTTTTGAGCATAAGGTGGCAGTGGTGGAGTAATATTTTCTTTTCGCAAAACCTAGCCTATCAGAGTAGTATCTTTACATTTCACCCACAAGTCCCACAGCACAATACCTGCCGACACAGCAATATTGAAGCTGTGTTTGCTACCAAACTGTGGTATTTCAATGCAAGAATCGGCCTGATTGATGATAGACTGGGAAACGCCATCCACCTCGTTGCCAAACACGAGTGCGAGCGGGAATGCTGGAACAATTGATTGTAAAGGAATACTATCCTTAGTCTGTTCAATACAATAGATTTTGTAGCCCTCTGAGCTAAGCAAATCGAATGCCTGCTGAGTATCTGCAAAATGTTGCCAGTTTACTGTTTCGGTAGCTCCCAAGGCGGTTTTGTGCAGCTCTTTGTGAGGAGGTGTTCCTGTGATTCCGCACAGAAAAAGTCGTTCAACCCTAAAAGCATCGGCGGTGCGAAACACAGAACCGACATTGTGCAAACTACGAACATTATCAAGCACCAAAGTAACAGGCCACTTGTTGGCTTGTTTGAAACCAAGTGGGTCAAGTCGGGCCAGTTCATCCATATTCTTTTTTAAGTTTTGCATAAAAAGCAAAAAAGCCAGCCTTGTGCGACTGACTTTTTTTTGCGGTCCGGACGGGACTCGAACCCGCGACCTCTGCCGTGACAGGGCAGCATTCTAACCAGCTGAACTACCGAACCGTTTCCCCTAAGGGGGTGCAAAAATAGGGGTTTGCTCCCATTTGGGGCAAGTGCTTTTATGAAAAAAATGAAAAAATCAACGGCAATACGCATCCAGTGCGGGTTTTGCCTCTTTATACCCTCGGCCTGCCAGTTCCTTAAAATCAGGACAAGCCTCCTCTCTCCTATTCAATTGCACAAGCGTCATAGCCCTATTGAACCTTGCCTGATCAAAGCTTGGGTTGAGCTGCATCGAGTGCGAATAATTGTCAAAAGCGGTTTGGTATTCACCTTTGTCAAAGTAAATATTCCCCATATTGTAATAAAGCACGTTGCTGGTCGAATCAAGCTTTTCGGCTGCCACATAATCGGCAAGAGCAGAGTCATTTAGTTTCAGGCCTTCGTAAATTGCTCCACGGTTCACATAGTTGGTAAGGCTTGGTTTCATATCCAGTTTCATGGCCATGTTAATGTCTGAGAGTGCTTCTATATAGTGACCTTGAGAATGGAGTGCTGAAGACCTGTTGACAAACGCTCCTGCAAAATCTGGTTTAAGTTCAATACATTTGGTGTAACAGGGAATGGCCATATTTGTTTTTTTGGTAACTTGCCCTGCACTAAACCATGCATAGTAACTATCAGGATATTTTTTTACTTCATCACTCCAAAGGCTATTATTGTCCTTCCACGCTTTCACTCGTGCAAAACTGAGATAGGAAAATGAACCTGCCAACAAGAGCAAGATTGGAACTCTGAGACCAATCGACTGCTTTGGCAATCTGTTGAATAGCACTTCCCCAAAAAAGATGAAAAGAAAAATATAAGGAACATAGGTGTACCTTTCAGCAAAAACGGCCTTGCCCACAGGTAGCAGATGGATGGTGAGTAGGTTGGTGGCTATAAAAGCTGCCAATGAAAACAGCATGATTTTATTGCTGCGAAAGCTGTACATCAGCACCAGAATGCCAACAAAAAACAAAGCCGCCAGATAATAGGTTTCATCCAGTTCGCCAGCATCAAGAAAAGGATGAAGGTTGGCTAACTTGAATGGAACGATTGAATAAATCAAGTAAAAAACAAGGTTGCGGCTGGCTACCAATCCGCGTTCAAGTATATTGTAATCAGGCGTGGTGATATCGTTCAAGGTGGCATCCTGAGTCTGCAAAGCAATGTAACCAAAAGCCACTGAAAGAGCCAAGAAGGGTAGCTTTTCCAAAGCAATACGCCGGTAATCTTTTCGGACATATAGTAAATCAACCAATACCAAAACAAGTGGCAAACTAGCAGCAGAAAACTTGGACAAAAGCGAAAGTAAAAAGAAGATTAAACTAAGCAATAAAAAAAGCGGTTTTCTGTTTTCAGAATAATTTAGATATTGCCAAAGCGACAGCAAGAAAAAGAACGTATAAAGCACATCCTTCCGCTCCGCCAGCCAAGCTACCGACTCCACATGCGTAGGGTGTATGGCAAAAAAGAAAGCCGAAAACAATGCTATATGAAGCCGCTTTTCATGCAGGTTTTTTAGGTTGGGTAAATTGAATAGCAACTTTTTGATTACTGCAAATACCAGCAGAATATTGAGCAGATGAAACAACAGGTTCTGGAAATGGTAAGGCCCTGGTTTTAGCTTGAAATAATGATAGTCGATAGCATTGCTAAGTGCAGTGATGGGATGGTAGTTGCCGCCATAAAACCCGTCCTTGAACGAGAACATTTTTTGGATACCTTCCAAACTTAAATCCCTTATCAATTCGTTGTTGGTGATGTAGCCAGGGTCGTCCCAGTTGGTGAACTGGTTTTGAAACATGGATGCATATAGCAAAACTGTGAGTATGAGCATTCCGCACAGCCAAGGAAACGGATTTATTGCCGGAGCCAACGTTTCTGTTTTCGTTTTCTTCCTATTGTCCTTCATTATTGCGGTGTCAAAAGTAAGGCAAAATGATAGAAGGAAACCGACTGCGGATATTGAAGGAATGGCTTAGTGGCTACACTGGGGCTGAACCTTTTTCGTTGCACTTGAACAACCTTTTCAGGCAACACAAAAACATGGGTAGCCGCGACCGCAGAGCCGCCAGAGAGGCTTGCTACGCCGCGTTAAGAGTTGGGAATGCTTTGCCAAAAGATGATTGGGAGAATAAGATTTTTGCTGGGCTTTTTTCACATTCTTCGAAGCCTAATGACATTGTATTACATATTGCTGAAAGGTTGAAAATTCCATTGGTCGATGCTGAATATTTGCTGCCAATTGAGGAGAAATTTGACTGGCTAAGGAATCATATTGCATTTGCTGCCTCAACAATTTTCCCTTTTACTGAGAAGGTTTCCGAGCAGGTTTCCATCCCCAACTTACTCAGCCATTTTTTCACACAGCCAGCCGTTTTTGTTTGGTATAAAACGAAGGATGAATCCGAAATATTGGTGGCCTTGAAAGCGGAGAATATTGAATGCGTGAAGTTGGACGCACCTGCAAACTGCCTCAAACTTCCAACAGGTGTTTCGCTTGACAAACTGCCAGAGATACTGAGGAAGAAGATTCAAGTGCAGGACCTCAGTTCGCAAATGGCAGCTCCGTATTTTGAACCAAAACCAAACGATAAAGTGTGGGACTGCTGTGCAGCATCGGGTGGCAAAAGTTTGTTGCTTCACACAACCGAACCCTCAGTTGATTTGTATGTATCCGATGTGCGTGCGAACATTCTGCAAAACTTGGAAAAACGATTTGAAGATTGGGGAATTATAAAATATAATCAAACAGTGCTTAACCTCGAAAATGAACACCCAAAGGGGTTAACTTTTTCAGGCAATAAAACCATTGACCACGGCTATTTTGATACCATATTACTCGATGCACCTTGCACGGGTTCAGGCACCTGGCGGCGGCAACCCGAAAGGCTTTCACAAATTTCGGAAGCTGAAATAGCATCCTATTCCAAGAAGCAAAAAAGAATTGCTGCCAACGTAGTTCCTTATTTGAAACCTGCCGGAAAACTTATCTATATGACCTGCTCTTTGTATGCCGAAGAAAACGAAAATCAGGTTGCTGCGTTTTGCAAAGAACTTAATCTTGAACTGATTCAGAATGACTACCTCAATGCCTTTACTCAAGGTGGGGATTGTCTGTATGTGGCAGTTCTGAGAAAACTATAGTTTTTTCTCCATCCTTTTATGCGGAATAATCCCCCAAAGCATTTCGGCATCTGCTGTAATCGCATAGCCATTTTTCAAATAAAACGGGATTGCATTTTCGCGTGCATTCAATGCCATATTTTTTGCACCGAGGTTCTTGGCCTTACCTTCTAAAAATAAAAGCACCTCTCCGCCAACTCCCTTGCCCTGCTGCACATCTGCCACTGCCATATAACGAATTTGGGCTTCATCACCCGCGTTCATCTGAAGTCGGCCTGTGCCTATAGGGTTTTCATTTTCATCCAAGGCCAAAGCCGTGATGCACTCATGCTCCTTGCCGTCTGTTTCGCTACCACGTGGCTGCTGCCAAGGCTTGCGAAGAATCTGATATCGAAGTTCGTAGCATTGAGCAAGATCCTCTGCGGTTTCAGCTTTTTTCACATTAATCATAATGGTTTTCTTTTCTTTGATTAGGTTTGCAAAGTAATTCAGATACGATGACCAAAAATAAAAACTTGCTTGGAGTGGTCTATTCAACCAACCCCGATTTCGGCTACGAAGCTGAGCCAGATAGCAATGCCACCACTTTGCAACCTGCCAAACAAAACCTAAAGCTGTTGCTTGAAAAACGAAATGGCAGCAAACTGGTAACGGTTGTTAAGGGATTTGTGGGAACAGAGGATGACCTCGAAAAATTGGCCAAACAACTAAAAAATCATTGCGGCAGCGGCGGCACAGCCAAAGATGGTGAAGCAGTAATACAAGGTGACCACAGTGCTAAAATATTCAACTGGCTCACAAACCTAGGATACAGAACAAAAAAATGAAACCACAACAAGCCATAGCCTACGGGTCTTTCCTCGCATCACTAGCAGTAGCCTTGGGTGCATTAGCGGCTCATAGCCTCCAAGAAAAAATACCTGCCGCCGACCTTTCCACCTTTGAAACAGGGGTCAGATATCATTTTTATCATGCAATCGGACTTCTTGGAGTGGGTTTGATAGGTATAGTATTTCCAGCCAAGGATTTTAAGTGGAGTTACTTCCTTTTTCTTTGGGGAATAGTACTGTTCAGCGGTTCACTTTATTTACTGTCTATACGCAGCTTTGAAGGGCTATCATTCTTAAAATGGGCTGGTCCTGTGACACCACTTGGCGGAATAAGTTTCATCATTGGATGGCTATTGCTTTATTTCAAAATGTATAAAAAATGAAGACGCTTTACCTCATGCGTCATGCCAAGACAGAGCAGGCCGACTGGGGCATGAAAGATTTCACCCGCAACCTCACTAACCGTGGTCTGCGTGATGCCGAAGAAATGGGTAACCGCTTGCTGGCAAAAGAAAACCTGCCCGAAGTAATCGTAAGCAGCACCGCCTACAGAGCTATTGCTACGGCCAAGATTGTGGCCAGTGTACTTAAATTTTCAGACAAACAATTAGTGGAGGTGCCCAAGATTTACGAAGCCAGTGTAGAGTCCATCATGGAAACCATTCGGGAAATTCCAGAGACTATTTCAGCAGCCATATTAGTAGGCCACAATCCTACCTTCACTCATATGTGTGGTGAGCTTAGTCCGACTAGTTTAAATGCTTTGCCCACCGCTGGAATCCTTTGCCTAAAATTGAATATTCACAGTTGGAAAGATTGCCACGAACAATGCGGCGAATTCCTTTGGATTGATAGACCGAAGAATTTGGAAGTTTAAAAATAATTCATCTTCAAAAGCAACTTCTTAGCTCCTATTTACGTCAATGTAAAAGTGACTCAAATAAATTTCTTCTGCTCAACAAGTCTGCAATCCCTATTTTTGAACTGCAAATGAAAGTATTCAAGGCTTTTGTGGTTTTGTTTTGTCTGTTTAAGTTAATGCCATCGTAGGCAGCGAAGCCAAAGGCAAGTACCAAAGCTGAGTAACAAAATACTGTTCTCGTTCGACCCCGTGGTGTGGGTGCCCAACGCGTTCAGCCCCAACGAGGACAGGCTCAACGACCTATTTCAACTCAAAGGAGGAAGCCTCAAGCACTTTGAAATACACATATACAACCGATGGGGCGAAA
>SHWZ01000067.1 GCA_009693575.1 Flavobacteriaceae bacterium | reverse complement strand
ATGAAATCTATACCATAGCTATTGGCCAAATCCACTTTGTCGTTGGCTTTGATGCCACAGTCCAATGCGATGATGAGGGTGATGCCTTCGGTTTTTGCATATTCAATGCCCAACACAGAAATGCCATAGCCTTCCAAGTATCTATCGGGTACATAAAACTCCGTAGCCTCGTGCCGTTTTTTCAAGAAAGAATATACCAGGGCTACGGCAGAAGTTCCGTCTACATCATAGTCGCCATACACCATTATTTTTTCGCCTTTGGCCAATGCCACATCCATGCGGTCAATCGCTTTGGCCATATCGTCCATTAAGAAAGGGTCGTGCAGTTGGCTGCGTTCGGCCCGAAAAAATGCCTTAGCCTTTTCGTAAGTATCTACGCCACGGGTTATGAGAATGGAAGCAAGGTCGGAGCCTATGTTCAGATCCTTGCCAAGCTGCTTCACTTGGGTTTCGTCATGTATGGGCGGGGGTAGCCAGCGTTTTACCATGTTTTTGAGTAGGCAAATGTAACAGCATTTATAGATAGATTGCAATAAGCCCCAAGCCCTATTATTGTGGGGCTGATGCTAAAGCAATAAGCAACTACCTAATGCATTTATTCCTCGACCTGCCCAACTTGTTCAACCCTCAGGAACTGATTTCCTATGGCGGGTTTTGGTTGCTGTTGTTCATCGTGTTCGCAGAAACAGGGCTGCTCATTGGTTTCTTTTTACCGGGGGATGCATTGCTCTTTGCTGCAGGCTTGTTATGCCGTAGCAATAGTCTTGGCGGTCATGATATTTGGGATCTTTTGATAGGATTGAATATAGCTGCCATCATAGGCAATATGGTTGGGTTTGCTTTTGGCAGAAAAGTTGGCGAAAGCCTTTTTACCCGAGAAGATTCTATCATTTTCAAGAAGCGGTATGTGAACTTGTCCAAAGCCTTTTACGACCGTTATGGTGGCCCCGCCCTTATCCTCGGTAGATTCCTTCCAGTTGTCCGCACTTTTGCACCCATACTGGCTGGTGTAGCGGGTGTACGTTATACCATTTTTATGTTATACAACATTATCGGCTCCCTATTATGGACGGTTTTAATGGTGGGTTCTGCATATTATCTGGTCAAGTTATTCCCATCCCTGGCCGACCACATAGGCTTAGTTACCATACTGTTGATTGTGGTGACGATGGGCACGGTTGTCCGCACTTATTTGCGTGAAAGGAAGAAGCAACGGGTGCAGCAGTAAGACTAATCTACGCCACATTCAAGCGGTTTGTTCGCTACCTCATCCCCTTGGCCAATAAATCGACCAAGTGAATGGCTTTTATAGGCAAGTTGTTTTTTTGGATATAGGTATCGAGGTGCATGAGGCAGCTTAGGTCGGTGCTAACCAAGAACTCAGCTCCTGTTTGCAGAGCATTATCTACTTTTTTGGCAGCCATATCCACAGATAGGTTTTCGTGCTTAGTGGCAAATACTCCCCCAAAGCCACAGCAAGTTTCTTGGTCGGGCACTTCGGCTACCTCTAATCCTTCCACTTGGGCAAGTAGTTGACGTGGACTTTTTTGTATAGTGCATTCACGCAGGGCTTGGCAGGTGTCCATCCATGCTATCCGTGTCTGAAAGCGGATGCCTAGTTCAGGATTACCAAGCACATTCACCACAAATTCTGAAAACTCAAACAGGTTTCCCTGCAGTTTTTTACAGGTATTATGTACAGCGGTATTCTCAAACAATTTGGTGTAGCCATTCCGTATCATTCCTGTACAACTGGCGGAAGGGGCCACTACATAATGACCGGGTAGATATTCGTTGATGAGTTTTTCGCCCACTTCTTTGGCGGCATCCCAATAGCCGGCATTGAAGGCAGGGTGGCCACAGCAGGTTTGTTCGGTATTGTAATGCACTAAACAGCCTGCCTTCTCCAACAACCGCATCATGTTGAAGCCTGTCTGTGGACTGAACTGGTCCACAAAACAGGGAATAAACAAGGATACCTGGGGCTGCAATGGTTTCATAGGTGCAAAGGTATTGGCAGGTTCTGTATGTGCTACATTTGTCCCCCCGATGAAAAATGGCAAGCAGCACATCTGCCTCTTCCTGAACCACGACCCCAAATGGCATGGTGGCACTATCTATATACAAAATTTAGTGAAGGCTTTAGCAGCATTGCCAGCCGATGAACGAAGCCGATGGTATGTGAGCATTGCTTGTAACCCGATAGGGGAGGAGTATGCAAAAGAAGTGGAACACTTGGTAGAAAAAATATATGTGAACCGACTGCCCTTTTTGGTGTTGAATAAGTGTTTTCAGCTAATGAACCGCCTTCTGGGTGGCAGCAAAGTGCTTTGGCCGCTGCAAAACATACGCAAGATCGATTTCTATTTCCCGGCAGTGAGCATCAAAGGGAGTCCGTTCGCTTGGGCTGGCTGGATTCAAGATTTTCAGTATAAATATTTACCACAGTTTTTTACTCAAGAGCAATTGACGGCCTACCAAAACCGCTTCGACAAAGTGGCCGCTTCCGCAGACAAGGTTGTTTTGAGCAGCTATGTGTGCGAACATGATTTTCGCCACTACTATCCCGAACAAAAGGCCAAAAGTTTTGTGCTACGTTTTGTGAACCAATTTGATCGGACGGGCATGGAAAACCATCCCAAAGAAACTCAAGAAAAGCACAGTCTGTCCGATAAATTTTTCTTGGTGTGCAACCAGTTTTGGATACACAAAGACCACCGCACCATTATTGATGCTTTGTATATTTTGAAACAAGAAGGATTCACGCCAATCGTGGCCTGCACCGGAGGAACAAAGGACTTCCGCAACCCCGAATTCTTTGGAGAGTTGATGAATTATGTAAAAGAAAAAGGAGTCGAAGAGCAATGGAAAATACTGGGCTTCATCAGCCGCGAAGACCAGATGCAATTGATTCGGCGTTCAGTGGCGGTCATTCAACCTAGTTTGTTTGAAGGTTGGAGTACCGTGGTGGAAGATGCTCGGTGCCTTGGCAAACCTATGCTTTTGAGTGATTTTCCGGTGCACGTGGAGCAAGCACCTGCATATTCGCATTATTTCAAGCAGCAGGATGCCGCAGGGTTGGCCGCCTTGATGAAAGAAAGCTGGCAAAATTTACAGGCAGGTCCAGAAATAGAGAGAGAAACATTGGCCTTGAAGCAAAATGAAGAAGCCATGACAGCCTTTGGACGCAAAATAGTAGAACTTGCAAAGGCCACTGCCGGATGAATTATACTGTACTGAACCAGCTGCCAGCCATTGCTTATGCTTATGGAGTCAGGCGAGTGGTCATTTGTCCGGGCAGCAGGTCGGCACCATTGGCTTTGAGTTTTTCATGGTTTGGCAAGATGG
Source organism: Flavobacteriaceae bacterium (assembly GCA_009693575.1). GTDB lineage: Bacteria > Bacteroidota > Bacteroidia > UKL13-3 > UKL13-3 > SHWZ01. The sequence goes on along the minus strand of SHWZ01000067.1, from coordinate 7,378 downwards.
AATGTATATCGGTAGCTGACGAACGCAGTGCAGCTTTTATGGCTTTGGGCATGGCTCAGGAAACCAATGCCCCGGTGGTATTGATTTGTACAAGTGGCACAGCGGCTTTGAATTTCTACCCTGCCATTGCAGAAGCTTATTACCGAAATATCCAACTGCTGATATTGACGGCAGACCGCCCCAAAGAATGGATTGATAGGCTGGATGGGCAAACGATTCGGCAGAATGGCATTTTTGAAAAACATATCCGCCAAAGCATTTCGTTGGAAGAAAAATTATATGAAAACGAAGAGGCATTTTCAAAACTCATCGATTCGGCAATTCAATTATCGCTTTCTCCTTTGCCGGGGCCAGTGCATATCAATTTCCCTTTTTCGGAACCGTTTTATCCTGACAAGGAATCACCTAGTGTATACCCAGCAATTGAAGCAAAACAGATACAACAAAAGCAGTTTGAATCCGAAACAAATTTGGAGATTGAAACGTGTTTAAGGCCACTGATAGTAGTAGGTCAGCACCAACCAAACGGATTATTTCAAAATCAAATTGCTGACTTGGCCACCCAACTGAACTGCCCCATTCTGGCCGATGTATGCAGCAATGTCCAGCATCCAAATGTCATCCATTATCAAGATGCTGTGTTGCGAAATGCTGATACTTCTTTTGCTCCTGATTTGATCATCAGCTGCGGGGGGGCTTTCACTAGCAAAATTGTAAAACAGTTTCTAAGAAGCAACTCCTCCCAAACACATATCCGCGTTTACCCAGACTCTAAAATGGGTGAGCCATTTGGCAATGTGACGTATCACATTCATGAGTTGAAACAACTGAAGAATCCACCAACATCCGATGGCAGTTATTTAAGTCTTTTGAAAGAAAAACAAAAGTTGATGATAGATAACATGGGTGAACTGATGGGCAGAATGACTTGGAGCGAAATGAAAGCAGTCGAACTATTTATTCGTAATTATCCTAATGAAGGCTCACTGCATGTGGCCAACAGTATGCCCGTCCGCTGGGTAGATATTTTTAGGCCGCATGGCACTGTGAAAATATATGCAAACCGTGGCACAAGCGGTATAGATGGATGCAATTCAACTGCTGTTGGGGCTTCATTGGTTGGCAATGGTCAACATGTTTTGCTCACTGGCGACATGGCTTTCTTTTATGATATAAATGGCTTATGGTTGGAGCATCTACCTGCCAATTTGAAAATAGTGGTGTTGAACAATCAAGGTGGTGGTATTTTTAGATTGATAGATGGTCCCAAACAGCTGCCAGAGCTAGAAAGCCTTTTTGAGATGAAACATAATCGCACCGCAGAAGGAGTGGCTGACATGTTTGGTATTGAGTACATGAAAGCTGAAAATGAGGCGGAACTCACCGCCGGATTGAAGCAGCTTTGGGCTCGGCCAACAATGTGTATTTTAGAAGTATTTACCGACCCCGAACAAAACGGTAAGGTGTTTGAAAGCTACCGTCAATTATAAGTTTTATGAAAACGATCCAAGTATCTTTCATTGCCGTTTTGGTGCTCTCTTTCTTAGGTGCTTTTAGGTTAACAAAACAAAAACCTGCCGACGACTCACTAAAAAATTATTGCGTAAGCCAGCCCGACAAAAAGCTATATGACCTGTTGATGGCATACCGCAAATCGTTTCGGCTCGACTCCATTCCGTTGTCCAAAAGCTTGAGTTATGTGGCCTTTTCGCATACCATGGATTTGAGCCTGAACCGCCCCGACCAAAAGCCCTGCAACCTGCATAGCTGGAGCAATAAGGGTAGTTGGAAACCCTGCTGCTACACACCCGACCACAAAAAAGCCACTTGTATGTGGGACAAACCAAACGAAATAGCTGGATTTGCTGGAGATGGCTTTGAAATAGCTGTTTATTTTTCTAGTAGGGAAACCCCGGAAATGGCTTTGAGTCAATGGAAAAGCAGCCCTGGCCACAATGCATTGATGGCTAACAAAGGGATGTGGGCAAGTAAAAAATGGCATTCGGTCGGCATCAGCATATATGGCAACTATGCCGTGATGTGGTTCAGCGAGATAACCGACGACTTGGGTGTCCCGAAGGTTTCTGGGTAATAACACAACCTTTGAGGTTACAATTTTTTTACATTGATCTTTGGTGTTCGGATTACATTTGCACGCCAAAACAAAAAAACATGTCGCTAAAAAAAATCTTATTCGCTTGTGTGCTGCTGGCCTTTGCCACGGCTAATCTCCAATCTCAATCTATTAATTCGGCCATTGTGCCTATGTATGCCAAGGGCAATCCGGGGGATAGCTTAAATAAAGCCCGTGTACCTTTGTTTATCTGGGCCGAAATAACCGGGCTTACTGCCAGTTCAACATACCGATATGGTGTTAGGGCTGTGAAAGAAGGTCAAGACGGAGCTACCTCAAGAGGTGCGGCCAACCAGTTGTTCTTGCATCAATCCAGCAGCAACACCTACACAACCTCGTATAGCATGTCCAAATCGGGACAGCATGATTCGTTTACCACAGATGCCAATGGAAAATATGCGGGCTGGTTTGGGCTTGAGCTCACAGGCAATGCCCGTTTCACCGATGGGAATTATTGTAAGGTACGCATACTGCTGAACGATGGTGCGGGTGGCACTTCAGAAACCCATTACCTCACTACAAGCGACAGCATCAAATGTCTTGATTTTTCTACTACATCTGGCAGTGGGTGTACGGGTGTTTTTTCGCACAGCCTGGCCACCGACAAGAACTTTGCTTTCTTGTATGATAACACCACAGGAAGCGGGCGGCCATTGAGTATCGCCTTGATTGAGCAGGATGGGTTTGACTATAGAAATAATAAAACGGCGGCTACTTTCTACAAGAATAATGTGGATTCAATTTCAGGAGCATGGGGCACCGTTATTCCAAACGATTTGGCGAATGGTGTTCGCCGGATTGAAAACCATAAACTGTCTGACGGCACATTGTTTCATGCCAACACAGATGCAGATGGCATTTGGACAACCGGAAGCGTAAGCACGGTAAACCAAACTGGCGGGGCTACAGCTATTCAGATAAGCGTCACAGATGCCCCCCTGATTCCTACCAATCCAGTTGTTTCGTTTGCAAATGCCTCAGCCCAAGTGAACGAAAACGGCACAAGTGTGACGGTAGATGTGACACTTTCTAACCCCGATGCCAATGCTACCTCGGTGGATGTAGTAGTAACTGGAGGAACAGCAACAGGCGGCTCCGATTATACCTATTCAACTACTACGGTTACTTTCCCAGCAAGCAGCACGGCTACTCAAACTGTCACGATAAACATTACCGATGATGCCGCAGTGGAGGGTACAGAAACGATAATTCTTGGTTTGCAAAACGCAACCAACAGTGCTACTGTGGGGACTATTTCAGCAGAAACAGTAACCATAGTTGACAACGATGCACCCAGTGTTTCATTTGACAAAACTAGTGCTACGGTAAACGAAAATGCGGGCACAATTAGCCTCGATGTAAATATACTGAACCCTGACCCAACCAAGGCCACAACGGTGGAAGTAGTTGTGTCGGGAGGTACGGCTACAAGTGGATCTGACTATTCGTATTCTACTGCAACGCTCACGTTCCCAGCTGGTTCTTCGGCCAAGCAAACTGCTACACTTACCATCATAGACGACACCTTGGTGGAAGGCTCGGAGCTGCTAATTTTCATGCTTCAAAATGCAAACAACAGTGCCGGGTATGTGAACGCCTACGATACGCTCACCATCACTGATAATGATTTCAATCCGCCCGCCTTGTCTTTCAGCGTTGATACCTCTTCAGTGTTGGAAGGAGCTACGGTTACCATATTGGTGAACATCACTGGTCCGCTTGCAACAGCCACCACCATTGAAGTAGTTTTGGGTACTGGCAGCACTGCAGTTGCTGGAGCCGACTATACTTTTTCAAGTACTATCCTTACTTTTCCTGCGGGAAGTTCGGCTTCGCAAAACGTGAGCATACCAACGCTGACCAACAATATGGTGCAGACCAACAAGACACTTGTATTGAAACTCCAGAACCCGACCAACAAAGGCACGATAGGAAAAGCCCAGCATACGCTTACAATTAAAGAAAACGGCATAAACGGTATAGCCGAAGTAGCCACCAAATATGGTGTGCAGGTTTATCCGAACCCAGCCAAAGAGCAGGTGGTTGTTTCGGCCAATCAAAGTATGAATGGCTTGAAAGTATTTTCGCTGGATGGCCGAATAGTTTATCAAGAAAATCGCAAAGCAGAGATCTACACTATACCAGCCCAACAGTTGGCCTCAGGTTTTTATCTTGTTTCGTTTGAAATAAACGGACAACTTGTCGTGCAGAAGTTGGCAGTGAAGTAAGCTTTTGAAAACTTCAAAACAAAAAACCCTTGGCAAAACGTCAAGGGTTTTTTGCTTTGTTCAATATATATATTGTCAGTCCTTGCGTTTCATAATGGGCACCGTGCTGCAAGGCTCCCCGTACATGATACTCTTTGCGATGGGTGTAAGACGGTTGGTGAGCTCCAAATAAGCAGCGATGGGAACAGGGACATCTCCACAACCTTTTACTACAATACGTTGGCTACGGTATTGCTCAATATCTAATTGGGATATAGCTTTTAAAAAAAGGGATTTTTCCAACTCTTCCAAGCTGCCGAAGAAAACAGTTTTGGCAATAGGGGAGAGGGCATTGGCCAGTAACATATAAGCCCAGGTAGGTACTATGGCATCAGCCGAACAACCGATGGCTACGTTCTTGTTTTGATATATCTTCCAGTCGTTGCTTTTGATAAACTCCCTAAAATCTTTTTCTTTCAGAATCAAACCCATAAACAGGCAATCCTTCATATCAAAGAATACACTCTCTGCCCCGTCCCTAAAGTCTTCAGGGTTGATGGTGATCAGGCCACTATTGGCTACTTTGTTTATGAAAGGGGCGGTGTCCATTGGATGAGTTAGAATGATAACAACAGAATGGATGAAGTAGTTTTAGCTAAACTTAATCTTCATCAAAGCAGCTCTGCACATTTTCAGCATGATTAGTCCATTTTTGATGCGGCCTGTCATCTTGGTTTCACCATAGATGCGTTCGTAGTAATGCACCGGCAAGTCCACCAATTTTAGGTGAATCTTGGCAGCACCAAATATCAGCTCATAATCGCCCCAACGGTCGTTGATGCCCCAGGTGCCCCGTAGCTTTTTGATGCGTTCAAAGTCTCTACGAAACATCACCTTCGTGCCACACAAAGTATCCTTGATAGGTGTGTCTAAAATATAAGTGAAGGCAAAGCTAAAAAACTTGTTGCCAAGCACATTGAAAAATGGCATGGCCTTGCTGTGCATGGGGTAGATAAGTCGTGAGCCGTTGATGAATTCGCCATGGCGTTTCTTGATGGCTTCGTAAAAGTAGGGTAGTTCTTCCGGGATAACAGTAAGGTCGGCATCCAATATCATGAGGATGTCATTCTTGGCCGCATCAAAACACGTCCACACGTTCTGCGATTTGCAAATGCCGGGTGAATCCACCAGACGTATATTCTTTTCTGGGTATTTGGCCATCATTTCACGCACCTTGTCGGGGGTGCCGTCGGTTGATTTATCGTCGCCAAATATTATTTCAACACCTTTGCCCAAATTGGGAATTCGGTTCACGGCATCCTCCACGTTTCCGGCTTCGTTGCGGCATGGAATACATATTGAAACAGTATAATCTTCTGAATTATCAACCACTGGGCGGGCAATGTGGATGCGGTTCAGGGTGAAATAATTGAAGAAGGGCAGTCGGGCCAATATGCGATTGAAAAAGAAACTGAGCAGCGGGATATTGAATGGGAAAAGAATAGCCCGGCGTTTGTAAATGCGTTCGAAACTGCTAAGTGAAAGTATATTTTTGATGTCGCCACTACTAAACCAATTGTGCAGTTTCTGAGGAATCTTGATATGCATCTTTTCAGCTAAGTTATTCAAAGGCTCCCACAGGTAATTGTAGGACACAATGATGACCCTTGTGTGGCTTGTGCAATGGCGATACACACAGTCGAGCATGGCCTTGATGTCCACCACATCTTCCACCGAAGAAATGAGTATGTAATCAAACTTTTCGCCCAAGTCAAAATCTTCGGGGCTTGCATAATGAAAGTGTAAATTGGGCTGCGACTTCTTGGCCTCGTCCACCTGCCTTTGGCTGTCTTCCACTCCTACGCCATAGCCAGCCTCAAGCTGTCCCAGCAAGTGGCCTATGCCCGAACGCACATGCAATACCTTGCTGCCAGGTTCTATGATAAACTTGAGCGATCGGAGCAGTTGACGGTAGTAATATGGGTTGGCTTTTATCCATTTTATCCGCTTGTCGGTGATGCTGTCGTTTTTGGATGCAATGCTTTTGCGAAGCTCGTCTAAATAATGAAATTTAATCATTGTAAAAAAAGTGTGCGAAGATAAACCTTTAACCTTAATAGGGTTTTGTTTCAAAGCTGAGACTCAACAAACGGGTGGGCAAGGTCGAAGGCCGACCAACCCATCTATTCACTCACCGGGTGCCGGCATCCCCGGCAAGGCAGGGTAGCTTACCGCACCTGCCGCAGACGGTAAGGCCAGTGCACGTTTAACGCTGATTAAAAAAAACGAATACAAGGTTGCGACTTTTCGGCGGCTTTCAGATTAACGTTTTGCGGGTTTAAGAAGTTGGCGATTTCGGAGCACAAAACTGTCTGCCTGCATCAAAGTTTATTAATTGCTCAAATGTTTCTCTTCGCAAGGTCCGCCCACTAACGCAAAACCCGTGTTATAAGCAGTTATGTATTATTTTGAATCTTATTCATGATTGCTTCCATATGGTGAGCAGTCTCAATACCATGAACGGGTAAACCTTTAGGGTCTATTAAACCTATTTGGACAAGCACACTTGCCTGATCCCAATATATATGTTCGTGAGTTACTTTCTCATCTTTTATTCCCGCTATTACAACCAAAGGAATTTCTACTCGCTTTCCGGTTGGGGGAATGCCCGGCAGCATCCAGACAACTTCTGTTGTATGAGTGAATTTAATAATCATCTCCAAAACAACTTGGTTATGGTCGATTGTCTGTGAAACCTCAAACATTTCTACGTCAGATGGAAAAAACATTTTTGAAGGAACAATGCCCTTATAAAAATCTTTTACAGCTTCCCCGCCAATGCCACCAATGAGTGTAGGAATATGATTCACATGAGGATTATTTGACATTGTCGAGAGTGTCAAATCCAAGTCCCCTCGCATTTCTGCGTCAACATGTGCATTTAATATTTCGACAGTAATAATTTGTTCAGATGTTAATTCCTTTTTCATTTTGTGAGAATTTAATTAATAATTGCCTAACGGTTTCGGGCTTGGCG
>SHWZ01000015.1 GCA_009693575.1 Flavobacteriaceae bacterium | reverse complement strand
CCCAAATCAGTTCCTATGTATATTCCGTTTTTGCTTCCGTTCTCGTAGGTAATACAACTCACTGGCACATTGGGTAAGCTACCACTAATATTGGTATATGTTTTTCCTCCGTTCACAGTTTTGTATACTTTCGAACCCGATTGATAATTGCTCAAAGTCACCCAGTATGTGGCAGTATCTGTTGGACTCATACTAGCGTAAGTAATATAACTGGCACTCAAATTTAAACCGCTATTCACCTTAGCCCAGTTGATTCCTCCATCGATGCTTCTCCATAGGTTACTTAAGTTGCCCACTAACATCACATTGCTATTGGCCGGTGATATAAATATATGACGGTATGTGCCACTTGTTAGGGGCCCGCCCAAATTGCTCCATACACTGCCACGATTGGTGCTTTTGTAGAGCACATCATAACCAGCCCAAATTGTTTGTGCATTTTTCGGATCCATGGCCAACGGGGTTACCCAAGCACCTTGGGTATTCGTTGGAGTTATGTCTACAGAGTTTGAATTAAACTTGTCGCTACTTCTGGATAAGTCACCATGTTGTGATGTAGCATACATATAATTAACATTACTAAAATCAATTATACATTCCATACCATCGCCCCCCTTTGCTTCATAAAATGTACTCCCACTCTTTACCTTCGTGCCGTTGTCTTGGTGGCCAGCCAGCATCACATTTTGGTCGGTTTGTGATGTGCCAATTCGATATATTTGTCCTATCTGAAGTCCGTTTGTGATATGTACCCAACTCACTCCATGATCTCGACTGTAGTATATTCCACCATCATTCGATTCAAACAAAACCCCTTTCGTAGCTTTACTTCTTGGGTGAAAACGCATCCAATGCTTGTCGGCATGCACAATGGAAACCCCTGTGCCATTGGTCCAATAATTCATTAAGGTAAAAGTGCTTCCCCCATTAGTCGATTTCCAGGAATTAATACCCCCAACAAAAATGTTATTCGCATTTTTTGGGTCAAGTGTATAGGCTAGGTCATACTCGCTTTGGCCACCGTTACCAGTACCAGTAGCACTTCGGTGCATTAGGTTTTTTCCGCTTGCTGTTCCATCCCAGTATAGGGTGAATGTGGAACCGCTGTCTGACGAATAATAAAGACCAAGTAAACCGCGGTCGGTCTTACCCATGCATACGTCCACACCATTTGGGTCCGACAATGAAACTTCGATATTGACTCTACGGCTTGTGGACTGACTAGTAACTTGGCTCCAGGTGCCTCCTCCATCTGTACTTCTATATACATTTGCCCCACCTCCATTTGCTTGTTGGCCAGCATAAAGAACGTTGGGGTTATTCGGTTTTAATTCCAAATCTACAATGTCACCGCTCAACTTACTGCTCCACGTTGCACCACTATCCGAAGTCATGTAAATGCCTTTGTTGCTTGCTGCCCACAATATTTTGTGATTTGTAGGATGAATTAAAAGTCGATTCACAATTGCATCGTTCACGCCGATAGTAAATTTTAAGCCAGTCTTTCGCCAGGTTCTACCCCCATCCGATGACTTCAGGACGCCGGAACTCCAGGTATCTGCAGCACCATAATTTGAACGTAATGCCCACAAGCTGCCAATATCTCTGTCACCGGTGGCCAAATACATCACATTCGTGTTTGTATAATCAACAGCCATATCTGAACACCCTAACATGGGTAGTGAATAATCAGTAGTATTGCTCCAGTTGTTGCCAAAATCTGTGGTCTTCCACAATCCACCGGAAGGTGTACATACCCAAAATGTATTTGAGTCGGTAGGATGAAATACAATGTTGTTGATACGTCCAAGTCCATTGTAGCCACCAGATGTGGTTGAAGGCCCAAGTGGAACCCAATTTCCTGAGTCGTTACTTCCACGTAATCCACCTTTGTAGGCATTGGCATGGCAGTATTTCTCCCATTCGTCCCAAAGGTTGGGGAGTGTATTTATATCTTGGTTTTCATGCAGCCGTTGTTCCCAAAACCATTCGAATCGTTTAAAAGTAGAGTATCCTTGTCCCTTTTCAACAGTTTTACCTAACCATTGAGCATAATAGTTATCTTGAATTTCCTTAAAACTACCGGGTTGTGCTTTTTGTCCGTTACTTAATTGAGCAATAAAACAAAGTACGAACGTTACAATAAATATTTTTTTCATTTACAAGTTTTATGGAAGGTTTATAGGCTTGAGTTCATTAAAGTTTTTGATTACAAAGAAGTGAGTTCTTCCTTTGCTTGTGTAACGAATTAATGCTTTTCCATTATGAAAGTATGGAGGTTTAACGGGTTTGAAATCGGAACGGTTGTGTGGAGCTATATCAAATTTGGTGGTTCGTACTTCCATCAAGTCTTTTTTCATCAGCTGCGATTCACACAACATCCGTTCACCATCGACCCATATTGAATCGAAAATGATTTTTTCGTTGGTTTTCAGATATAGGGAAAGATTGTAGTCGGTACCCGATCCACCATCGGGAATGCCGGCTGTCCATCTGGTAACGGTGGCATTCACCAATTTGAAGCTACTCGATTTGGAGGACACCAATTGGTTGCAAGCATAAATAACAAGGAACAAGCCGATTAGTGGCAAAATGTATTTATTCATTAAAGATAGCAAATCATGGACCTATAAGCTGCGATAACAAGCGATGATTTTGCAAGGCAAATATAAGTCTCAAATGGTTTCGCGAGCTTGTGCGTCAATCACGGCCACAGTCACCATATTCACTATCTCACGCACCGAACTACCCAACTGCACTACATGTACGGGCTTTTTCATGCCCAACAAAACAGGTCCGATTGCTTCTGCTGCTCCAAGTTCCTGCAAAATTTTGTAACAAATATTGCCGGCACTCAGACTGGGAAAAATGAGTGTATTAGCAGGGCCTCCTACCAAGTCACTGAAAGGGAAATTCTCCTCGAGCAGCCGTTGGTTCAGTGCAAAATTGCCTTGAATGTCGCCATCAACAATAAGGTCGGGCTTCCGTTCCTTTACTAGTTTGCGAGCCTTTTGTACGCGGGTGGGTGTATCTCCAGTGGTGCTACCAAAATTGGTATAGCTAAGCATAGCCACCCTAGGTTCTATATTGAAATTCTCGACAGCCTTTGCGGTAAGTAGTGTAATGTCAGCTAAATCTTCAGCTGTTGGTCGTGTGTTCACGGTTGTATCGCTGAAAAACAAAACTCCTTTTTTGGTTAGCATGATATACATGCCTGCTACTTTATTTATTCGTTCATCCTTACCTATTATTTCCAATGCTGGGCGAATCGTATTTGGATAATTTCTTGTAAGTCCTGAAATCATAGCATCAGCCATACCTTGCTCCAGCATCATTGCTCCGAAATAATTTCGTTCACGCATTATTTTCTTAGCATCGTGCATGGTTACACCCTTGCGTTGGCGTTTGGCAAAGTATAGCTCTGCAAAGCGTTGACGCGTTTCTTCCTCCGCCATTTGATCTACAATTTCCAAATCTTCTAATCCAAGTTTATGCTCGGCAATCATGGCCAAAATTTTTGATTTATTGCCTAATAAGATTGGGATTGCTAGGCCTTCATCATGAATTATTTCTACAGCTTTCAAAATTTTATAAGTATCGGCCTCAGCAAATACTACCCTTTTTGGATTGGCCTTGGCACGGGTAGCTAGTACTCTAATGAATTTATTCTCGCCACCAATCCGGGCTAGTAGTTCAGTATTGTAAGCTTCCCAATCCGTAATTACCTTTTTTGCTACACCACTTTCCATAGCAGCTTTGGCCACAGCCGGTGCCACGGTAGTTATTAAGCGAGGGTCGAGCGGTTTCGGAATTATGTATTCTTTGCCGAATGAAATATTCTTTTGATTGTATGCTAGATTCACTATTTCAGGCACTGGTTCGTGGGCTAGACCGGCAATAGCATGTACTGCTGCCAGTTTCATTGCCTCATTAATTTTGGTTGCACGAACATCTAATGCCCCACGAAAAATGAAAGGAAATCCAAGTACATTGTTCACTTGGTTAGGATGATCGCTTCGGCCTGTGGCCACTACCACATCAGGGCGAGATGCAATGGCTAAGTCGTAGGCTATTTCGGGGTCAGGGTTGGCCATAGCAAATACAATCGGGTCTTTTGCCATGCTCTTCACCATTTGTACCGTCACCACATTGGCTTTGCTCAGACCAACAAATACATCAGCATCTTGCATGGCTTCGGCCAATGTTGTCACTTTCCTCTGGGTGATGAATTCCTTTTTGGTGTCATCCAAGTCTTCCCGGGAAGCAGTGATAGCCCCTTTACTGTCAAGCATCACCACGTTTTCACGGCTTAAGCCCAAAGCTATAAACAACCGTGTGCAACTGATGGCAGAGGCACCTGCTCCGTTCACTACCATCCGCACTTGGCCTATGTCTTTTTTTACCACCCTCAATGCGTTTAATAGGCCAGCTCCACTTATGATGGCTGTTCCATGCTGGTCGTCATGCATCAGAGGAATATTTAATTCAGCTTTCAACCTTCGTTCTATTTCGAAGCACTCGGGGGCTTTTATATCTTCTAAGTTAATACCTCCAAAGGTTGGCTCCATAGCTTTCACTGCAGCTACAAATTCATCAGCAGTCTTGCAGTTTAGTTCTATATCAAAACAATCAATGCCTGCAAATATTTTGAACAATATACCTTTGCCCTCCATCACTGGCTTGCTGGCCTCAGGACCAATATCTCCTAGGCCAAGCACTGCTGTACCGTTGGTGATAACACCCACAAGGTTTCCTTTGGCAGTATATCTGTAGACATCTTCGGGATTCGCTGCTATTGCAAGGCACGGCTCGGCAACACCAGGACTATAGGCCAGGCTTAGGTCACGCTTAGTATTTGTAGGTTTTGTGGGTACTACTTCTATCTTTCCTGGCTTTCCATCTTCGTGGTAGCGAAGAGCATCTTCTTTTAGTCGTTTGTCTGACATGATTTGGATAAAATAGTGGGTAATAAGTTCTAATAGTAAACTTCAGAAAATTAAAGGCAAAATAAATTACCTCATAAACCGATAATGGGCAGCAAATGTAAAACCTGAACAGGCTTTCATCAAGATTATTGATTTATCGACCTGAGAAAATGCCTATCAATGCTTGATTTTAATAGCCGCCTACCCTACCCAAATTCAATTGCTGACACTTGTTTCACCACCTCCAAAGTAGGTTCTTTTTTTAAGAAACATTTTGATAGTAAGAAACATTATACTAAATAAATGTTTCCTGCTCTCATTTTTGTACATAATATTGCGGTCGAAAATTTAGGAGCAGTTAAAATGAAACTAACACTAGAGGATACAAAACACGACCCAGTCCGAGAGAAAATATTGATGGCTACCGATGCTTTGTTTATGAGGCTTGGAGTGAAAAGTATTACCATGGACGATGTTTGCCGGGAGCTTGGTATCAGCAAGAAAACGCTGTATCAATATTTTACTGACAAGGCTGATTTGGTGTATCAGTGTATGTTGTGGGATTTTCAAAAAAGGGAAGTAGAATGCACCCGCCTGTTACAAGAACACAATGCAATAGATGCCATCTTGTCAATCATGGAACATTCGAGTCGTACCTTGAAACGGCTTAACCCTGTGGCTGTGCAAGATATTCGCCGCTTTTATCCAGAAAGCTGGAAAATTTTTGAAAACCATAAAAACAAATTTGTATTTCAATGTGTGAGTAGCAACTTCAAGAAAGGAATTGAGGACGGCCTTTATCGCGAAAATATGTCTGTGGATATTTTAGCAAGGATATATGTGGAAACTATAATGTTGATAATGAGTGATATGGTTTTTCCAGCTCACCAGTTCTCGTTTCTTGAAGTGTATTATGCCTTCATGGAATATCATCTGCACGGCATCTGCACACCCAAAGGATTGAAGTATCTCGAAAAAAAACAAAAAGAAATTAACAAGAAATAGAGATAAATATGAAAAAATCTATCGCCACTTTTGTCTTCAGTATTACATCTCTTTTGGGATTTGCCCAAGAATCGCTGCCAACGCAAACACTTAGCCTGTCTCAAGCTATTGACTATGGGAAAAATAATAATTTAACTCTTCAAAATGCTAAACTTGATATTGACAAAGCCAATGAACAGATAAAGGAAATTCGGTCTATTGGAATGCCTCAATTGAATGGAAGTTTTACGTTCAACGATTTTTTGCAGATACCAGCTAGCTTTATTCCTGCCTCAGCATTTGACCCCACTGCCCCAAAAAATGCATATGCAAAAATTAAATTTGGGACACAGTATCAAGCTCAGGCTTCATTACAAGCCTCACAGTTAATTTTTGATGGTGGATATTTAGTAGGATTACAAGCTACAAAGGAAATAAAAAATCTTTACCAACAATCTTACAATAAAACGGAATTGGATGTGGAGACGAATGTGACTAAAGCATATTTTTCGGCATTGACTATTGATGAAAATATAAAGATTCTTGAAATAAATATTGAACGTGTGGGAAAGCTGTTACATGAGATGACAGAGATGAACAAGGCAGGATTTGTGGAACGGTTGGAAGTGGACAAATTGGAACTCTCAGCTTCAACCTTGAAAATCAATAAGAAGAAATTGGAAAGCCTAAAAGAAATTGCTTACAAAGCCCTGAAACTTCAAATGGGAATGGAAGTGAACTCACCATTGAAACTAACAGATAAACTTGAAGACCTTTACAAAAATTCAGGTGAAGATTTGTCTGTAACAACTTTTACGGTCAGCAGCCGACTTGAATACAAGCAATTAGACCAACTCTTGAAGTTGAAACAACTTGATAAGAAAAGGTACGAATATGGATGGATACCCAATGTGGCGGCGTTTGCCAGCCATCAGCAAATCCTTAACAGGAATGGCGAAACCCTTTTCAAGAAAGATCCCTTTTTGCCTTGGGTGCCTACTACTGTTGTAGGTTTTAGGATTGGCGTCCCAATTTATGATGGCGGTATGAAATTCAGCAAGACTGCTCAAGCAGAAATTGGTATCAAACAAACAAAAAATAACTTGAGCGACCTAAGCAATGCCCTGAGCCTTGAATTTGCTGCGGCCAGCACCAGTTATAGCACCGCTTTGGAAACCCTAAAAAATCAAAAAGCGAATATGGAACTGGCCGAAAAAATATACAATGCAGTGTCAGCCAAGTTCACGGCTGGGCTGGGAAGCAGCATGGAGCTCCAAAGTGCAGAAACCGATTTGAAAACCTCACAAGTAAGCTATATCAATGCCATCTCAACCTTGTTGAATGCCAAAATTGATTTGCGGAAAGCAATAGGAGCAAGGCAATAAGCAGAAGTCGTTTATCATAACAAATCAAACAAAGAATATTAATCAATAAAAGCATAGTATGAAAAATAGTATCATTCTTATAGCATTGCTCACACTAGCTGCCTGCGGAGGTGGCAATGGTGAAGACCCAAAGCTTACAGCGAAAAAAAAGAAACTTGACGAACTAAAAAAAGAGGTAGCCACTCTTGAAAAAGAGATTGCCGAAATGGACACAACAGCCAACAAAGAAGACAAATTGAAAATAGTGGCTGTTACTGATGTGGTCATGCAATCGTTTCGACACTTCATAGATATACAAGGTCGTGTAGATGCTGACGAAAATATTACAGTAATGCCAAAAATGCCTGGCACGGTGACCGCAGTATATGTGCAGACTGGCGACATGGTTAAAGCTGGTCAAACATTGGCACAGCTTGACGATAAGGCTGCTAGGCAAGGTATGGAGGAGTTAAAAAACCGCTTAGATCTTGCAAATACTATATATCAAAAACAAAAAGGACTGTGGGACCAAAAAATTGGTTCGGAAATAAACTTCTTGATGGCCAAGAACAACAAGGATGCATTAGAAAAATCGATGTCAACGTTTAATGAGAACATTGAGATGTATAAATTAAAAGCCCTTATTAATGGAGTTGTTGATGATATGAATCTTCGTGTTGGTCAAATGGCAAGTCCTGGTTTTACAGGCATTCGTATTGTAAATGGTAGTAAGCTGAAACTGAAAGCGGATGTGGCTGAAGCGTATGCATCCAAAGTGAAGCAAGGCAACTCTGTGGTGATCCAATTTCCAGATTTGGGAACACAACTTAATAGTAATGTTACATATGCTTCAAAAGTGATTAACCCTATGACAAGAACGTTTACAGTGGAGGCTGCCCTGCCTCAAAACGACGATTATCGCCCCAATATGGTGGCTGTGTTGAAGATTGTTGATTATGAAAATGTGAACACTATCGTAGTGCCAATCAACACTGTGCAGAGTAACGATGAAGGAAGTTTTGTATTTGTTTTGGCAAGCGAAGGTAATAAGCATAGTGTTCGTCGCCGTCCTGTCACCACAGGCTTGAACTACGGTGGTAAAATTGAAATAAAAACTGGGCTAAAACTAGATGATCAGTTGGTATCTACCGGCTATCAGGAACTGAACGAAGGTGAAGTGGTGAAGGTGTCGAAGTAATCTGTTTTTTTCTAAGTCATAAATCTTCTAATCATAAATCTTCGCAGAAAATAATGAATGATCTAAATAAAGAATTCAAACCCACAAGTTGGAGCATAAGCAACCGTACTGCTATTTGGGTGATGACAGCAATACTTACGCTGGCAGGCATCAGCAGTTATAATAGCTTGCCCAAAGAAAAATTTCCTGATATTGTAGTCCCGACCATTTCTATTCAAACCTTCTATCGTGGTGCATCGCCAAGTGATATTGAAAATATTATCACTAAGCCTATTGAAAAATGGATAAAAACGGTGAAAGGGGTTAAGAAACTTACTAGTTCTTCTATCCAAAATGTGAGTATTATCGTAGTGGAATTCGGCACAGAACGTAAAGTGCGTGAATGCAAGGACGACGTAAAAGATGCCTATGACAAGGCCAAAAACGACTTGCCCAAAAACGATGCAAATTTGCAAGAAGCGGTTATCAAAGAATTT
Source organism: Flavobacteriaceae bacterium (assembly GCA_009693575.1). Taxonomy (GTDB): domain Bacteria; phylum Bacteroidota; class Bacteroidia; order UKL13-3; family UKL13-3; genus SHWZ01. The sequence goes on along the minus strand of SHWZ01000015.1, from coordinate 39,294 downwards.
GATTTTTCAGAGATGCCAATCATGAACGTGAACCTTGCTGGCGACTATGATTTGGCAAAGCTAAAAAACTATGCTGAAGACCTGAAAGACTTGATAGAGGCCAAGCCACAGTTCACACGGGTAGATATAGTAGGGGCACTTGACCGCGAAATAAAAGTAAATCTTGACAAGGCTAAAATGGAAGCTGCCAACATAACTATGTTTGACATGATGCAGGCCATTGGCAACGAAAACGTGACCATCCCTGGAGGTAATATCAAGATGGATGAACTGAACCGAAGTGTGAGCGTGAAAGGACAGTTTAAAAATCCGATGGAAATAGAAAACTTAGTGGTACGAAGCGGAAGCGGGGCTACTATTTACATAAAAGATTTTGCAACTGTGGTCGATGGATACCATGACCGTGAAAGCTATTCGCGGCTTGGAAAGCAAAATGTGGTGTCGCTAAATATTATTAAAAAACCAGGTGAAAACCTGATACAAAGTAGTGATGTTGTAAGGAAAATTGTAGAAACTTTTCAGAAGGACAAACTTCCGAAAGATGTAAAGGTAACCATAACAGGTGATCAAAGTAAACAAACACGTGTCACCATCCACGACCTGATTAATACTATCGTGATTGGGTTTATTCTGGTTACGCTAATACTTATGTTTTTCATGGGTGCAACCAATGCAATTTTTGTTGGACTTTCTGTGCCATTTTCATGCTTCCTTGCCTTCCTTGTTTTTCCAAGCATCGGCTTTACCTTGAACATGATTGTATTGTTTGCCTTCTTGCTTGCACTGGGTATTGTAGTGGATGATGCCATTGTCGTAATTGAAAACACCCACAGGATATATGATAACGGAAAAGTATCGCCAGTGAAGGCTGCAAAATACGCAGCAGGAGAGGTGTTCTTGCCAGTATTCTCTGGCACTTTAACCACACTTGCACCATTTATTCCGCTGGCTTTTTGGCCTGGAATTATTGGAAAATTTATGTATTTTTTACCTATTACATTAATTGTAACATTACTGGCTTCGTTGGTGGTTGCTTATACGTTGAATCCAGTATTTGCTGTTCAGTTTATGAAGCCACACCATGAAGGTGATGAAGCAACACCGAAACAAAAAAGAAGCAGACGAATTGGAATGATATTGTTTGGTGCAATAGCTTTAATTGGCTATTTGGGCAGCAATTTTTTCTTAGGTAACCTAGTAGTAGTAGTATATTTATTGGTGTTGTTTCATCGCTTAGTATTGAAACGTGTGATTGACACTTTTCAGAACAAAACCTGGCCTAGGGTGCAGGATGCTTATGCCAGAGCATTGGTAAGGCTGCTGAAAGGCAAACGCCCAGTTTTGTTGCTTGTAGGAACTTTTGTGCTGCTAATTGTCACATTTATGCTGGTTGGCAATGCTGGATTAAAAATCGTTTTCTTCCCCAAATCTGAACCCAACTTTGTGAATGTATTTATCAATACACCGATTGGTACAGATATTACTTATACCGATTCGCTGGCAAGAATAGTGAATGAACGAGTAGAGAAAGTGGTATATCCAGCTGGTAAGGAAAACCCCATCATAGAATCGGTGATAAGCAATGTGGCCAAAGGAGCCAATGACCCCGGAGACCCAGACCAATCACCCGGCTCACACAAGGCAAGGGTTTCAGTGGCCTTTGTAGAATTTGCCAAAAGAAATGGCGAATCTACTTCTGCATATTTGGATAAAGTTCGTGAGGCCATTAAAGGCATTCCTGGTTGTGAAATAACTGTGAGTCAGGAGCAAGCTGGTCCGCCAACAGGTAAGCCTGTGAGTATAGAAATTATTGGCGATGACTTGGCAGAACTGACTGTGACCGGCAAGCGGATGAAACGCTATATTGATTCTTTGCAAATAGGGGGCATCGAAGAGCTGAAAAGTGACTTGATAGCCAACAAACCTGAAGTGACTATTGAGGTGAACCGTGAACGTGCGAACCGCGAAGGCATTAGCTCCGCACAGATTGGACAGCAGATTGGTGGTGCATTATTCGGCATGGAAGTTTCCAAGTTCAAAGATGCCAATGACGACTACCCAATCATCGTCCGCATGGCAGCGTACGATCGTGATAATTTAGACGATTTGCTGAACATGAAAATCACTTTTCGTGATATGAATATGGGTGGGGTGCTGAGGCAGGTTCCTATATCTTCTGTGGCCAAAATAAAATATGAAAATGCCTATGGAACTATTCGTCGCAAAAACCAAAAACGCATTGTGACTCTGAGCAGTAATGTACTCAGCAGTTACAATCCAAACGAAGTTGTAGGTAAGGTACAAGCAGCCCTAACCTCATTCAAAGCCCCTAGCAGTGTGATTGTGCGGTTTGGCGGGGAGCAAGAGCAACAAGCAGAAACAGGGGCTTTCCTTGGCCGGGCTATGATGATCTCGTTAGGGCTGATGTTCTTGATTATGGTTATACAGTTTAACTCATTCTCCAAACCTATCATCATCCTCTTTGAGATTATATTCTCAATTATTGGGGTGCTTCTAGGTTTTATCATCTTCCACATGGATATATCCATCATCATGACCGGTATCGGTATAGTAGCCCTCACAGGCATTGTCGTCCGAAATGGGATATTGCTAGTAGAATTTTCCGACTTGTTGATGCAGCAGGGCAAACCTTTGAAGGAAGCTGTGATAGAGGCCGCTCGTACACGCATGACACCTGTATTGCTCACAGCATCGGCGACTATTTTGGGATTGATACCCCTTGCAGTTGGCTTGAACATGGACTTCTATACCTTATTTGCCACTGGCAACCCACATATATTCTTTGGAGGCGACAGTGTAGCCTTCTGGGGTCCTCTTAGTTGGACTATGATATTCGGATTGGCCTTCGCCACATTCCTCACACTCATCCTAGTGCCAGCTCTCTACTTGCTCAATGAGAAAATGCGTGAACGCCTACTGGGAAGACCAAGAAGGTGGAAAGATGAGGAGTAATTTTTAATTGTACTTAGTTCAATACTGTAATCACACCCCTCCAAATACTCTCTTCAACAAATCGGTGACACGTGCAACAGGGTCTTTACGAATCTTTGCTTCTTCATCAGCTACCAACATAAATAGTCCTTGGATAGCTTTATCTGTAGCATATCCGGCTAGGTCCGGGTTCATCTTAGTGATGAAAGGAATCTTGTTGTAGGTATTGATAATGTCCGTCCAGTATTTGGTGGCGTTCCCATTGTTCAAGGCAGTTTGAATAATAGGTTTGAAAGCTGAAACCAACTGTGGTGTTGTATTGGACTTCAGGTACTCTGTAGCAGCATTGTCTCCACCTTTCAAAATGTTGAAACCATCGCCAATGCTCATGTTTGTAATAGCATTCTTAAAAATAGGTATAGCTTGAATTGCTGCTTGTTCTGCTCCACGGTTCACTGACATGGTGAAGTCGTCACAAAGTTTATTAAAGCCGAGTCCTCGCAACTTGTCTTCGATATTTTTGGCTTCTGGAGGAAATGGAATAAACAACCGTGAGTTTTTGAAATAGCCGTCAGTTTTGTTGGCCAATCCGCTTGCGTTTTGTATGCCAAAGCTCAGGGCTTCTTTCAGCCCGCTTATTACTTCTGCATTGGTGAGCGGTGCTGGTTTGCCGGCCTTGTTAATGTCTTCCATGGTTTTGTTCAGCACTTTCATATGTGCATCGGTGCATGATGATACTATGCTGAAAGCGATGGCTGCTAAGCCAAATGTTTTGATAATGTTCATTGTTGTTTTTATGTATTTGAAAGATTGACTTGACAAGTATGTTGCCAAAGTTATATAGGTCTGCAAAAGTAGCATCCACTTGACGTCCTAGCTAAAAGTTAAACAAACTTCGGTAGCTCTATACTAAGAGGAAAGGACTTAGATTTATTAATACAGATTGATGACTGTAAGCGAATACTTTTTAAGGAGTAGGCATTTGTCTAAAGAAGTTTTATGAACTTGTTTAATATCAATTGCATACATTTGCCCAAAATAGATCAAAATGAAGAAAATCACCACTTTAATCATCGCCCTGACTGCTTATTTTAATACTAGTATTTCGCAAAATAACTGGGTACAAAAAGCTTCGTTGACGGCTACGGGCAGGGGCTTTGCTGTCGCTTTTTCTTTGAATGATATGGGATATATTGGCAGTGGGGTTACTGGCGTTTCGCTTGATGATTTTTGGGAATATGACCCTGTAGATAATACGTGGAGGTAGGTAACATCTATACCCTCAGTTAGGCATTATGCATACTCTTTTGTTATAGGCGATTTTGCTTTTGTTGGTGCTGGTATCAATGGCACACAAGCTACTTCCCCAATTTCAAGTTTCTATAAATATGACCCTTCAAAAAACAAATGGACTGCAATAAAGAGCCTTACTAAGGGATTGTTCGGCGGTCGTGCATTTGCATCTGGGGGCAAGGGCTACATTGTGATGGGCTATAATGGAACTGCGTACGTCAAGAACTTTTTTGAATATGACCCAGACAATGATTCTTGGACTCAGAAAACAAACTTCCCGGGTACTGCCAGACTCAACTGCTCCTCTTTCACAATCGGCAACAACTCATATGTTGGGCTTGGCTTTGATGGAGCAACATATTAGACGACTTCTATTGTTACAATTCTGATAGTGATACTTGGCGTCAGATTAGTTCATATCCTGGTGGCGGAGTTACCGCAGCCACAGCCTTTTCTGCAGGCGGAGAAGGTTACGTTGGCGGAGGATATGATGGAGCTGACGACTTAAAGGGATTTTATGAATACAATCCGTCAAATGACACCTGGACGAAAAAGAAAAATTACGAAGGAAATGCATTTAGAGGAGGGGTGGCAGTGACGATTCGCGACATTGGATATGTGGGACTTGGCTACTTTGGCACTGGCCCAAGTATGTACGATGAATGGTTTATGTATGAGGCAGGAACTAATGTTGGGACGAATAGTATTCGTCAAAATTTAGGAATTAGCCTATTTCCAAATCCTGCAGCGGGATACTGTATTTTGAACCTTTGCAATCCTCATCATTCAACTTCCCGAATAGCTTTGGTAAATATGTCGGGGCAGGTTATTTTGACCAAGAACATATCTTTGGAATCAACAAAAATTCAACTTGATGGAATCCAAACAGGTAACTATGTGGTTCAAGTTTGGGATGGAATTAGATTGCTAGATCAACAAAAAATAGTCAAGCAATAAATTTGGCTACAACTTCTACACAACTTTGCTATCACTAGCCATAAGTTAGATAATAACTACTTTTTTCACGCGATTTTAGGCTGAGTTCAAGCTTCGCGGCCAAGGGGTGATGTTGATTGCTACCAGTGGTAGTTCACCTCACCAGTTTTCTTACTACACATCACTCATTCAACCTACTAGCTGCTAAACCTCCGCTCCCACCAAAGCAGGTGCAAGTAACGCCAAGCTAATGCAGTCTTTGGCCAATCCCAGATTTGTTGTTTGTGGTTTTTTTCTATGAAATTTTTTAGAAGGCTTGTATTCACTTGCTCGTGGCCTTTGAATTGTTCCACCAAATCCATGAGCCATGGATGCAGTGGCCCATTGAACCAAGTGGGCAGGGGTGGATTGAACCCAATTTTGAACACATTACTACGAATGCTCTCAGGCATATGACCTTTCATGGCTTCGCGGGCAATGCGTTTGGTGACACCTCCGCCCAACTTTGCCGAATCAGGCAGGGCAAAGCAGTAGGTGATCAGCCTCCAGTCCATGAACGGCATACGCACCTCCACACCATGGGCTGCACTTAGCCGTTCAAAATTGCGGAGTATGCCTGGCAAAAGAGTGGAATGGAACATCTGATAAAGTTCACGATTCAAGCTTCCCCAGTGCCGTGGCAGTCGGTCACCATCAGCAAAATAAGTAAAGTCGTTTGAAAGTTTGTCTCGTTGGGCTAAGAAAATTTGTTGTGGTGGGGCTTTCACCAAGTCCTTCACCGTTTTTAAGTTGCTTCGCAATTCCCTTGCCCAGCCCATTTGAGGGTGATTTTCCAGTAGCATTTTCCTCACTTCTGACATTGGTAAGTTGGCGGCCTTATCAGGCTGACGGACGGTTTCAAAATATTTTTTGGCCAGAGCAAGGTTTTTTTGCCAATGCCAAAGTGGGGGTGCATCGTGCATGAAGACATGGTCAGCCTGCTTGTATCCACCAATGGTTTCATCAACCCCATGCCCATCCATGCTCACCACCATACCTGCTTGCCGCATGGCTTTGTAGATAAACCAAGGTGGGGTAGGTAATCCAACTGAAACATCATCAAAGTCAAAAAGTATTTCATCCACCTGGGCAATAGCTTCTTGGGGCTTCATATCAATAAAATTGCCATGTAGTCCACTGTATTCTATCACTTTTTTTGCATCTTCAGTTTCATCAATAGGCGTTCCTGGGAAACTGGCGGTGAAAGTCTGCTGCCAGCTTGTGGTTTGTCTGCTGCTGCTTTGCTGCTTACCCAGTTCGGCAATGGCACACACTACAGCACTACTATCAAAACCTCCGCTAAGACTACTAGCCACAGGCACATCACTGCGTAGGCGAAGTTTCACTGCATCGTAAAACAACTCTTTGTATTTTTTGGCCTGTTCATCAAGAGTTGCTGGTATTTCGGGCAGATTTTCCATTGTGTGCCACCAGCGAGTTTCATTCAGTTTTCCATCTTTCACCCATGCATAATGTCCAGCACGCAGATGCCTAACCCCTTCCATCATGCTTCGTATGCTTGCTTCATTGCTTTGGCCTGTCTGTAAAAAATGAGAAGCAGCTTCCCTGTCCATTTTTGGGGTGAATTCTGCCAGTTGGCGAAATGCTTTTAGTTCGGATGCAAAAGCCAGTCTGTTGTTTTCAAGAGTGTAGTGAAAGGGTTTGATTCCAAAGCGGTCACGACTCAAGAACATCCGTTTTTCATTACAATCATAAATGGCCAAAGCCCACATGCCGTTAAATTTCGTCAACATTTCTTCATGCCATTGATGGAAAGCGGCAAGAATTACTTCGGTATCCGAATCACTCTTGAACTGATAGCCAAGTCCGAGTAGTTCTTCTTTTATTTCAATAAAGTTGAAAAGCTCCCCATTGTAGGTAATCCAGTAGCGACCATCGGCATAACTCATGGGCTGTTTGCCTCCATCCGTCAGGTCGATAATGGCTAATCGGCGGTGGCCAAATCCAACCCCATCAATTGGGTGAATCCACGTGCCACTTCCATCGGGGCCGCGGTGCATAAGGCTATCATTAAACCTACTGAGGTCTTCTTCCCGCACGGGTTTTCCATCAAAATGCCAAATACCAACGATACCACACATACGATTATTTGCCTGCAAAAAAACAGGCTACACCCCGAAGCCCCCCATTTTTTTTACTAAACCCCTGCCCGAAGCAGCCAACAGGGTGTGTCGGTTGCCATGTTACCTTTGCTCGCACATTTTTTCTATGAAAAAACCCCACCTGCTCATTATCAGCGATACACCTATGTGGCACCATGAAGCAAAAGTTCATGTGTTTGAAGCAACTTTGAGGGAAGTGGAAATGTTGACCAATGAATTTGAAAACATCACTTGGCTTGGAGCCTCAAACCCTGGCAAACCAAATGCAAATGCACGGCCTGAAAGCACTGGCAATATAACTTGTATCACTTTGCCATTATTAGGAGGAGGTGGCATTTGGAACAAACTAAAACAAGTGCTATGCCTGCCCTGGTTTTTTGTGCGGGTTTTGCTATTAATCCTAAAGTATAAATATGTACATACACGTGCCCCGTCTGTACCTGCGGGCATGGCCATTCTTATTTCTAAATATGACAAGCGGCGGCACTATTGGCACAAGTTTGCCGGAAATTGGGTACAGAAACATCCTCCTAAAAGCTACCTGTTGCAGAAAAAACTTATGATTGCTGCAAAAAATACCAAAATTGCAATTAACGGATATTGGCCTAATTCACCGCCACATGTATTGTCTTTTGAGAATCCTTGTTTTTCTGAAGATGAACTTGCAATCGCACTGCAAGTGGCTGAAATGAAAAAATATAATAGCCAGCTTGAATTACTATTTGTTGGTCGCATGGAATGGCCCAAAGGCCCAGGTAGAATAATTGATGCTATAAACTTGTTGCCTGAAACTGTAAAGCAAAAAATAAATGTGTTAAGGCTTGTTGGAAAAGGAATGGACGATCAAGCTATTCGTGAAAAAGCGAAAAGTCTGACAATACCTTTCGAAATTACTGGCCCTTTAGGTAGAAAAGGACTTAATCAACTCTATTCAAGCAGTCATATTTTTCTTTTGCCTAGTTCTGCCAGCGAAGGCTTCCCAAAGGTGGTGGCGGAGGCGGCTGCGTATGGATGCATACCAGTGACTAGTGATGTGTCAGCCATTGGGCAATATGTGAAAGATGGCGAGAATGGAATTTTGCTACAAAGCTTGGAGCCGAAGACCATAGCCAAGAGGCTTGGTGAACTGATTCTAGATACGAAGGAACTACCCGTAATAGCAAAAAAAGCAACCGAAATTGCCAAGCTCTACACCTACGAACGCTACAATGAACGTATTGCAACTGAGGTTTTCCAATTGAGGTAATAATGTTGTGCAACCAAAGCCTGCTTTTGTGTGTCTTGGTTTAAGTATTACTTTTGAACCTTGTTTTGAAACGGACAATCCTACTTCCTTCATTAATATTTCTTTTGCATGGGAGTGTATCTGCTCAGTTGAAAGCTAATTTTACTTTCCAGCAGCCTATTTGTGGGACGCTTACAGTGCAGTTCACGAATACATCACAAAACGCGACAACTTTTTTTTGGTTCTTTAGTCCTGGTTTTTCCTCAACTCCTAATCCTCAAAAAACATTTGGCAGTTATGGTGTCTATGATGTCATGTTGATTGCAAGCAGCATAACTTCAAAAAATGATACTATAATTAAGCAAGTGGTCATAAGCCCTCCGCCTTCATTCAACATGAGTGGAAATCCGCAGAAGATTTGCCCAGGGAAAATTGCAACAATTAGTGCCACAAATAATTCTGTCTACAAATACCTTTGGAAGCCTGGAAGTGGTCTCAACGACCCCACTTCGTCATCCGTGCAAGCTCGGCCTTGGTTGCCTACTCGCTATATCCTCACAGTGACTGATAGTACTACAGGGTGTTCTGATACTGGTTCTGTGTTTGTGGATGTGGCAGCCTGCAAGCCACCCAAAGCAGATTTTGTTTTTACAAAGCCCCCTTGTGGCACTTTTATTACCACCTTCTCCAATCGTTCAACAAATAATGATCACTGCCTCTGGGAATTTGACCTGAAGGGCACTGGTAGCACAGATACTTCTACGAGTCTTGATACATTGATAACCCACGACTATTTTGTTCCAGGCAGCTATACGGTTCGGCTTATTGTGTTTGATACCACGGGGCTTTACAGCGATACCATGATACAAGTAGTGCAGGCAGGAAATCCTGTAGTGGCTAAGCTATACACCCCCGATACGACAGTGTGTGCAGGAAGCTCCTTCATGTTGCGAGGCAGTAGTTCAGGTCAGGTAAAATGGAGACCAGCAGAAGGGCTTTCAGATACTGTTGGGGAAATGGTTACTTGCATTATTCCTTCGTCCATCACCTACACGATGACAGCCTCCGAAAATGGTTGTAACGACACGAAAATGGTCACTGTTTCGTCCAAACAAATACCAGTATCTACCTTTTATGCTGATTCGCCCTGTCATGAGCAGCCTACCAAATACCGCATCGTAACCAATGGCAACATGAGCGACATGCTATACACTCTTTATTTTGGCGATGGCGACAGCATAGAGGACGGGTTACCACTACATAATTACAAGGAAGCAAAAGATTATCAAAGCAGAATGAAGGTTAGCTTTTTTGGCTGCGATACGTTTGTATCACGAATAGCTAAGGTTCATATCAACCCTATTTCAGACCACAGCTACGGCCCCATTGAAATTTTCATAGACAGCCCTTATATTTTTACCCATAACAACAGTAGTGGGGCAAGTAATTATGTATGGGACTTTGGCGATGGTGACATTTCAACAGCCAAAGAACCGATGCACACCTTTACTGATACTGGCAGCTACACCCTCATGCTGAAAGCGGAGAACGACAAAGGCTGCACGGATACAAGTGTGAGCCATGTGGTTGTGAAGGCCCACCTTCAGTATGATGTACCAAATTGTTTTACTCCTAATCGTGCTGGACCTACTGAGAATGAGACTTTTCATATTTGGAGCAATACCACATTGAACGATTTTAAGTTCACTGTATGGAATAGATGGGGCGACAGGGTATTTGAAAGCATAGACCAAAACTTTGTGTGGGACGGTTCTTTCAGAGATGAACCCTCAAGTGCAGGCTTATATATTTGGCGGATGTATTACCGCATCTCCACCGAAAAAATATCGCACGATGAAGGCCTGTTGCATATAGTTAACTAGAATACCGTGACAACCCTGTCACATTTCGCAAAACCAACATCAAGTCATTTTCCACAGAGTAATTTTTTGCGTAAATAAGGTTCAGCTTGTAGGCTGTGCTGCCTGTACCTTGCTTGTGTTTCTGTCCATCCATCGGGTTAAGTATGCCAGGTTTCAATGCTGGAAGTTCTTCAGGATTGGGGCAAGGAGTGTATCCCACTAAAGTTGCTTTGCCTTCAATAACACTAAACAAATTGGCAAAATACCTTAGCGGATTACGGTTGAATGGGGCAAGTATTGGCGATAGCAAAATCAACAGTATAGAAACAGCAAGGTCGAATGCCCTTTTGCTTCGTCGGTTGTTGGGGCGTGTGATGTCAAGACTAATGTCTATGGTGTAAAAATCGCCACGGCCATTCTTGCTATTGCTACCAATGATGTATAGACTTTGCTCGGGCACAATTTTAAATTCAACTCTTGCAGCATCTACCGTCCCCATAGTTTTGATGATGTCTTGCACAGTGATGTCTTTGCTGCAAAATATTATTTCTTCAACCCCAAAGACCTCCACCACTTCATTGATGTTTTGCAGATTCCCCAACCAATTTTCGTCTTTCTGTTTTGGCTCATCCAAGGTTACAAAACCAACAAAACGGCTTGGTGCTGCAGTTCGATTCAGAAGGTCACGCACTCGGGCGGCTTCATGTAGGTTGCCAAGTATGATGGTATTTTTGGTCCGTATACCTGCCAGCCCAAAACGACGATAGCGTATCCACTGAGAAGCCAATCGAGTGATGATCATAGCCGTGAGTGCCCAGCAAGCCCCAACCAGAATCAATGCACGGCTGAAACGAAAATCTTCGTTGGCAAAAGCGTAGGCTACAGCAATACCTAATGTACCAAGCACGACACCACGTAGCAGCTTAAAGAATCGGCTATCGGCTTCGTAGCAGCGGTTTAGCCAAGCTCCGCCAAGCCAGAGCATGGTATAGATTGGCACATTTACCCATTTCACAAGAGTTGAATAGCTGGCACCGCTGCCAAACTTCACTTCGGCAGCATAATAGTCCATCAGCAAAATGAAACCAGTGGCTATAAGTGCAGCATCAGCAAATGGCACTGAAAATCGTTGCAAAGTTCGATGCACCAATGCTACTCCAGCCCTTGCCCAAATAGCTGTTTCGATGAGAAAACCAAACAGCCCTGCAATGTTTTTGTTGAAATGCTTCTGGGCAAAAATGGCCATAGCCCGATAGAATACAAACACATAATTGACCGAACTTTTCTTGGTGCTTTCGCCTTTGTAGTGAATAATAGTTGTATCGGGGAAATAGTAGTTTTTGTAACCGGCTTTGGTGATGCGGTAGCTCAAATCCACATCTTCGCCATACATGAAAAACGTTTCATCGAGCAGGCCAATTTGGTCGAGTACCGATTTGCGAAGCAGCATGAATGCTCCAGACAGGACTGCTATTTCGTGTTTTTTGTTTTTATCTAAATAACCAAGGTGATATTCGCCAAACTGTTTAGACTTTGGGAAAATGGCCGCCAGCCCCAGCATCTTGTAAAAAGCTACTCGTGGAGAAGGAAGTCCACGTTTACTTTCGGGCAAATATTTACCCTTGCCATCTATCATTTTTACACCCAGCCCACCAGCATCATGATGGCTTTGCATGAATTTAATGGTCTTTGTAAAAGTGTCTTCTTGTACAACAGTATCAGGGTTCAGCAACAAAATAAACTCACCAGTAGCCTGCCTGATGGCTTGGTTGTTAGCCTTGCTGAAACCAAGGTTCTCCTTGTTGACTATCAGTTTCACCTCAGGAAATTTCTGTTGCACCATTTCTATCGAACCATCTACTGAATGGTTGTCTACTACCCATATTTCTAACTCCATGCCAGCAGTAGCCTTACGCACCGAGTGCAGGCATTGTTCAAGAAAATACTTGACGTTGTAATTAACAATTACTACCGAAAGATTCAAATCTATTTCGTTTTGGTAAAGCTATAGACCTAAAAAGGCTAATAGGGTTGCAAAGGTAAGCGAATGATTTCTTGAAATTTACATCACATTGTTCGCAAAACAACTAAAGTGGACTTATGATTAAGCAAAACTTTTGTTACTTCAACGCATACTTTTTTAGAACGGCAAAGCCCATCGCCACCAAACAACTTGTAGCAATAATAAGGAAGAACATACTATTAAAACCATAAGTAGCCGCTATCCCCAAGCCAATTGAAGGTGCTGCAATAAGAGCCAAGCCGTACGCAATAGAATAGAGGGCAGAATATTGCCCTTGTCGCTCTTTTGGAGGACGGCTAAGGGCAAAATTCATCATAAAGGGCATTGCAAATATTTCGGCAAATGTGATGAATAGTGTGTAGAGGATAGCCATGCCAATAGTGCCACTACTGAATAGTAAGATAAGGAAAGCAATGGGGATAGCCAAAACTGCAATGATGATGAAACGAAAAATGGAAGCCTTATGTTCAAAGTAAGCAATCAATGGCATTTCTATCAGCACCACCAAAAGCCCATTTAACCCGAGCATAAAGCCGATGGTGCCTTCATTATAGTGGCAAACCTCACTAAAGTATTGCGGTACGCTGGCAAATAATTGGAAAAAGCAAGTGGCATATAGGGCCACTAAAAGTATAAAAAATAGGTAAGGAATATCTCGGTAGGCTGAAGTGGAGCGGTCGTCTAATACTGCTTGCTGTGTTTTGGTCCGTTTCCTTATGTTCTTTCTTGGCAAATAAAAGTATAGCAGTGCTGCCGCCCCAAAGCTTGTGAGAGAATCAATAATAAACAAAAACTTGTAGCCAAAATGCAAGGCAATTATTCCTCCGATAGCTGGACCTACAGAAAACCCTAAATTAATAGCCATCCTGAGTAGGGATACTGAGCGGGTGCGATTTTCTGGAGTACTGTATACGGCCAATGAAGCCGAATTCGCTGGGCGAAAACTATCAGCAGCAAAGGCATACAAGAACACTACACTAGCCACAAAAAATGGAGAGGTAGTAACAAGCAATAGTAAAAGGATAAGCCCGCTGCTAATCAGCGACCAAAACATGATGTCAAAGTAATTTTTTCTATCGGTAAGCCAACCACCTGCATAGCTACCTAATATACTTCCAATACCATAGAAACTCATCACTAGTCCAGCCTGAGCCATGCTGTATTGGAGTTCCTTTGTAAAATAGAGCGAAGCAAAAAGCAGAACCATGCTGCCACTTCGGTTGATGAACTGCACTGAGGCCAATAACCACACATTCCCAGGAAGGTTGGCGAAGGATTTTTTATAGACGGCAAAGAGACTCATTGCCACACATTTTTAGTCGCAAATTGCAAATGAATGTCCCCATTCGATAGTCCCAGTGTGCCGGGTTCGATTGTGCGAGTTTGTAACATTTGAAATTTAGTAATTGGTTCATCGAAATAAGCAGAACAAAAATGAAGGCTGCACATTTTTAAATAGCTGGTGTGCAGCAAAAGCTGCTTTATTATTCTCATTCAATCAAACTCCTTTAACAAATTCCGATCAGAAATAAGCCATTCGATAATACACGCTCATTGATATATTCCATGCTCCGCTCCATTCCAATTTTGTCCTTTCTACATCAAAAAGAAGTAGCTCATGAATTGTTTGTTGATAAGTGAATATTGCTATTCCTTCTTATTAATTATTTGAAACAAGAACAATGACAAATGATATCACTGCTAAGCCAGTAATAACTCTTAGAACATTCCGTCCCATTTTTGTGGTTGGTGATTTTGTAGGTTCTACAGACACGGTACGAGTACAATAAAAATGGTTTGGGTTTGGATCCAAGTTATCAAATCCTACATAGCTTCCTTTTTCGGTAGTTTTCTTCGTTATAGAAGCGACCCAAAAATCGTTGTCAATAAAAACTTCCTTTTCGAATTCTTTGTTAGTTGAAATAGCAAGATAATTTCTAAAATTAAACGGTGAATTCTCTTTTGTAAATACTACAATTGAATCATTCGATTCTACAAACGGGATACGTAAACTAAATTTGTTTACCACATTGTATGATCTTGGGGGAATCTGAACATTTGGGTTCTCCTTGGTAATGGTGCTCACCTGATTGGTGAGACTAGCGAAAGATGAAACTACACCATTGGAGTTTGAATTATTTACCTCACTATATAAATAAATATTGGTAGGAGAGCCAATTGAAATACTTTGAGAGGTTGATCTCGTTTGAGTTTGTGAAACCACTTTGTCAACCCAATATTGGTAGCTATAACCATTGTAAATAAAGTTGCTATTCTTCCAATTTATATAAATTGGAGAATTTGATTTATTGTAAATTGAAAAGAGTAATTTCCCTCCCTGATCCCACAAGTTGTAGTCTAAAATGACTAAACTATCTTCATATCTGAATTTTGAACTGTCTACATAATTCACGTTAGATGAATTAATGCTGTAATCCTGCTTAAATACCCATTTTTGTTGCCTAAGGCAGGAAGTGCAACAAATAGCAATTAGTATTATCCAGACCTTTTTCACTTATATTTATTTATTTATTCCACTGTCACGCTCTTGGCCAAATTTCTTGGTTGATCAACATTGCATCCTCGCAGCACCGCTATGTGGTAACTGAGAAGTTGTAGCGGGATTGTAGCAATTAGCGGCATGAATGCTTCTTCAGTATCGGGTATTTCTATCACGTAGTCGGCAATACCTTTCACCACTTTGTCGCCCTCAGTTACTATGGCTATGATGGTGCCTTTGCGGGCTTTCACTTCCTGAATGTTGCTCACTACTTTTTCATAGTGGTTGCGTTGGGTAGCTATCACCACTACTGGCATTTCTTCGTCAATCAAGGCTATTGGGCCGTGCTTCATTTCGGCAGCGGGGTAGCCTTCAGCGTGTATGTAACTAATTTCTTTCAACTTCAAAGCTCCTTCCAACGCTACCGGGAAACCTACGCCACGGCCAAGGTATAGGAAATTTTTAGCATACATGAATTTCTCGGCTAAGCCCTTGATGTAGTCATCTGATTTCAAGGTCTTTTCTACTTTTGCAGGAATGGTTTCCAACTCAGTGAGTAATTCTCTCATGCGGTTATCAGTGATAACACCTCGCTTGTGGCCAATAGACAATGACATCAAAATAAGTGCTGTGACCTGAGCAGTGAAAGCCTTCGTGCTAGCTACCCCAATCTCAGGTCCGGCATGCGTGTATGCCCCGGCATGGGTGGTGCGGGGAATGGATGACCCAACCACATTGCAAATACCAAATATGGTTGCTCCTTTTTCTTTTGCCAATGCAATAGCTGCAAGTGTGTCAGCTGTCTCACCACTTTGCGAAATAGCTATCACAAAATCGTCTTCGCCAATGATGGGGTTGCGGTAGCGGAACTCACTGGCATACTCTACCTCCACAGGTATGCGGGCCAGTTCTTCCATCAGGTATTCGCCTACCAAACCAGCGTGCCAACTGGTGCCACATCCAACGATGAGTATGCGTTTTATGTTCTTCAGTTTCTCTTCATATTGGTTGATACCTGCCATCACAATTTTCAAATGCTCGTGATGTATGCGACCCCGGAAGCTGTCCAATATACTTTTTGGTTGCTCAAATATTTCCTTCAACATGAAGTGGGGATAGCCTCCTTTTTCCAAGGCCTCAAGACTTATTTCCAACTCATGGATATAAGGGGTCTGGGTTTCATTACTAACAGTTTTTATAGTAAGCTCCCCATCTTTGATAATTGCTATTTCGCTATCGTTCAAATATACCACATTTCGGGTGTATTCTACTATAGGTGTGGCATCGCTGGCTATAAAAAATTCACCTTCACCTTCACCCAAACCAACAACCATCGGGCTGCCTTTGCGGGCACCTATCAGCACTCCAGGATTGCTTTTGCTCAAAATCACAATTGCATAAGCACCAACAACCTCACTAAGAGCAAGCCTTACGCTTTCCTCCAAGGATTCGCCGGTATTTTTTTGTATATTCTCAATCAGGTGGATGAGCACCTCCGTATCCGTATCGCTTTTAAATTCATGGCCACGTTCTATCAAGGCTTCTTTTAGGCTGGCGTAGTTTTCAATAATGCCATTGTGGATGATGGCCAAATCACCTGCCTGGCTTGTGTGTGGGTGGGCGTTTCTATCATTAGGTTCGCCGTGGGTAGCCCAGCGGGTGTGGCCCATGCCCGTGTGCCCTCCAAGGTCTTTGCCCTGCACGCTCTCGTCAAGGTCGGCTACTTTGCCCGCCTTTTTGTATACGTTCATGCCATTGTTTATCAGGGCTATTCCTGCACTGTCATATCCTCGATATTCAAGGCGTTTCAGTCCTTTGATGAGTATGGGATAAACTTCCCTAGGGCCTGTGTATGCTACTATTCCGCACATAATTATATAGTTATTAATTTCAAGTTTTTAGTCTGGAGTCTTTAGCTAGCCTTTTTCGAAACAAAGAACTAAAACCTTGGTTGTGTCTCCTGCAAAAATAAGGGATTGGCCAAAATGCTCGTTGCTGATTGCGAAGACTTCCCTAATTTGGATTGTGAGTGATGATGCTTTGCTTTGCTACTGACCTCATTTCTTCCAAAAGTTGTTTGATAGTTTTGGTTCGTTGGTCGATGGTGGGGTGGTTCCTCATCTGGTTTATGGTCCTTAGTTTGCAGCACTTTTTTTGGATTTGGATAGTTCACAAAACAAGAAAGCTACAATCCTAGTTTGCATCAGCAAAA
Organism: Flavobacteriaceae bacterium; assembly: GCA_009693575.1. Taxonomy (GTDB): domain Bacteria; phylum Bacteroidota; class Bacteroidia; order UKL13-3; family UKL13-3; genus SHWZ01. Next base: position 22,129 of record SHWZ01000015.1, on the reverse strand, counting down.
ATAAGCACGATTACAATTCATTTTTTAGAGCATCTTTGCCAATAAAATTATGAAATCAAAAGCCTTATTCACAGTTTTAGTACTCACCTCATTTTCGCTGCAAAGCCAACACTACTTTGGGTTTTATTTGAATGGCAGCCGTCCTTTGGGCAGTTTGCATGATTCAGGTTGGCGAAAAGGATTGGGCTTTTCGTTTGAATACCTGAGTAAGCCCTTGCTAAGCAAGGAGGAAGACGATGAAGACCGCGAAGGTTTTGACCTGCGAATTGGCTCAGGCTTAGATTTTCAATGGCATGGTAGCCGACGTTTTGATAGCCTGCCATTCAAGACCACCAACAACGACACAGGCTACACCAAGTTTGGCCACAATACTTTTGGGCTTTTTGTTGGGCCAAAATTGGTTTATAAAGTCAACGATTGGGAGCCTTACTTGGAGTTGAATCTTGCCATTCGAAATTTCAACACATCTCAGGTTAATACTTTTTACAAGGAAGTGGCCGCCTACGAACGCTCAACCTCAACCAATGTGAATCACTACTGGATACCGCATATTGGACTAGGGCTGGGTGTGATGAAACAACTTGGCAAAAGGGCCATATTTGATATGCGGGTATGCTATTCGATGGGTGGCCGAATTAAAATGACTAGCTTGCCCGATATAAAATTGGGACAGAATGGACAAGATGCTTTTATACAAAAATACGTTCATCCTTCTGCCAGCAATATGCTTTTCTTTAGGGTTGGCTTTATGTTCAAGCTTGATAAGAGTGATAGAGATGATGATTCACCAATCTACACCGAACCTCAACCAGACTATTCCAATCCAAAACCAAACACTACCCAGCCGATTCCTAAATCGGAACCTAGAAACCCACGGCCGACAACGGAAAAGAAGAAACCTGCGGAGGTGAAGCCCGCACCTAAGCCAAAGCCACAAAATTGACAATCGAATACACTTTTGACTGTCGAATGATAAAGGGCTTTGTGTCACACTCGCTGGAGTACTACCTATAATGATCGAATTAATTACCAATGAAAGCTATCAAAATATTTGTAGTGGACGATGACCCTTTGCAGTTGGAAATGATAACTGACCATTTGGGGCAGTTCAAGAATTATATCTGCAAGACCTTTTACAAGGGTGAAACCATGCTAGCTAGCTTAGGTGAAAAACCAGATATTATTGTGTTGGACTACAACCTTAGTTCGGCAGACAAGGATGCCAAAAAAAGTATTGATATTTTGAAAGCAGTGAAATCAGCAGATGAACGGATCGAAGTAATTATATATAGTCGGCAAGACAATGTAGAAGTTGCAATGACCTGCATGCGTTTCGGAGCCTTTGATTATGTGGTGAAAAACCCAACAGCCTTTTATCGCATGGAAAACATCATTCACAAGATAATAAAGCAGTACGAACTAGTAGCGGATGCCGAACGCTACAAGCGGATGCTATCGTTAATAGGTTATGTGATTCTTGCGGGGGCTGTACTTGCTGTTATCGCAAAGCTTTCTGGCTTGGATGATGTATTCAATATACTTGATCATTGAGTGATTTGTAGGGTTGAAATAGAGTAAATCTCAAAGCTGAAGCTCTATTTGTAAGCAACCTCCACATCCCACACACAATTCCCAATTGCTTGCAGTAAGGTAAAGTTTGTTGAGTCTTCACTCCGCTTCTTATCATTCTGCATATAGCCAAGCAAAGTATATTCATCAAAGTTGTCGGGCTTACTTTCGACATATACTTTAGTCAAAACTTTAACAATCTCACTAGCCTCCTGTTTTGAGAGGCTGGTATGTTTTAGCGAGAGGGCCGTTTCGGCCACCATACCCCAAGCTACTGCTTCGCCGTGCAACAACGGTTTGTTTGTCTGTAGACTCGCCGCTTCAATTGCGTGGCCAATGGTGTGACCAAAGTTCAGCAATTTGCGTTGGCCTTGTTCGGTAGGGTCGGCTGCTACAATTGTTTCTTTAATATGTATTGAAGCTTGTATTTGCTCCATGGTTGGTAGCTTTTTTTGCAATGCTAAAGTAGACATTTCATGCCAGTGGTCAACATCAGCAATCAATCCGTGCTTCAACATTTCAGCCATTCCTGCAATTGCTTCCCTTTGGGGTAAGGTGTTTAGAAAGATGTCATCTACAATTGTTGCAATTGGATTGGCAAACAAGCCAACACTATTTTTTATATTACCCACATTGATACCAGTCTTACCACCAATGGCCGCATCCACCATGCCCAGCAAACTTGTTGGCACCAATACGAAATCAATTCCCCGCTTAAAGGTAGCGGCACAAAACCCACCAAGGTCGGTAACTACCCCCCCACCAATGCAGATTAGTATGGCATTTCGAGTAGCTTGCTGTTTTAATAGTTCCGCCCAAATTAGATTACACGTTTCAATAGTTTTGTTTTGTTCTCCTACGTGTATAGATATGGTTTTAGCAATTGGAATAAAACCCGAAACTAATGGCAAGCAGTGGATGGCCGTGTTTTCATCGCATAGAAAAATAACTTCCTTTCGCCCATCAATGAGCGGTTTCAGAGTATTCAAACCAAAAGAAACTGGCATGGGGCAAAGGTAGAAGCATAGTACACTAATTTCGCCCCATGAAACTTATAACCATAAACCATCAGAACGAAGAACACCTTTGCATCCTTGCCAATGACGACAAAGCTTATCCTTTTGCCAACATTGACCCCCGCTTACCTAACGACATGACTGTTTTTTTGCAAGGTGGCAAGGAACTGATGAATATAGCAAAACATGCTAACAATCAGCTATTGGAAAATGCTAGTGCTTGCGAAAGCATCGCCTTAGCCGATGCTCAACTTTTGGCCACGGTGCCTCGGCCTACCAGTTGCCGCGATGGATATGCGTTCCGGCAGCATGTAGCCTCAGCCCGACGAAACCGCAAAGTGGAAATGATTGCAGAGTTCGACCAGTATCCTATTTTCTATTTTACCAATCATAATGCCATTCAAGGGCCTGGTGATATATGGTGCATGCCTGATCATTTTCAGAAACTGGACTTTGAACTTGAGGCTGCTATTGTGGTTGGCAAAAAGGGAAGGAATATAAAAGCTGCTGAGGCGGATGAATATATCGCCGGATACATGATTATGAACGACATGAGTGCCCGCACCCTGCAAATGGAAGAAATGCTGTTGAATCTTGGGCCAGCGAAAGGGAAGGATTTTAGCACAGTTATCGGGCCTTGGTTTGTAACCCCTGACGAATTGGAGCAATATAAAATAGCAGCCAAGCCTGGGCATGTTGGAAACAACTTCAACCTAGACATGAAATGCTGGGTGAATGGCAAACAAGTAAGCCAAGGAAATATGGGCGATATGGATTGGACCTTTGCTGAAATACTTGAACGCTGTGCTTATGGGGTGGATATACTTCCAGGAGATGTGATTGGCAGTGGCACAGTAGGTACAGGCTGTTTCCTTGAACTAAACGGTACAGCTTTGCTAAATGACTCCAACTTCAAACCCCAATGGTTGCAGGACGGAGACATTGTAGAAATGAAAATCACAGGTCTTGGGCACCTCAGCAACACGGTTCGGAAAGTGGGTACTGATTTTTCTATTTTGGCATTGAAAAAAATGCCCCAGACGGCTTAGACTTTACTCCTGAAAATATTCCCGGCTTACCCGTTGCGATATACAAGTAAGTATTTCATAAGGAATGGTTTGGCAGGCTTTGGCCAAGGCATTGAGTGTTGCTGCATTTTCAAAAACAATAACTTCGTCTCCTACTGTTGCTTCGCAGTTGGTGAGGTCAACCATACACATATCCATGCATACATTGCCTACAATGTCAAAAGGCTTTCCTAAAATATACACTTGCCCATTTCGATTGCTCATCAAGCGGTTCAACCCATCTGCATAGCCAAGAGCCACAATACCGATGGACATATCCTTGTCGGCGGTGGTCCGGCGACTGTATCCAATAGAGTCACCTTTTAGCACCTGTTTTATTTGTGAAATCATAGAGCGGAATTTTGACACAGGTTGTAAATCTAGTTTGCCAGAAACATCAACACCATGTAAACCCAGACCCAGCCTTACCATATCAAAATGTGCTTGAGGGAAACGGGAAATACCCGATGAGTTGGCCAAATGCCTTAGGATTGTGTAGTTAAATGCGGGACAAAAATTAGAGCATATTTTCTCAAATTGCTGTATTTGCTGTTGAGTAAATTCATCCTGCGAATCTTCATCGCTGGCGACTAAATGGCTGAATACAGATGCTACCTGGATATGCGGATGTTGCAGGAGTTTGGCGAGCAGTTGATCTACTTCATCGGGCATGAAACCAAGGCGGTGCATACCCGTGTCAAATTCTATATGCACGTTTGTTTTGCGTTTAGGTTCAGTGGCTTTTAGTAAGCCCTCCAACATGTCGAAACTGTATATCTCTGGCTCTAATCCGAAATCTAATAACAATCGCAAACTCTCGGCCTCAGGATTCATCACTAAAATAGGAATTGTGATTCCAGCTTTGCGAAGTTCTACACCTTCATCGGTGTAGGCCACCGCCAAATAATCAGCTCTGTGGTGTTGCAGCAGTTTGGCCAATTCATGGCTACCGCTACCATAGCTGAAAGCCTTTACCATCACCATTGTTTTTGTGCCCGGCTTCAATAGAGAGCGGTATGTATTCAGGTTGTGGATGATGGCATCCAGGTTTATCTGCACTGTTGTTTGGTGGGCTTTATGCACCAACAATTTATATATGTCTTCAAAGTGAAAACTTCTTGCTCCTTTCAGCAAAATGCTTTCGTCTTGCAGTTCGCTGGTGTCAATTGATTTGAATAAGTCTGAGGTGGTTTCATAGAAACTAGCTTGTCCTTCAAACCGCAGCTCACTCCGGTTGGTTGAAATCTCCGAGCCAACTGCCATAAGCTTTTGAATACCATATTGCCGCAGGCTATCCCCTACCTTGCTGTATAATTTATCGGCAGGCAAGCCTGTCTCGGCGAGATCGCTCAGTATAATCGTCTTACCCAATCGAGGGTTCTGTCTTTCCATAAAAGACAGTGCCACATCGAGGCTATGCAAATCGCTGCTGTAACTATCGTTTATGAGCATACAACCATTAATTCCCTGTTTCATCTGCATTCTCATTTCCACGGGCTGTAAGCTACTGAACCTATGTAGATGCTCAGGGTCCAGCCGCTCCAAAGCTAGTAACACGCAGACACAAGTAAGTGCATTGCTCACTGATGCATCATCTGAAAATGGAATTTGTAGACTGAAAGAACCGCTTTTGTATATGCAGTCAATGCGGCCTCCTTGCTTATTTTTTGTCACACTTGCTTGCACTGTTGCTGAGCCATGAATTGACCAACTTATCACCTTCGTAAAATGGCCTTCTTGGAATTGTTTTACAGCATGCTCCACAGTAGTATCATCTTTGCAAAACACAAGCACATCAGCCTTTTCTGCCAGTTCTAGTTTCTCTGAAATCTTCTGTTCGCGGCTTATAAAACCCGCATCATGGGCTGGACCGAAATGAGTGAGGATCACCAAGTCGGGCTGTATTATCTGTTGCAACGCATGCATCTCTCTTGGCTTGGAAATTCCGGCTTCAAACAATGCGAGTGAATGTTCCTTTTCCAAACCCAAAACGGAAAGCGGGACACCTAACTGTGAGTTGTAGCTGCGGGGACTACGGCATATATTGAAATCGTATCTCAGCAACTGCCAAAGCCATTCTTTTACTACAGTCTTTCCGTTACTACCAATGATTCCGAGTACCGGCATCAAAAATTGCTTGCGGTGAGCTGTGGCCAACGCCTGCAACGCTTGCAAGCTATTTTTACACACAAGAAAGGTGGATTGTTCAAGTATATTCTTTGGGATGAAATTCGTTTGCTCCACCAAAAAATTTCGGCAACCTTTGGCAAATAGTTCAGGGATATAAATGTGTCCATCGTTGTGCATCCCTTTGATTGCTACAAATAAAGCTTCTTTCAATTCCACTTCTTGAATGCGGCTATCGGTCAGTATCCATTTCACCACAGCATCACCATTCACTGCTACTCCCAACGCCTCGACATTGGCTCCGCTATATTCAGCTATCTGTTGAATAGTATACTTCATGGGCTTATTTCAACAATCGTATTAGGGCGATTTCAGCCGCAATAAACAACAAGGTCAACCACAAGCATAGCTTCCACAAGTTAGTGTCGGCCTGCAACTCTGCAAGTGAAGTGGCTGCATTCTTTTCCATATTTTCAAAAATATGCACCCTCCCTTTGGTCTTATTTGCCAGTTCATTAGGTGCTAGGCAATGTGGGTCGCTTTCTGCACTCGAATAGTTGAAAGCTATACTTGGGTTGGAAGCAGTGCCACTTTGCAAGGAATAGTTTCCTGCTTCCTTTATTTGGTCTGCAATGTATAGTATACTTTGCCCATTTCGGTTGCTTAGTTCGGGCACGATTTCAAAGCCTTGTTTGATTAATTTATACCCTTGTTCCATCTTGGGAAGCTCCTTGCCCAATTGAACAGATTTGTCTTTTCCGATGCGGTAAAAAAGTTGTGTGGTGCTGTGGGAGATGATGGCCGATCGCAGCATGAAAGGTACAAAGATCGCATGTTGTTGTAGGTTTCCCCAAGCAGCATCCAGCGGTTGCGATACGATAGTTAGCCTACCTTTTCCTGCTATTAACGAAGCCGCAAGCCATTCTCCGTTCTGCAACTTTAGCAAGGGTTCAATCGGCAATTGGTTTGAAGCGGTGATGGCAAAATGTTGTTGCACAAATGGCAGGTCCATGTTTTCTTTAGCTTTGCTCTCAAATGCTTCGCGAAACACAAATGATTGCAGGTTTACCTCACGTACAGCCAAAGCTTGCTTTATACTTTCACTACCAAAGGCCAGCCCAAAATTCGATAGTAAATTGTTTACACTTTTACCACCTAGAACAGAGGGTATCACTATCACATCTCCGCCATTTTGTATATAAGCAGTCACTTCTTGCACCAGTCCGCTGCTGCTTTCCGTGAGACCATTCAGTATCAAGAGGTCAGTCTTTTTCAGGAGGCCGAAATCTATCCAGTCCTGACTTTGGGCGATTAGCTGAAAATAGGAGTCAGTCGCATAAACATCCTTCACATTGTTGCTTACACCTGGCCCGTCAATGCTTAGCACTTGCAGGTTGGGTGCTACTTCAAAACTAAAATATAACCTATCGTCGAAAGTGATAGGGTTATCAATAATAGAGAGCTCGCAAGCCTGCCAACCAGTTTGGGTAAGCGTAAAAGTGAGTTCCGCTTCTGAATTGGCATTTGGGCCGGCCGAAAACCCGGCAACGGCTTTTTGTCGCCCGTTTATTTTCAAACTAAGGCTACCATTCTCCAAATATTCATTGCTGTAATTATGCAAACGTACTCGCAATTTGTTGGCTATATTTAGTTGTACAAACGGACTCTCCAACCAGCAAGAATCAATGCTGAAATTGCGTTGTTCCTGTGCTTGCAAGGGTACAAGATAGGTTTCTGTGGTGGTATCTGTGTGGGCAAAGCTGCTCACTGTTTCTTGGTAATCGCTGATAAGAAAACTAAGCCTTGAAGCATCGGGTTGATTGGCTGCTGCGGCAGTTTGTCTCGTTTGTACTTCGAATATCCTGCGACTTGTGGGACTGGTTTTTACTTCATCAATCAACGGTAATAATTCCTCTTTGTTCACATACCGCTGATGCCTTCCTTCAAAGTCATTGGTGAGTAATTGGTACTTGTCCGATTCGCCAAAACTGCCCAAAATATCTCGTGCTTTCAGCTTTGCCATTTGCAACAAAGTGCCGTCCTTGCCGATGGCATTCATGCTAAATGAATTATCAATGTATATGCTAATTGCTTTGCGGCGGCTGTCTGCCTTGCCACCATTTTTGGGTAAAAAAGGTTGAGCGAAGGCCATGACTAAGAAGAATAAAGCCAAGAGACGTGCAGCCAACACCAGCCAACGTTTCAGGCTGCGTTGCCGTTGTGTCTGCACTTTTATTTCACGCAACAAAGCCACATTGCTGAACATGATTTTTTTGAACCTGCGAAAATTGAACAAGTGAACAATGATGGGAACGGCCAAAGCCAGTAAAGCCCACAAAAAGGAAGGATAGACGAATAGCATAAAGCAGGTGCGAAACTACGACAGGGGAAATATTTGCAGCCTCATGGAAAAAAACCGATTCGATGATTCTGTTGAAATGAAAGTTATTAGATGAGAACTACAATAAAACAGCCGCCCTTTCACTTCACCATTGGTTCAAACAATAGAAAGCAATAGTTCACGTTTCTATTTTATTTGATTCAAAGAATAGTGAATAACGGTTCAACGCATCAAATTGAAGTAACCTTTTTCGGTAATCTTCTTTTTGTCTTTGTAAGCAACTGCATAAATAATGTAGGCGTAGCGGCCTGTGGGTGCAGGCTTACCGCCAAAGGTGCCGTCCCAGCCTTGGTGTTTGTCGTTAGTTTCAAACATCTTCTCGCCCCATTGGTTCAATATAGTCATGCGATACAGCAGAGCTGGCTGGCTGGGGTCAGTAAAGATAAATGAAACCGTAGGCTTAAATTCATCGTTCAGTAGGTCACCATTCGGTGTGAATGTATTTGGGATAAAAACCTTGGCATTGAATCTAACACACTCCAGGTTAGAGAAGCTCGTATCGCGGTTATTACCATATTTGCCAAGGGCATAAATACGGTAACATATATTTTCCAAATCAAAATCAGGGATGTTAATCCCTTTCCAAGTCGTGTCACCATTGGTGATAGTTATGGTCTTCACAAACTTACCTTCGGTTTGGTCATACCATTCCACCACTTGCTTGGCCACACCTGAGTCCCATTGCTTGTAAAGACTCCAATCGAGGGAAGTGGTATCGTTGGAACTGCTTGCTCCTAGCAGAATATTCCCCGAGGCTTCGCTTGCAGGAGCTTCATTGTGGCATAGGTCTTCACGTACCACTTGGTATAAGTATTTTTCTTTGCCCACTTCCGCTTGTATATCAATAAATGATCTGTCTTTAACCTCTCCTATATGTTGCCATAAAGGGTTAGGATTGCCCAACCGATACACATGGTAGATATTGGTGTAGAGATAGTTCCCGGCGGTGTCCCATCGTACACGAATATTCTCATCGTTGGTCACGCTAATACTTTTTATTCTAACAGCGGTATCAGGCTTTTTGTAGGGGGAAGTCTCGGTGGATTGGTTTGTTTCAGCGGTATATTTTTCATCAAATCGAACGGCCTTCACCATATATAGATAATTTGAATCGCAGAGATTTTTATTCAGCCAAGTGGTGTCTTTATTTTTCAGTTCTGCTACTTGCGTAAATGTACTTCCGTTCACAGAACGCAATACCAGGTATTTGTCCACCGAATCCCAGCCAGTGTATCGATTCCATGATAATCGGATATGCTGCGGCTGAACTGGATTTGTATGCAAGAGTATATTGGGATGAAAATTCTCAGACGTATTCTTTTTGTAGCAAAGTTCATCTGAAGAAATACCATATTGATATTGTTGTTCGGTAGGCTTCACCATCCCAGCATCTAGGTATGCGGTGTCGGCTGAATTTGCTGAAGTATAAAGTAAGTTCTGGGTACCATTTGAATCTGTTCTGTATAGCTTGTATTGTTCAAAATGGGATGAATTGTTTTTGTTCCAAACCACTTCCACATCATTGTTTTTGTTGGTCACATAAAGCACATTCGATTTTTCCGGGGCAAATTGATTATAGATGTGAATGGCATTAGAGGAGTAGATGCTATCTGAGCATTTATAGATATCCATCGCCTTGAACCACACGTCGAAGAAATCGGGGCGGCCATAGTAGTAGCTTGCCGTTGCTTGGTTTGAAGTATCGTTCAGGGTGGTGTCGCCAAAATCCCAGTGGCGAGAAATCACTGGGGAACTATAAATGCTTCCATCAGCGAAGTCAATGGTATCACCGTAGCAAAACACCGAATCAGCAATGGTTATAGCAACGTGTGGTTTGTCTTTCACTGTCACAAGACCAAATTTTGTAATTGTGTTGGAACAGCCGAACCTGTTTTGAGCAATCAACCTCACCGAATATTTCCCAGGCTTGTCTGAAGCAAAATGGGCACTTGGGGAGGTAGCGTCAATGCTTCCATTGTTTTCATAATCCCATACAAAATTGTGTAGCGAAACTGAATCGGCACTGAACTTTATTGGCATGTCTATACAGGTGGTAGAGTCTGGATACTCCATTTTGATGCTTGGGCGGAGAGCCACTACAATGCTATCAGTTGGCGAAAAAATCTTTACGCATTGGTGGGTAGAATCGAGACCAATAAGCAAGGGCCTGTAGACGGCAAAAGTGTCAGCGACATTCTTTACAAAATACTTGTGGGGAGGCATCAGAGTTGAATCTGCTGACCCATCATCATTATAGAAGTAAAACTTGCTCACATTATAACTGCTGTCAGTAAAAATCACGTTGACTGTGTCACATCCTTTGTGCTGCGAAAGACTAAAATAGGGTGCTGGGCCTGAAATGCGTATGTATCCATTCTTTTGAAAGGATGAGGTACAGCCATATTGATCGAAGGCTATGGCGTTAATATTAAATGAATTCTTACCCTTATCAATTTTGAAAATATGGTACACCGTTTTTTGGGTAGTGACCAAGGGGGCAGAGCCATCACCAAAATCCCATTCAAACTTGTTGGTATTGCTACTATTTACTATTAGAGCAACTGTGGTGGGGCCACAAATGGAAAAGGTATCGGGTGAGCTAAAGCTGAATGTTGGTTTTCGTGACTGCACATTTTGACTCACAGTATCAGGGCATCCGTAGTAGGTTTGGGCTATCAATCGTACAGCATAACTCCCATCATCATCAATCAAAAAATAGGGATTGGTCGAAGTGTCGTTTGGGAAAATATGAAATGCAGCAGCATTCCCAGATTCGAGTTCCCATTTATAGCCAACATTAAGCTTCGATTTGTTGAAGGGTCTAATTGTGTCACCACTACAATAGGCGTTAGTAGAAAAAGTAAAATTAGCAATGCCTCCTACACAAGCTGAGTATACTGATGGCACTTCGGTCTGGCATCCAGCACTGTTTAGCGTGGTGAGTGAAATAGTATAGCAGCCGCTTTTTACAAAAGTGATATTAGTAGATCCAGAATCGGCACCTGAAAAAATTGGGCTAGTAGGGCTGCTGCTCCATAAGTAGGTAATAGAAGTATCGGCTAAGCCTGTGTGCACATTAAACTCGTGAGCTGAGTGGCCGCGAACAACTACTGGCACACAGGTCACGGCTGTGTCAACCCAAGCGGCCGAGGCTAATCCATTTACCGAGATAAATAGCGTTCGCTCAAGTGAGTCGGGGCAAGCTTTGGATAAGGAATACATTTTTACATCGTATTGTCCCACAGTTTTCAATGGAAATTGAACGGTATCGCCGCTGTCAAACAGTTTTATATTAGCACTGTCATGGTGGTTCACAGTCCAGCTATATTTTAGCCTAGGTATTTGTGGGTCGGTCCGCTGTATCAATTGAGTAGGGTTGCCACTGCACACATCAGGCGAATCTACTGAAAAATCGAGCTGAGGTAGGACCACCACCACACCTACTGAATCGTAAGCAGAGTCACTACATCCTTGAGAGTTCTGAGTTATCAACTTGGCATGGTAGTATCCCGTATCAGTAAGAATAATGAAGGACCTTATACCAGTGTCTGTTTTGATAATAGTGGCCTGATCTGAACCGTAAATCGTCCATAACCTGCTCAATTTACTTTTTGAAGAATAACCTGGGGTTCTATCAGTAAAAAAAATTGAATCATTCGGACAAATAAAAGGAGCTGAAACCGTAATAGCAGCCCTTGGGGTGTCTGCTACAATATAATCTTTTTTCACTATTGAGTCTATGCAACCTGCTGCAGACTGAGCTACCATAGTTACTTTGTACTTGCCCATGTGTGGATATTTCCAAATAAAAGAAGAAGCGGTGTCAAAGTATAACGGTGCCGCATTTTCATAGATTGTCCAAAGCCGTTGCACAGCAGTGGATACTGGCGAAACAATCGTGCTATCCATAAATTTTACCGAATCTCCTGGTTGGCAAAAAAAGCGGGCATCAGCAAAGAAGTTTGTATTCAGGATACCGTATTGCACCAAGTTAACTATGGTGCTGTCAACTGTGCAATTTGTATTTTTATAGGTCAGTTTCACCCCGTAATTGCCAGGAGTGGAGTAGGCTACTTTCAAAGTGTCGGCTTTGGTGTTCACATATTTTATTGTCCCACCTCCCACAAGTGTCCAACTAAATGCACCCGCACTTTGCCCCTTTGAAATATTTACGAACATGGCCTGCTGTGCGTTGCAAATCAAATTCTTGTTCACTGAAAAGCGTAGGTCGGGAAGGGTATCCACTTTCACCACGGCTTGCTTGTTTAGGCTATAGCTACACCCGTTGACAGTGCTAACTGTAAGTGTGGCCGCAAAATCTCCTGCCGTATCGTATCGCACTGGCATCATCGTATCAGTTCCTGTTGAAGGAATTGCCCCAGGCATCACCCAAGAATAGCCAGTTATCTGCTGAGGTGGGTTGATTATGTTTATATTAAAAGTGTCAAGCAGACTAGGGCAGCCATTGCTGCTTTTTGCTTTGAAATTGGGAGCAAAAGATTGGAATATTTTAACTACAGAGTCAGCATTCATAGTAGCGACACATCCATTCTGGTCGGTTATCACTATCGAAACAGACTTTGGACCAATAGAGTTGAAACGGTGGTTCACAGTTTGACTGTTATACTTCACTCCTTCAATCACCCAGTCACGCTTAGCCACTCCTTGAGTGGAGTCGACCAATGTAGCTGTGTCGCTTAGGTTACAGAGAATTGGTGTAGGTAGATGCAGCCTTATCGTTGTAGGTGCCGAAGTACTTACCAGTTTTAGTTTGTTTACAGTGCAAATTGTTCCATTTGGTAGCTTTATCTTTAGCTGCACATCATGCTGACCCGAAACCGTAAAGAAACGTTGGTAGTTACTATCAGCAGGATTGAAATTGGAGAATGAGGCTCCAAACCCCCATGAAAATTGACTTCCGACCTGGAAACCTGTTACTTTGAAGTACACTTGGAGCGGAACACACCCTTTGGCAGTTGATGGGGAAAAATCAAGCCCTGCACATTGGCCATGAAGTTTTCCGGCCATCAACATGGCTGAAACTATCAGGGTGAGGTAGGATTTTTTTGGCAACATAACTAAGACACGAATTTCAACCAAAAGGTTGATACTTAGAATTAAAAATTTATTGATACCCCTTGTTCAAAGTTTGTAGCACTTGGAACGTTACAGGGGATTAAACTCAGTCGAACGACTGTCCGTTGCGTTCAGCTATCGCTACCATTTTCTCATAGTCGGCTGACGAGATGTCGTTGTAGAAATAGTTGATAGGGTTAATTTTTTGCCCACCCTTTATTACTTCGTAATGAACATGCGGGCCTGTAGATTTACCAGTAGAGCCCACATATCCAATCACATCACCACGTTGAATCTTTTGCCCTGGCCGCACTGCTACCCGCATCATGTGACCATAAAGGGTTTGGTAGCCGTAGCCGTGGTCTATCACCACTTTTATGCCGTAGCCATCAGGGCCTATACCCGACTGAGCAATAACTCCGTTGCCCGTAGCGTGAATCTCTCTACCCATTGGGGCGGTAAAGTCAATGCCAGCGTGCATTTTGGTTGTTTTGTAAATTGGATCAAGGCGGTAGCCAAAGCCTGAAGCTATCATCCGCAAATCGCGGTTGGCAATGGGCTGTACGGCTGGTATGCACGAAAGCATGTCAGCCTTACGATTGGCCAATGCCAGTAGTGCATCGAATGATTGTTTTTGCACCTTGGTTTGGTTCGTAAGTTTGTCAATGCGTTTAGCAAGGTCAACCACAGCATCACTTTGGCTGAAGCCCAACAGTCCACGGTATTTGTCGGAACCACCCGAACCACCTTCGCGTTGGCTGGATGGAATTGGGTCGGCCTCAAAAATGGTGCGATACACATTGTCGTCCTTATCTTGCAGTTCTGCAATTGAACCCGAAATCTGTTCCACCTTTTTGTTCATGTCTTCTAGCTGGTCTTCGTAGAAGACAAGCTCACGTTTCAGGGAACGTTCATTGGGCGAAGGCACCCAGGCATGGAAAGCAAAGAAGAGAATAACTCCAATCACCACAGAGGATGATAGGAATCCTACAATTTGAAAAAAGCGTTTACGGAAGCTAAACTTTACAAGCTCAAACTTCAGTTTGTGAGGGTTATACACCCATCTTGCCTTCTTGAGATTTAATTTCATTGTAGATTTTTCTTCATATATTTTGGTTAAATCGGATGCGAAGGTAAGGCTGAATTATTGAAAAGCAAGAAATAAAGGTATGGCCTTTTTGGATAGCTTATTGAATTGCAGAACGCAGAGCAACAGAGTACATAGAGGGGAAACCTGTGTGTGCAATGGCATAGCTATTCAGAATCCACTACCTGCTGCTTCCTCTTTGCCAAAATTACTTAAGCAATTCGCACGTTGGTATTGATGAGCGAGTAAGGCTTGGGCAGCATTGTCAGCTCTATTTTCGTGAAATCGAATCCTGCAAAAGGCTCTGGGAAACGCTGAACTATTAACGAGTCAGTTTGGGTGTAATGTTTGTAGTCGGAAACCTTCAAAGCATATAGTTTACTAGTATCAGTTAGAATGCTCAGAAATAGTTTTCTCAAATAAATCCGAATTAGTTATTGAATGGATTTGTTTAGTAAATTAACCATAATAAGATTTTTCGGCTTGGCCAAATCAACGAATCTGACTTCGGAAGTTGGACAATAGTATCTATTTCCTACCTCAATCCCTTATATCCAATGCCTCACGTAGGCCATCGCCAACCATGTTGAAGGCAATGACCAAGAGCATGATGGCCGCACCAGGAATGATGGCCAAGTATGGAAGGTCGAGAACGATGTAGCCGTAATGTTCGCGTAACATTTGTCCCCAGCTTGGTTCGGGTGGCTGAATGCCTATGCCCAAGAAACTCAATCCTGCTTCAAGGAGAATAGCAGCGGCAAAATTGGCGGTGCAGATAACGATGAGTGGCCCTGTGAGGTTAGGTAATAAGTGTCTAAAAATTATCCTAAAATCAGATGCTCCCAATGCATGGGCGGCATCCACAAAATCTTTTTCACGAAGCGAAATAACTTGCCCACGAACCAGTCTTGCCACCTCAACCCAAATGGTGAGACCGACTGCAATGAATATTTGCCAGAAGCCTTTGCCTAAAGCGAGGGTGATAGATATAACGATCAGCAAAGTCGGCAAAGCCCAAACCACACTGATAAGCCAAGAAATAATTGCATCAGTCCTTCCTCGGAAATAGCCTGCAACCAAACCAAGAATCAATCCTAACAAACCTGAAATGAACACTGCAACAAAACCAACTGCTAAGGAAACTCTAGCTCCCACCAACATACGGCTGAGCATATCTCTACCATAGCGGTCGGTGCCTAGCCAAAAAGTCTGATTAAAGATATAATCATTTCCATTTTTGAGCAATGATTCGGTAGCTACTGATTTCAAGCTATTTAGGCTGTCTTCTGGCAAGTCGTATTCTTCATATTGAATAGAATCACCAAGCACTTTTACGGTATTTATCGGTATCGCTTCGTAGTTTTTTTCACAACCTGAAAGAAAGCTGCCAAGTTCGTTGCTATTAGATTTTTTCAAACGAATAAATCCACAGCTAAAACCCGGCTGTTTCAGTGCCAAAGGCAACTGAATTTGATTGGCGGAAGGACTATTGTCGGGGGCTAAGGTGTAGGCAAAAGTGCCAAGCAATGCAACCAACACTATGAAAACCAAGCCCAATACCGCCGAGCGGTGATAAAGGAATCTTCTCAAAGCAGATTTTTTTTGCACGGTTCAAAACTAATGGAGTTCCTACTACATTTGTCGCAAATATCAACCAATATGAAAGTAGAATACTTCGACGCTGTAGTTGTCGACATTCAGGATGAATCTCCAGCCGTTAAACGTTTTTATTTCAAGATGCCCGCCATCATGGAGTTCCGTTTCAAGGCGGGGCAGTTTGTGATGCTTGACTTGCCAATTGAGGCCAAATTCACTAACCGGAGCTATAGCATTGCCTCAGCTCCAAGCACCGACAATATTTTTGAGCTATGCATTGTGCTGAAAGAAGACGGTGTCGGAACACCCTACTTATGGCAGAATATTAGGGTAGGAAGCATTGTAAAATGCTCCGCACCTCTTGGCAAGTTCACCCTCCCCGAAACAATAGAAACTCCGCTTTGCTTCATTGGCACAGGTACTGGCATTGCACCGCTCAGAAGCATGATTTACGACATTTACAACCGGGGTATCACCCATCAAGAAATGTACCTTGTGTTTGGCAATCGTCTGGTACAGGATGTGCTTTACCGCAAGGAGTTCGAAGAACTAGCTGCCCAGCATCCCGAGTTCAAGTTTTTGCCTGTCTTGAGTCGCGAAACTCCCAACACTTGGCAGGGTCTGAATGGTTATGTACACCCTATTTACATGGACATTATTGGTGGGCAAAAGGTACCCATAGTTTTTTACCTTTGCGGCTGGAGCAATATGGTGCGTGAAGCCCGCGACAAACTGCGTGAACTGGGATACGACAAAACCAACCTAAAGTTTGAGCTGTATGATTAATTTAGTTTAGGCGTATCAAAATTTACTTGCTCATGCCACAGGCTTGAACTGTTCAAAACCTTGCAGGCAGTTTTTGCAATAGTGCAAGCTGCGACAAAGAGTGGGGCCAAATGGACTTCGCATATCCGTATTTCGGCTGCCACATTGAGGGCAGGCCACATCACTGAGTATATCCAGTTCGATGTATCCATGGTGTTTTGGGGGAGGGGCAAGGCCATGTTTCAATAACATTTGTCTGCCATGGTCAGTTATCATATCACTGTTCCATTGTATATCAAAACTGGTTTCAACCTTCACTTTGCCAACGCCTTTCAAGGTTTGAACCTTCGCTCTCACCAAGTCTTCCATTACCTGTAGGGCAGGACAGCCAGAGAATGTTGGGGTGAGGGTAACAGAAACATCGTTTATCTCATTTATTTCAATTCCAGTTACAATACCTAAATCAACCAACGAAATGGTTGGTATCTCAGGGTCCATCACTTCGGTGAGGGCTTCTAGAATTTGAGGTTTGGTGAGCATGGTTGTGGCTGGAGGCTTGGCATAGGAAGCTGGAAGTGTGGATTAGGTTTCGTCAGAAGAAGCTCAATGCAGGTTGATTGAATTCAGGGTAGAAACTTTGTACATTCTTCACTCCCCCCTCTTCTCGCTTACATTACCATTCAGCCGATGGATCTATTTTATACACTTCAGTCATTTCATCGAGCATGGGTTGTAGGTGGAGTGTGTGATTGCCAGTACGTCCACCAAAAGCTGGGGTCCACTCATTGTGGGGTGGCAATTTCAAAGAAGCTTTGCCAATAATAGGACTTATAGTTTCTAGCCAGCGGTCTTTCAAGGCCGTTTCTCCTTCAAAAATATTTTCTTTTTGCAAATCAGTTTCGTAAGGACTTGGCTCAAATATTCCCAAGGCTAGGTTCCAGCATCCAGCCAATGCTTGCTGCATTTTTTGATTGGAATCTTCATTCGCGTTGCCAAGCTGTTTTAGCCAAGTGCTACCATGCATTACATGGTATTTTATCTCACCCCGGTATTTTTTGGCTATGTTCGCCAAGGGTTGGCAAATGCTTCCAGTCAGCATCTCAAAGCGGATAAGTTCAGCATGACTGTGCAAAAAATTTCGCATCAGGCTGAAGGCATAATTGCTTATTGGCACTTCAACCAAATGGCAACAATGCATCTGCTCGGCATTACGCATAAAACCCAGTACATCGGGTTCTTGTTCTCCCATGGTGTGTAGCAGTTTATATAAAGCTTGAGCCTGCCCAATTTTGTCTTGAGCCATGCTTGAAAATGCAATGTCTTCTTCCAGAATAGGGCCTAGGCCAGTCCATTCGCTATTGCGGTGGCCAATGATAAGTTGGTCGTCGGCCATTTTGTAAAGTAGTTCTTTGAGTGCTTGCATGATTATGGGTTATTGATAGGCTGGTATGGGTTGTTATTCAGCGAAAAGTAGCGGGGATTTAACTGGCTCACATGCTTTGGTTCAAAAGTGGCACCCATAAACAAGGTGTTGTCTTTATAGGCAGAATCTCCTTCCCAACTTGAATAAATACTAATTTGTTTAGTGTAATAGAATTTCGATAACACGAGTGTTTCCGTACCAAATCCCCATGGTGCGAGCATCAATTCATTGTGTTGGTCACTTCGTTTAAAATAAAATTTATCGCAATCAGGTATGCCCGTTTTTTCTACCATCTTCCTAATAAACGAAACCCGTTGTTCATAATACTTGCAACCTTCAATAATATATTTTATCCCTGCAAAACAAAGCAAAGCTATTAGTATACTTTTTCTTGTCAATGAAATTCTGCCAAAGTGTATCAATTGGTCAGCAAAGGCAATGGATAGCATAAAAATAGCCGGCAGGAAAGTCTTCTCCATCATCATATCTGAGTCTCCTTGATTAAAAGCTATGCAAGCAATAACAACATATACCAATATGCTTATAATAAACGTTGCCATTCTTAAGTAGAGACGATTGAAATAATATAATGCTAATGCTAATAGACTGACAAAAAGTGGAAGCCAATAAAGCCCAAAACGAGATTCTAGGAACTGAACTGGGTATAGTGTGAAGAATTTGGGTATAAGTTCTCCAACCTTCTTCAGTTCTGTATAAAATTGGTCGTCGTATCCATGCGTCTTTACAAAAAAGCTAAAAAGGCTAGGTAAAAGGCAGCATCCAACATAAATGTATGGTTCAAATTGAGCAATCTTTTTGCGACTTACTGCATAGTATCCTGATGCAAAACATATCATGAATAATCCAACTGGATGGCAGAGGTAAGTTGCAAATGCCAGCAATGTCCCGACGATGTATTTCCACCAGTTGCGAAGACTTTCATGGGAATCTATGAAGGCATAAAAAAGTATAGCAAAAACCATCGCCTGATGTGTTTCTGTCACCGTGTGCAGAAAGCCATGTTTCCAGCCAAGGGTGAGGCTAAGCAATAGTGCAATACCTGCCGCCTGATTATTAAAAGTATATGTGCAAAGCCTCCATGCCAAATAATACAGAGCGATGTACGAAAAGGAAAAAAGATAGATAAGTGCATTGAAAGGCAAGCCTGCTTTCACTGCCAAAAACAATGGAATTTCTGAAATAGCTACTCCATATCTTCCCATCGGGAATAAGAAACCCTCGTCGTTAACCCGCAAAAAAAATTGCCATGCTGCATCTGTATAACATACCCGTTCGGCTGCATAATAAATAGATAATACCCCTAAAGTAAGGAATACCAAATGCCCAGCTATTCTGAATGGCATCATTTGGCCTTCGCTTTCCGATGTTTGTTTATTTTTTCCATCACTTTGTATCCACCTGCTTCACGGTATATTTTTTCTGGAGTTGTGGTGTACATATCCCCATCTTCGTAACTGCCAACTACTACATTACTCGTTTTTACAACCCAAATATTTGCAGTATGTCCCCGGCGGCCAAAAGTTTCTTTTGCCATCACTAGTGCCATATCAGGGTTGGGAGCATGCACTATACCTACATGCTCATGCTGTTCGCCACGCCTACGTTGGTGAAACACTTCCCAGGTTTCCCAGTTATCCAGTTCTTGCAGGATCACTTTTTCCTCCGTGAAATCCATGCGGTTCACCCGTGGGTCTATGCTTTTGTTCATATTCGTTATTCTACTATCAGTTTCTTCACCAAGCTTTGGTCGCCTGCATTTATTCTTACCAAATACATACCTGCTGCAAGGCTCTCTGTTGTCAAATCCATGCGGTTGTAACCAGTTCCCAAGGCTATATTAGTTGAAGAAACTTGATTGCCTGCTATATCAGTCAAAACAATAGTTGCTTTGGCTGCACTCTGCATGTTGAACTCAAGGCTGGCCTGCTCCTTGGCAGGGTTTGGATAGATGTTTACTGTTCCTAAATCAAAAGTATTAATTGACAAAGCATATCCAAAGGAAAGACTATCAAGCAACATTTTTGTACCTGCTTGCGGGTCTCCATCTTCAGAACCTGCAGATATATTTATGTTAGCACTGTCAGGTATATCGGCAGTGGTGTAACCTATGTATATCGAGAACATTTTGTAAGCCGTATTGGTAGCTGAGGTCATCCACTTTCCTTCACCAATTTGCACTCCCGATTTAAACATTAGTATCCTCAGATTGGCTGTGTCTGCTCCAACTGGAATGTACTTAAAATAGCCATGCAAATACTGCCACCGCTCTGACACAGGAAAACTAGGCAAATCAGGGTTGCTTAGAGCATCATCAATACGTGCTAGGTCGATAGATATAGCAGCCCCTGGAAATACAGACTGGAAAGCACCGATATATTTATTTTCAAGTAAAATAGCTGAGTTCCCTGATTTTGCATCACTACTTTGTGAAGCCATGATTGATTGAACCCCGAAGAGTGTAGCAATATCATTGCTTGTTATCCAATTACTAAGCGTTGGAATGTTGTTCGTGTTCCAAGTCTCAAGACCTGAATTTTGCAAAGTACCTTCTGTTGCTCCTGCTTTGGTAAGTCTAACATCATCAATAGTGGCAAATGCCGTGTCAGCACCGTTTCCCTGCGAAGTTTGAAAACCGATGGTGATTGTATCAGATTTAACCAAAGGAAAAAAATAGGTAATTGGCATTCTAAATTCAGTGTAGTTGTTACTGTCAGATAAAACTATATTTAATGAAGCAAAGCCGAAAACATTTCCCAATCGCTGTAATGCAATAAAAATACTTGCACTGTCTCCTGCTTCGTTATATCCTTTGGCCCAAATGGATAGGGTATCTGGCCTACCAACATAAGCATCTATGTAGAATGCTGCAGCCGATTCGTCCATTAATCGAAGTGCGAAACTGCCTCCATGGGGGCTGCTACTTTTTGCGGTGTTGCCTTGCAGCAACCACTTGTCAAGGGATTCAGCAGAACGGCTGCCCCAGTTTTCAAACGAGGCATTTGGGATTTGAGCAAATGCGTTCGCAGCTATGGCGAAGCAAATGAGTGTGAATATTTTTTTCATTTTTTATTTGTTGGTTTATATTTATGCCAATGGCAATTCATACTTTGCGTTGGGCGTTAGCAATGCCCTTCGTACCCAAGCACCGTGCTCCTCTGCCCAGCGGCGAACGTCAAGCCTTTCCTTGTTGCAGGGGCCGTCACCGTTTATCACCCGTTTGAATTCTTCCCAGTCTGGTTCGGTATATTCCCATTTGCCCGTCTCCTCATTTTTTCTGAAAGCTGGGTCGGGTATCACCAGCCCCAAGTCCCATATTTTGGGAACGTATTGATTGAAGAATTGGTTACGCATATCGTCGTTGCTGGCCATTTTTACTTTCCATTTCATGAGGATTGCTCCATGCACACTGGCTTTGTCGCTGGGGCCGAAGAAATGCATGATAGGCGGCCACCATCGGGTGAGGGCTTCCTGCACCATCTGCCTTTGTGTTTCTGTTCCTGTTGCCAGCGTCACCACATTATCGTGGCCATATTTAAGGTGGAAACTTTCCTCTGCACAAATCCTTTCCAAGGCACGGCAATAGGGGCCGTAGCTGCCCTTGCTGTTGGCTACTTGGTTCACTATCGCACCTGCATCTATCAGCCATGCTATCACCGCAGTATCAGCCCAAGTGACGGCGGGGTAATTAAATACATTGCTGTATTTGCTCTTGCCGCTCAGCAGGTCGTTTATCATGGCTTCGCGGCTTTTGCCAAGTGTTTCAGCGGCTGAGTATAGTAGTTGGGCATGACCCATCTCGTCTTGCACTTTGGCCATCAATGCCAGCTTTCGAAGGAAGCCTGGAGCACGGGTTATCCAAGTTCCTTCGGGCAATGCACCTATTACCTCACTGTGGGCATGTTGCTCGATCATGCGGGTCAGTTGGCGGCGATACTCCTTGGGCATCCAGTCCCGAGGCTCTATTTTTTCGCCACGCTCAAT
>SHWZ01000001.1 GCA_009693575.1 Flavobacteriaceae bacterium | reverse complement strand
TGCCCTGTTCAATGGCAAGCTTTCGCCCGATATTGAAGATGTGAAAGCTGTGGCCTTCCCTATCCTCCGCCACCGCATTGTTCGCAACTACAAGGCCGAGGCAGAAGGTGTTTCGGTGGAAAGGCTGGTGAAGGGAGTGATGTGATAAAATTGGCTGAAATATTGGAAACTGCAACCTACGGAATACAAAAAGGCCAGTTGAGATGCTGGCCTTTTGATTCTATTCGGGTTGCAAACCCTTAGCCTTGTGCGAGCCTGTTGTAAACAGGCTCTGGCTGATTACTGATAAGTTAAACGAATATCAGCCAAGCTAATTTGCTTTCTACTCGAACTATTGCACTTGACCAAAACACTGTAACCATCCTTGTGAATGGATAGATTATCAATATTTGATGCAGTAACAGTTTGCTGAAAGTTCCTAAAATAAAAGTCTCTTGGAAGGAGCGTCCTCCAATAGAAAGTAAAAGTAATATCGGATAGATTAATTTCTTTGTTAATATAGAGTGTATGTAGTTTAGGCAAATCGTAAACAGGGAATGACTCTATTCTTAAATCTGATTGGAATTCAATAGTTTTCATCTGTTTAACTTCCTTTAGCTTTCCTAATCATTGGTTTCTTATTAGGCTTGGATTACTTCGATTTTCAGTTGGTTTGAAATTAGCTAGGACTCTGACAAACATAACAACTTATGAATTGCAGCGGTGTAGATTTTCACCCTACCTTTGCCAGATTGACCGTACCGAAAGGTAGGTCAGCTAGCAATGATTCAACAACTATTTAACAAACAACTATTGGTATGCGGGTAAGTGCCGCTGAGCCATACAAACTGGTGTATAGCCTAGTTGATCACCCTCAACTGGGCTGTGTGGTGGAGCCGCATGTGGTGCAGGTAGGTGTCAATGGTCAGTTGACGCTGACCCATCAACAGTTATTTACACAGACGGCAGGGGACTTTACAAAAAACCTTCAAGCAGACGACATCGAACTGATAGCCCTCACCGATTTGATTTCGCATGAGGCTATTTTCAAACGCTTCTATGAAAAGACGGGCAAGCGAAAACTGAAGCCCCACGAATGGTTTGCCAAGCACATTGACGAGGAATTGAAGACAGGTTTCATCAAGCCATTTGTAGAAAAAGTGATGCAGAAAATAGTGGAAAGGCTGGCCGGAAAAAACATATATGTGGCCGACCACAACGGTCCAGCTTCAATGCCTGTAAAAATTGCTGAAGGCCACGCCACTGTACTTTTCCATTTCAGGCGTAACCAAGAAGGTACACGCTATTTTGCAACTATCAAGCATGGCGATTCGAGGGTTGATTTTATGAAAGCTCGCACCCGCATTTTGTGCAACAAGCCTGCTTTCGTTTTGGTTGACGATATAATTTATCATTTTGAAAATGACTTTGAAGCCAAGCGGCTCACACCTTTTCTAACTAAAAAATGGGTGGAGGTAAAGCCAGAAAGTGAAGACAAATATTTCAAAGCATTTGTGGTGCCACTGCTGGAAAGATTTGACGTTTATGCCGAAGGCTTTGAGATTATCAACGAACAGTATAAAGCCACGCCAATACTGAGCCTGCAAGTATGGAACGACCGGTATTTGTTTGCATTGAGTTTTAAGTATGGCGACAACATTTTTCACTACCACAGCAGCAAGCGAGTGCATGTGAAACTGGAAAAGAAATTGGGCAACTATACTTTCCGCAAAGTGAGGAGGAGCAAAGAATGGGAAGACAGAAAAAAGGACTTGATGGAGAAACTTGGGCTGGTACATTTTGATGCATCCATGTTCATGGCTGGTCAGGGTGGGTTGACCGAAACCTTGGATTGGATACGAAAAAACCAAGAAGCTTTGGATGAAAAAAACTTTGTAATTGAGCAGAAATTAGATAAAAAATATTTTACCGGAAGTCAGTCGTTTGAGTTTGATGTGCAGCAAGAACAAGATTGGTTTGATGTATATGCTGTCGCAAAATTTGGTGAGTTTGAGATACCATTTACGCAACTGAAACCCTATATCCAAAAAGGACAACGGGAATTCATCCTACCTAATGGTGACGTGGCTGTGCTGCCGGAAGAGTGGATGATCCGTTTCAATGGGATGATGGAATATGGCAGCGAAGAAGGGGATGGAATCCGACTAAAAAAACAACATGCCGGGCTACTTGATTTGCTCTGGCAAAATGAGGAACTAAGGGAAGAAGTGTGGGCAAGGAAACTAAAAGACATGATGGAGCCTGAAGAGGCTGACCTGCCCAACGGTTTCTCGGCCAGCTTGCGGCCTTATCAAAAACAGGGCTACGACTGGTTTTACTATTTGCAAAAAAATAAGTTTGGCGGCATACTGGCCGATGACATGGGGCTGGGCAAAACCATACAGGCATTGTGTATGCTGCAAAATGAGAAGGAGCGAAATTCAAATGTTGTTGCTGTACAAAAAGAGCCCTTCGACGATGGTCAGGATGACATACCCAATGAAGAATTGGTAGTGGTTGAAACTGGGAACAAGCACGAATTAACTATCCAAGGTTCATTATTTGAACAGAAAGATACTGCTGCAAAACCAGCTAAGAAGAATTCAATCGTATTAAACAAACCTTCCACTCAAAATCGTACTTCGTCCTTTGTAAATCGTACTTCGTTGATAGTTGTTCCTACTTCGCTGGTGTACAACTGGCAGAACGAAGCCCTAAAATTTAGCAAGCTGAATGTGCATATACACTTAGGGCAAGTTCGGCGAAAGGATATAAAGTATTTCAAGCTGTTTGATGTGGTGATTACTTCCTATGGCACCCTTCGCAGCGATATAGATTTGTTCAGGGAAATGGTGTTCAACTATATCATTTTGGACGAAAGTCAGTCTATCAAAAATATAAATTCGGCTACAGCCAAAGCCGTGATACAACTAAGAGGTGACAACAAGGTAGCCCTGACAGGAACACCCATTGAAAACAGCATCACCGACCTGTGGAGTCAGATGAATTTTGTGAACCCGGGACTACTTGGAAGCTACCAACATTTCTTGGATGAATTTGCCAATCCGATTGAAAAAATGAAGGACGAAAGGCAGACCAAAAAACTTCAGGCACTTACCCGGCCTTTTATTCTTCGCCGTACAAAAGGGATGGTAGCCCAAGACTTGCCACCTAAATTAGAGCATATAAAGCTATGCGGTATGACGGATGAACAGGAAGAGTTGTATGAGAAAACAAAATCGTTTTACCGCAACCAGATACTACAATGTGTGGCCGACCGAAGCTATGCCAAAAACAAACTAGGAATATTGCAAGGCTTGATGAAACTGAGGCAGATAAGCAACCACCCCGTGATGGCCGACAATACCTACACGGGTAGTTCAGGCAAGTATGATGAGGTGGGAACACTTGCTCAGACCGCCATTGCCGAAGGGCATAAGCTCATTATCTTTTCGCAGTTTGTGAAGCACTTAGAAGTTTATAAGGATTTCTTTGATAAACAGGGAATTCCCTACTTGTATTTGGATGGATCGACTCCAGCAAAAGAACGAAGAAACTTAGTTGATTCTTTTCAAAAAGACACCAGCATTCGGCTATTTTTAATATCACTGAAAGCTGGAGGATTTGGCCTGAACCTGACCGCCGCCGACTATGTATTTTTATTAGACCCTTGGTGGAATCCAGCCATCGAACGACAAGCCCAGGATCGCAGCCACCGCATAGGTCAGGACAAGAGTGTATTTGTCTACAAGTTCATAACTAAAGGCAGCATCGAAGAAAAAATCGTACAGCTACAACATTGGAAAAGCGACCTTGCCGACAGCATTATCCAAGCCGAAGAAAGCCTTATGAAAAAGGTGGATGCTAAAGATTTGTTGGAGCTATTGCAGGATTGAAATTGTACTGAAAGACCCCTCAGGTTCAATTGCAAAAAGTGATTAAAGAATAGCTAATATTGATTGCCGAATGGTAGCTTCATTGTACTGAATGATTTTGGATGCTATTTTGCAGTTCGGTACAATCCAATAAAATTAGTCATGTGCAAAGCAGTCTTACTTAGTTTACTACTATACTTCTTCAGCTACTTTAATGCCAATGCCCAGCGAGGCGGCTGTCCAGACCCATTCGCTGAAAATTATCATTTGCTGAACCAAGGCTCTTGCGAAGACTGCCAATATAAAAAAATTGACCTCCCCCGTGAAGCCATTGGCCGAATGCCTGATGAGGTGAAGGAAACTTCAGGGCTCCTAAGTTTCGACGGCCAACTTTGGACGATAAACGATAGTGGTGATGGTCCTTTCCTTTTTCAATTGGATGAGACTGGCGAAAAAGTGATTCGTAAGGTGAGGGTGAACGGGGCTAAGAATAAAGACTGGGAAGAACTGACTCAAGACAAGACCCACATATATATTGGCGACTTTGGCAACAACGAGGGTAGTCGCGACAAATTGGTGATATATGTGATAGAAAAAAAAGAGTTGATTCATGATACTGTTCAGGCGGAGCGTATCAAGTTCAGCTACCCCGAACAGAAAGACTTTAACCACCGTAACCGTGCACACAACTTCGATTGCGAGGCAATGGTTTGTATTCGCGATACGTTGCATCTTTTTACAAAAAACTGGACTAACCGCTGGACCAAACATTACATATTGCCAAACAAGCCTGGAAAGTTTTCTGCCAAGTTTATTGACAGTTTCAACATACAAATGCTTGTAACTGGAGCTTGTTGGATTCCGAGTTCTAACGCACTGGCTTTGATTGGGTACACTATTCCAAATAATGCCGCTGTGTGGATTTTTAGGAATATAAATACAAAAAATATATTTGCTGGACCACGCCGCAAAATTGACTTAGGCAGTATGGCCGATGCAGGTCAAGTGGAGGCTGTAGCGGCAAATAGCAACTACGAAATGGAACTGTTCTTTAGCAACGAAGATTTCAAAGGACTTATAGCCCCACACTTGCAACGGGTGGATATTAATAGTCTAATTAATTCATTTCCTACTGGCGGCCTTTCAGCCCCTGATGTGAATGATGTTAATATAGCTCCTAACCAACTTGGAGGCTATTTGAATGTTGAGTTGATAATGAGGCATAATGATTCAGTTTTTATTCAAGTATATAGTAAGGGGGGGCAGCTTATTGGTAAGCCTATGCCATGTGAGGCCAAAAGGGGCTACAACCAGTTCAAATTGCCAATGGGTGAGAATACTATTCCAAGCGAATACCTTGTGCTTATTTTCAATGAAGACAGAAAGATAGCAGGAATGCGGTTTACTTGGTGAGTGGGTGAGGTAAGCAGCTGTAACAGGGAGACTGAATTGGCAGAAAATAGATGAAGCCTGCATCTAAACGTTGACTAAGACTGAATCCTGCAACAGAACCTGGTTGAAAATCACTAAAGAATCGTGTGTTAATATCCATACCGCAATGCACCTGATACCTTGGCGAAATCCAACGTGCCATATCCACCCAAGCATCTGTTCGTTGGCTTAGCCCTTGGTTTTGATTCGTCGATTTGAAAAACCATTCAGTTACTATATCGAACCCTAAGCCATGGTATTTCTGGTAGCGGTATTTGTAGTCTTTCAGATGAAAGACTGCAGATTTTTCTTGAGCAGTTGAGGTCGACAGGCAACTTGTGATACAGATTGTATAAAGGATTTTTTGCATGTTGGTTATATAATGCCTTAACGAGCTTTCATCGAAAATCAGTGTACAGTGATTTTTTTTTATTCTTGCTATCTGTGAGAGAAACCTACTTCACATGCTTAGCATTAAAGTCCATCATGTTCAAGGCCATCAGTTCTTTCAAGGTTTTTTGCAGGCCATCAACCGAACCATCCATAAATATCACATTGCCTTTGCCATGTTCAGCCAGATTCTTGATGGCCTCTGTCCACATAGTGAACATGATTACAGAAGTATCGAGGTTGCTGTTCTGCATTTCTTTTGCTGCAAGGCTCATGCCCTTCGCCACTTCTTCGCGAAACGAGGCCACCGCCTGACCACGAAGGATGGCAGCCTGCCTATCGGCCTCGGCTGATATTTTTATTGCATTTCCATCGGCTTCGGCAGCTTTCGTTTTGGTGATAAGTAAAGCCTGTCCTTCATTTTCCGCAGCAGCTTTCAGGTTGTTGCTGGCCACTACACGGGCCATTGATTTCACAATCTCCTCGTCGAAGGTAATGTCGTTCATCTGCATATCTATCAGATGGTAGCCCCAGCTTTCAAGTGTCACATCAAGATTGTCCTTCACCTCTTCCACTATTTCACGCCTTAGTGCCAATATTTCGCTTTGTTTCTTGGTTGCCACAAATGCCCTCACACTTCCTTCCACAGTGCGAATAAGAGCACTTTGAAAGCTTCGGTGGTCAACAAATTTGAAAGCCACATTTTTGATTGATTCTTCTTCGTTATTAATGACAGCATAAAGAAGCATGGCCGAAAAATTCACATTGGCTTGGTCGGCTGTGATGGCCTGAAAGCCCAGTTCTATCGATCGATTCTGTATACTGATGCGGCTAAAAATCTGCTCGATGATGGGGATTTTCATGCTGAGGCCAGGGGAAAGCAATCGGCGATACTTACCGAAAATGGTTATGACTGCAATGGTGCCCTGTGGCACAGTGACAAAAGAGCTGAACAAGATGAGCAGCCCTAGAGCAAGGAAAATGTAATCGTAAGGAATTGACATTATTATTGGGGATTTTTATTTGTGGTTTGGCAATTCAGCAAGCTTAGTATGTCACTCAGCTTGAGTATTTTTCTACTATCGCGTAATTCAATCTAATAGGGTAATATCAGGGCGAAAGATAAGCAATTATTATTTCAGTATGGTGAAACTAGCGACAAAAAAAATGTCACTAGTTAAGACGATTACATCTGATATTTGCAAATCAAATCACTTTTGAAAAAGACCTCCCTCCTTTTGTCCATTTTTATGAGTCTGCATGCTGCCGGTCAGTTGAAACTGCCTTTCCTAAAGCAGCTATCATCAGGGTTTGGTACTACGCAAAACTTTGAGGCTGGCCTCATGCTTGGCCCAACTTATTATCAAGGAGAGATGAGTATGTTGGTAATAACCCCTCACCTCCCGGGCATACAGGCAGGAGGCTTTGTGCGATACAATATGACCAACAGTCTTTCAGTGAGGGCTGGCTTTAACTATGGCAAAATAAAAGGCAGTGATGCTGCATGGGGCAAGTTTTACGACAGCACTGTGCAGAACTACGACCCTGGCTACCAGCTTCAGAATAAATACTACCAGCACCGCAAACGAAACCTGAAATTTTATAGTAAGATACCAGAACTAAACCTCATTTTTGAGCTAAAACTTTGGAATCCCTATAAGCGAAAAGGTGGCTTTCGTTCAGTGCCTTACTTGCTTTTTGGCCTTGGTTTATTTCATTTCAACCCAAAAACTGTTGACCGCCATGGAAAGATTGTTTTTTTGCACCGCTACCAAACTGAAATTTATAAAAGCTATCGCTTGTGGCAGCCATGCCTACCGTTAGGCATGGGTTTCAAATTCAACCCGGATAAAAACTGGTATGTGGCTCTTGAAGTTGGATGGAGAAAGACATTCACTGATTGGCTTGATGATGTGCACCATAACTATGCGGGTACCGCCGCTGCTAATGATGTATACCTGCAACAACTAAGCGATCGCAGCGGCGAAATAAGCCCCTTATACGGTGAATTGTGGCGAAAGACCACCTTCAATCCAAATGAGTATATCAGGGGCAACCCAAAGACTAAAGATTCCTACTTTTTTTGTGGAGTTATAGTAAATCGCAAGTTCAAAAGCTACCAGACCTGCACCAATTTTTGATGCCCACACTTGCTCGCGAAAGGTTATTTTTGCAGCCCCTTGCCAAATTTTGAAATCATCACCCCAGGCTTTGATAGCAATCTAAGTCATCTTTACGATCTCACCGTATCAGTGAGCGACAATGAGATTGCATACACACTTTACAACCGTAAGGAATCTGAATTCTTGATGTTGAAGTCACAGTCTATATTTACCCATGAGGATTTTAAACAATTGGTAAACTATGACTTGAACGGCACTTACAACGATGTGCGAATATTGGTAGTGAATCCCAACACCACCTTCTTTCCCTCGGTACTTTTTGATAAGTCACTCATCCGTGAATCATTCGGATTCAACCATCCCTACAATAACGTCGAGGAGCAGTTGCACTTCGATTCGTTGAAAAAACATGGAGCTGAAAATATATTCAAGATATCGAATTTATTGCGTGAATTGATGGGGTCCTATTTTCCGAAGTACCGCCTTATGCACTACAGCAGTCCACTCATCGAGGGATTTGCACAGGCTAATGAAGAAAACGAAAAGTTTGGAGTGTTTGTTCACGAAGGATTCATGCACATTATTTATATCCACGGCCACCGTCTACAGTTTGTAAATTCCTTTGAGTTCGAGACCCACGAAGACTTGCTCTATTATGTGCTTGCTTGTTGCGAACAGCTTGGCCTCAGCCCGAAATCGCAGCCCATTTCCCTTTTTGGCGATTGTGCCCGTTTTGGCGAATTGATGGAATTGCTTCGCAAATATTTTATACATGTGGAAACTGGCCAACGTCCGGACACATTCAACCTAGCCCCAGTTTTCGACGAACTCCCCCCCCACCTCTACTTTCATCTTTTTTCAGCACCACTATGCGAATAATAGGCGGCACCAAAAAAGGCATTCGCCTCTCACCTCCAAAGGGTCTACCTGTGAGGCCTACTACTGATATGGCTAAGGAAAGCCTGTTCAATATACTCACCCATCGAATGAATTTTGAAGGATTAAAAGTGCTCGATTTATTTGCTGGCACAGGCAATCTTAGTTTTGAGTTTGCATCTCGCGGTGTGGTCAAAGTGATTAGCATTGATAGTCATATAAAATGTGTTCAATACCTAAAAAAAATTGCACTAGAGCAGGGTTTCAAAAAGATGCTTGCACACAAGGAAGATGTATTTGCCTACCTCAAAAACTGGGAATCGGATGACAGCTTCGACCTCGTGTTTGCCGACCCACCTTACGCCATGAACGGCCTTGGCACATTGCCCGACCTTATATTGGAAAAAAATATATTGAGAGAAGCTGGCACACTCATCGTAGAACACTCATCCAAGTTCAGCTTCAAAGACCACAAAGCTTTTGCCGAACAACGGGTTTATGGGCAGAGCTGCTTTTCGTTTTTTGTGAAAAGCTAAACCATACTTAAGTTTTCGAGGCAATGTTGTTCTAGCTCATTCAAGGGCTGGCGATATTCGTACATTCGGCCAAACAACTCGATGGCTACCAGTTTTGAAATAGAATACGTATCCGTTTTTTGGAGCATTGTATCTAGCCCTTGGTCGGTCATTTTGAACGTATCGGCAAGGTAACCATTAGAGAAAAAACGGGCTTTTGTTCGGAGCTGTATTGCCGCATTTGTTCCAAAGCCCCATTTTTGACGATATGCTAGATCCTTAGGCAGATACTTGGCTGCGGCATCCCTTACTATAGCCTTGTCTATGATGAACGGATGCTTGATATTATGAAATGATGCTGTCCTTCTATATTTGAAATTTAGAGGGATATTCATTGCAAACTTCACTAATGGCTCATAAAGAAATGGAAACCTGGCCTCTATAGACCACATCATAGCCATTCGGTCGTTTCGCTGAAGCAAACTTAACAGCAGTTCACGAAACATAAACACCGTTTGAAAACTCATTTCCTTTTCGCTTTCCTTTAGATAGGCCACTTTTTCAAAATAGTGGGTGCGACGTGATTGTCTAAAAAAATCAACATTCATCAAGGGAAGCACATGCTTTTCATGGCCAGGTAGGATGCTACTTAGTCCAGGTATCATCCGATACAATTGCTGCACAGCCCGAGATGGGAGAAGAGCCATGTTTCTATATTTATTAAACAATATGCCGGGGTAGCCAAGAAACAACTCATCAGAGCCTTCTCCAGAAAGAACCACTTTTACATTATGGTTGTAGGCGAGTTGCGAAACATTGGCCATTGGCAATGCATTCACATGCGAAACGATCGGAGCTTCAAAATGCCAGGTAGCTTTCGTTATTTGGGAGATATAATCTTCCTTTTTAAACTCAACAGTATTCAGGTTTCCACCTATAAAATCAGCAACGCCTTTGGCATTCTTAAGTTCGCTACCATAATCCTTTACATCGCTATTGAAAAGCTGTATGTTCTTATATTTTACGGCCAATGCGGTAAGCAAGCTCGAATCTACACCTCCGCTGACAAAACACCCAACAGGTGCGTCCGAAATAAGCATTCGTTCAGTTGCCTCTTTAATCAGAAAATGAAATTTTTTATGAATCTCATTTCGGCTCATTTTACTGTATTCGTTGTATAGGCTTTCTTCGGCAAGATCCTCCATACTGAAATAGCATCGACTTTTTATGCCTCCTGATGCACTAAGGTGTAGATAATGACCTGGTTTTAATTGTTCAACATTTTCAAACACGGTATGGTTCATGTCACTATCTCCTGATCCATAAATGCTGAATACTGTTTTTATTCTATCAGTTTTTATATCCCTTATTGCCCAAATGCCTTTGGCTTCAGATGCAAAAACTAGTTCGTTAGAAGTACTAAAATAATACAATGGTTTAATGCCGTATCTGTCTCTTACTAGCCATGTTTCCTTACTTCTTTTATCATGAAACGCAAAGGCAAACATTCCCATTAACTGATCAATGGTTTTTTCTATCCCCCAAATTTTTAGAGCTGCGAATAGCACCTCGGTATCGCTTTGTGTTTTGAACTGATATTGCGACTCAAGTTCAATACGAAGTTCAGCATAATTGTAGATTTCACCATTGAAAACTAAAACGTGTTCTTCATCGGTAAATGGTTGATTTGCTCCTTCAGAAAGGTCGATAATACTGAGCCTATTATGAGCAAAGCCAAAACTGCCGTCAATGTATATCCCAAAATAATCTGGTCCTCGGTGGTGCATTGTCATGCCTATTTTTTTAAGCTCTGACTTGATCACCTCCACTCCATGAAACCGAATTATTCCAGAAATACCACACATAAATAAACGAATAGTTAAATAAGGCTACAAATATCGGTATTAACTACCAAAAAATGGTTAGTTAATGGTTAATTAATACTTTCTACAAGAATTTTAACGTCGGCTATAAGTTTGTCTACTTCGTCGAGCTTAGTGCCATTGTATGCACCTCTCAGGCGTCCATTTTGGTCAATCAAGATAAAATCAGGCGTGTGGATGAAATCTTCGCCTATATTTTTTGTGGCATTTTCTGCAGCATCCAACAGATAGCTTTCGCGGGCAATGCTGTACAGTTCGGCCTTGTCGCCAGTGAGAAACAGCCAGTTGCTACTGGGGTTGTGCCTAGCCGAATATGCTTTCATTGCGGCTTGTGTGTCGGTTTCTGGATCAACGGTATGCGATAAGATTGTAAAGTTCTGCATTCCCTTGGTTGCTGAATCAACTCGCATCATTTGAGTGTTCATAATGGGACAAATACTTTGGCATGTGGTAAAAAAATATTCAACCACCAGAATCTTACCTTTCACGTTGGCAAGGGTTACTGTATTGCCATCCTGATTTGTAAAACTAAAATCTTTGATTGTATGTCCTTTATTACCTAAAAAAGGAAGTTCTTTTAATGCCTTTTCTTGATTTGTATTGAAAGTAAAGTAGAGCAGGCTCCCAAGGCTAAGTAGTGCAAGAAGGATTAGAATTTGTTTCATTGATTATGTTTATCTTTTTAAGTATTCGTATTTAATAGGACGAATCCTGGGGAACCTCATCTCCGTTCAGAAACCTGTTTCACCATCTTTGATTTCCATTCGCTGAAAGTGCCTGCCAGTATCTGCTCCCTTGCTTGTTCCACCAGCCACAAATAGAATCTTAGGTTTTGTAAAGAAGCTATCATGCCGCCAAGATGTTCGCTACACATAATCAGGTGACGGAGGTACGATAGGGTATAGTTTGGCGATATCAAAGGGTCTATTGGCTCAAAACAATCCTTCCATTTTTGGTTCTTAATATTGATGACACCTTGTGTGGTAAAAATATATCCATGTCTGGCATTTCGGGTAGGCATCACACAGTCAAACATATCCACTCCGAGAGCGATACTTTCTAGAATGTTCTCTGGCTTTCCCACACCCATCAAGTATCGAGGTTTGTCTTTGGGTAGAATTGAACAAACCAAATCCGTCATGCTGTACATGTCTTCAGCGGGTTCGCCCACACTGAGGCCGCCTATTGCATTCCCATCTGCATTTTTGGCGGCTATGTATTCAGCACTTTTTTTTCTTAAGTCGTGGTGAACACCGCCTTGCACAATTGGAAACAATGCCTGCTGATAGCCGTAAAGTGGTTCGGTTTCTGAAAATCGAAACAGGCATCGGTCAAGCCAACGATGAGTGAGGTGCATGGCCTTTTCGGCGTATTTCTTTTCGCAAGGAAATGGTGCACATTCATCAAAAGCCATTATTATATCGGCACCAATGATGCGTTGGGTGTCGATCACATTTTCAGGGCTAAAAAATATTTTACTACCATCTACATGGCTCTGAAAAGTAGTTCCTTCTTCTGAAATTTTTCTTCGGTGTGCTAAACTAAAAACTTGATATCCGCCGCTGTCGGTGAGCATAGCCCCAGGCCAATTAATAAACTTATGTAGCCCTCCTGCTTTATGTATAATTTCTGTGCCAGGCCTCAAAAACAGATGATACGTATTGCCCAATATTATGGGGGCTTTTATATGTTCATGTAGGTGTTCTTGAAAAACCCCCTTTACGCTGCCCACTGTGCCCACAGGCATAAAAATGGGCGTTTGAATAGTGCCATGCCCTGTTTCTAAACTGCCGACCCTCGCACTGCTTTTGCTATCTGTAGCTTCTAATGTAAATTTCAAAATAGGGCTGCGAAGGTACAGTTTAGGCCAGTAAATGTGTTGCGTTTTACACCCGCTTCTCCAGCTCCACCATCTCGTCTCTATAGGAGGCTGCTGCCAGAAAGTCTAGGTCTTTGGCGGCCCGCTCCATTCGTTTCTTGGTTTCTGTAATGGCACTTTTCAGTTGCTCCTTGCTCATATATTGCACCAATGGGTCGGCGGCCAGGTTCATTTTTGTAGGTTCATTATACACCCTACGTTCATGCTCTTTTTTGGAGTCAGCAATTGTGGTTTGCTTAAATATTTCCTCATGAGACTTTCTAACCGTTGTTGGGGTAATGCCATGCACCCGATTATACTCTTGCTGTATATTCCGCTTGTGAAGGTTATCGTCTATTGTTCTTCGCATACTGTCAGTAACACGGTCTGCGTAAAGTATGACCTTGCCTTTCTCGTTCCGAGCAGCCCGGCCTATGGTTTGGGTAAGTGAGCGTTGGCTGCGAAGGAATCCTTCTTTGTCGGCATCTAAAATCGCAACCAGCGAAACCTCGGGCAAATCAAGCCCTTCTCGTAACAGGTTCACACCAATCAATACATCTACCACACCCATCCGCAGGTCTCGCAATATCTCCACCCGGTCAAGGGTTTTTACTTCGCTGTGTATGTAGCGGCATTTTATATCCAGCTTGGCAAGATATTTTGCCAGTTCCTCGGCCATACGTTTGGTGAGGGTGGTCACCAACACACGGTCTCCCATTTTCACCCGGTTGTCTATTTCGTCCAACAGGTCGTCCACTTGGTTCACACAGGGGCGGATTTCTATTTCGGGATCTAAAAGCCCCGTTGGGCGGATGAGTTGTTCCACCACCACACCTTCCGATTTTTCTATTTCATAATCAGCAGGGGTGGCACTCACATATATTGTTTGCCCCGTGATGGATTCAAATTCCTGAAAGGTAAGCGGTCTGTTATCCATGGCTGCAGGCAGGCGGAAACCATTTTCGACCAGTGCGATTTTTCGACTACGGTCACCACCGTACATGGCCCGTATTTGTGGCATGCTCACATGGCTTTCGTCCACCACCATCAGGTAATCTTTCGGAAAATAATCAAGTAAACAAAATGGTCGCTCGCCAGGGCTGCGTCTGTCCATATATCGGCTATAATTTTCTATGCCGCTGCAATAGCCGAGCTCACGCATCATCTCCAAATCAAAGGTCACTCGTTCCTCAAGCCGCTTTGCTTCCAGGTGCATTCCCGTTGATTTAAAATACTCCACCTGCTCCACCATATCATCCTGGATCTGGTATATTGTTTCAAGCATACGGTCTTTGTTAGCAACATACATATTGGCAGGAAAAATGGCCAAGTCTTTCAACTTATCTATCCGCTTACCACTGCTAGGGTTAATTGTTTCCATGCCTTCTATTTCATTCCCAAAAAATATGATGCGGTAGGCATAATCGGCATAAGCCACATATATATCCACATTATCACCAATCACCCTAAAGCTCCCTCTGTGGAAATCTGCTGTGGTGCGGCTGTAGAGGCTGTCAACCAAGCGATGAAGTAAGGTATTTCTACTCATTTTTTGCCCTACATGCAAACGGACAATACTGCCCTCTGTTTCGGTAGGGTTGCCAGCACCATAAATACATGACACCGAACTCACCACTATCAAATCCCGGCGGCCACTCAGCAAGCTGGCAACCGTATGCATACGCAGTTTCTCTATTTCTTCATTAATTTGAAGATCTTTCTCTATGTAGGTATTAGTGCTGGCTATAAATGCCTCTGGCTGATAGTAATCGTAGTAACTCACAAAATACTCCACCGCATTCTCTGGAAAAAATTGTTTGAATTCACCGTACAACTGAGCCACCAAGGTTTTGTTGTGACTGAGGATAAGTGTTGGCCTTTGCACTTCTTGTATTAGGTTGGCAATAGTAAACGTCTTGCCCGAACCTGTAACCCCCAGCAAGGTCTGAGCAGGGTCACCACGCCTCACCCCATCAACCAATTGTTTGATGGCTCTAGGCTGATCGCCAGTGGGCTCAAATTCGGAAGTTAGTTGAAAAAGCAAATGTGGGAATATGGTCCTTTGGTATTGTCAGGCTGAGCAAAATCGAAGCTCGGTAATTATTGAGCGGACAAAGTTAATTAACTAATCCGTTTTGGGAGGTCTGTTTTATCAAGACCCACCAATGATGAAGCTACCAATCGAAACAACCAACAAACAATACTAAATTATCTTCCGTTGGTAATTCTATTCTGCTTATGGTTATTAGAATTCGAAAAATCAATTTTCTTTACCCTATCACCACTAGCAGAAATTATTACTTGAATCCAGCATTGCCATTCATATGTCAATGTTAAATCCCCCCTCTGCTTACTACCATCATTCTGTCTTTTCCATTCAAGTCTTTCATTATTTCGGTATGACCAAAGTTAAGTTCCATAAATAGTTCGACAAGTCTCTCCCCTAGTCTTTCATTTATTTCCATACAAAGCAAACCGCCACCAGCCAGGTATTTTTGGCCAAAGTATGCCAATGCCCTATAAAAAACCAACGGGTCTTCGTCAGGTACAAAAAGGGCAAGGTGAGGTTCGTGCCTTATCACATTGGAATGCATCATTAATCCATCTTTTATGGTGACATAAGGTGGATTGCTGATTATGAGGTCGTATTCACCACTTGCCCATGAATTGTCTGAAAGAAAATCAGATTCGACAAAGTGAATTGCATTTTCTCCAAGAAGCCGGTAGGTGTTTTCAGTGGCTATTTCCAAAGCAGATTTTGAAATATCAATGGCTGATACTGCAGCTTCTGGAAAGTGCTTTTTTAGAACAATCGCTATACAGCCACTGCCAGTGCATATATCTAAAATTCTTGGGTTTGACTTACTTTTTCTGTTTAAAAAATTAATAGCCAAGGCAACAAGTTCTTCAGTCTCATGTCGTGGAATTAACACGTCAGGATTCACTTTCAGCATCATTCCATAAAAAGGTGCAAGTCCAGTGACATACTGCACGGGTTCGCTTGTTTCAAGTCTTTTGATAGCTTGCTCCAAAGCGATCGTTTCTGATGAGGTAAATTCTGTTTCAGAATGCAGGTGTTGAGTTGTTCTATCCATTCCCAACAAGTCCTCGAGGATAATGGATGCAATTGAAAAACACTCTTCCTTGGGGTAAAGATGACATAGTTTATCAACTAGCAGGATGCGGAAAGAGGATACGGTAAGCAAAGTAAATTGGCCTTTCGGTTAAAAGGGCTGCTGCAAATTTGAAGGGTAAGGGCGTATTTTGCCGCCATGATTTTATTCCAACTTAAAAAAATCGTTATTTTAGTAATCAGCATTTGCATTGCCACACAAGGTTTTTCACAAAAAAAGAAGCTGACGCTCGAACAAATTTGGGGCAGTGGTGAATTTTCGGCCAAGACAGTTAGTGGCTTCCACCCCATGAATGATGGAGAACACTACGCCAAGATGGACTGGGACAGCGGCTACAAATACAATGTGCTTCGCCAATACGATTACAAAACGGGGAAAATGCAGGGCACAATAGCTGAAGAAGGGTGGCTAAAACCTGAGAACGCTACTAATAATCTTGAGCTGGGCGGATATCAATTCAATTCAGACGAAACTCAACTTTTGGTGATGAATGAAGTAGAAAACATATACCGCCACAGTTTCAAAGCCCGCTATGCCTTGCTGGATAGGAAAACTAGGAAGACCAATTATATCAGCCATGAGAAAGGTATGCACCCTGC
The DNA here is from genome assembly GCA_009693575.1 of Flavobacteriaceae bacterium. Classification (GTDB taxonomy): domain Bacteria; phylum Bacteroidota; class Bacteroidia; order UKL13-3; family UKL13-3; genus SHWZ01. Next base: position 112,444 of record SHWZ01000001.1, on the reverse strand, counting down.
ATTTAACCCGAAAGGAAATAAGATTGCATGGGTACGTGACAACAATTTGTACCTGATAGATTTGAACAACATGAAAGAAACCGCTATTACCACCGATGGAAAAAAGGACGAAATAATAAACGGTGCAGTTGACTGGGTGTATGAAGAGGAGTTCAGTATGTCGTCAGGGTTTAGTTGGAGTCCAGATGGGGAAAAGATTGCTTTTTTTAGGTTTGATGAAACAAAGGTTACTGAATTTTTTATGCCGATCTATGGCGGACTTTATCCAAAAAACGAAACCTTCAAATACCCGAAAGCAGGTGAAGGCAATAGCCTAGTAACTGTGTGGGTATATGATTTGGAAAGCAAAAAAACCATACAGGTGGATGTAGGTCAAGTGACCGATCAGTATATCCCACGCATTTTTTGGGGTAATGGAGACGATGATCTATTTTTCTTCCGCATGAACCGCCTACAAAACAAAGTTGAACTGATGAAAGCCGACGCAGACAATGGCAAAAGCAAGGTGTTGCTGATAGACACAAGCCCCGACTACGTAGACTTGTATGACGATGTTACCTTCCTCAATGATGGCAGTTTTTTGTGGAGTAGCGAGAAAAGTGGCTACAAGCATTTACACCACTACGACAAAAATGGGAAGGAAATCAGGCAGGTGACCATGGGGAAATTTGAAGTAGCCGACTTAGTAGGAATAGATGAAAAAAACAATCGCATCTTTTATACATCTCTAGAAACTTCGCCACTCGACCGCAACCTTTACGAAATAGGTATTGATGGCAAGAACAAAAAAAGAATTACCTGGGCTGAAGGCACAAATTCAGTATCTGCATTCAGCAAAAACTGGAAGTATTTTCTGAATACTAATTCTACCATCAACAGCCCGTATGTAGTTTCGCTTATGGATAGCACAGGCAAGACTCTACGCATATTGGAGAATAACGAAAAGCTGATGAGAAAAATGATGGAATACGACCTTGCTCCTGCCAAGTTTTTGGAAGTAGTAACCAGCGAATTCCTGCCCCTAAAAGGCTTCATCATGGTGCCTTCAAATTTTGATGAAAAGAAAAAATACCCTGTGCTGCAATATGTTTATGGTGGCCCCGGCAGTCAGCAGGTGTTAGATGTATGGAAGGGGGGATATTATTTTTGGTTCAACTATTTAGCTCAAAATGGTTATATCATTATGTGTGTAGACAACCGAGGTACGGGGGGGCGTGGAGAATCTTGGAAAAAGATAACCTACCGCGAATTGGGCTACTACGAAATCATTGATCAAATAGAAGTTGCCAAATGGCTAAAAAAACAACCCTTTGTGGACAGCAGCCGGATTGGAATGTTTGGCTGGAGTTTTGGCGGGTATATGTCTTCGTTAGCCATTACAAAAGGTGCCGCAGAGTTCAAAGCAGCTATTGCAGTAGCCCCCGTAACCAACTGGCGATACTACGACAACATTTACACGGAACGCTATATGGGTTTGCCAAAGGACAACCCCAATGGCTATGACGACAATAGCCCCACTAGCCATGTTGACAAAATAAAAGGTAATTTTCTCATCATTCACGGCACGGCTGACGACAATGTGCATTTCCAGAATTCGGTAGAGATGGTGGATGCCATGATAAAGAAAAATATTCGATTCGACAGTGAATATTACCCCAATAAAAACCACGGCATTGGTGGAGGAAAGACAAGACTTCACTTGTTCACCAAAATGACGGAGTGGATGTTTAAGAATTTGTAAGCATTTAAGCCAATAAAGTTATACGAAAAATAGCTAACATAAACCTTTCACAATCAATGCTTGAATTAGCATAGTAGTTATTCATCAAGGGTAATTCTTGAAGAAAAGGTTGCCTAGGTTACCCAATTCCTACGAGGTGTCAAAGCATTTGGCGAGTCCCTACTTATTTTTGATCCGCATTTATGAAACGCCTGTCTTTAGTTGCCATTTTTTGTACTTTGCTGTTAAATACTTATGCCCAAAAGGTGTGGACACTGGAAGCCTGCATAAGCCACGCCCTGCAAAACAACTTAAGTCTTCGCAGTAGCCGCCTGCTTGCCGAGAACCAGCAATTGACCTTAAAGCAAAGTCAGATGAACCGCCTGCCCTCCATAAGTGCCAACAGCAACTGGAGCAACAACTATGGCCGAAGTATTGACCCTTTCACCAATACTTTCCTGAACCAAGCAATCACCTCCAACAACTTCCAGTTGCAGGGGACGGTGAATCTATTCAGCGGGTTTGCAGTGCAAAATACCATTCGTCAAAATGCAGTGGAGGTGGAATCTGGTAAACACAGCTTCAAAGTGAATGAGAACGACCTGATGTTAGCCGTTGCGAATGCTTACTTGCAAATACTGCTTGCCACCGAACTGCAACAGGCAGCACAAGCCCAACTGGAACTGAGTTCCACCCAATCCGATCGCAGCCAAAAACTATTTGAGGCTGGCCGCATTGCCGAAGCTGACTTGATGCAGCAAGAAGCCCAGAAAGCCAACGATGAGCTTTCGCTTGTCACGGCCAAAAACAATGTGCAACTGTTATATCTTTCGCTTTGGCAATTGCTGGATGTGAATCCCGACCTTATCAATACTATTGAATCGCCAGGAAACCTACGTCCGATGCGTTCAGGCCCGGCAAATGCTGATGAGATTTTCAACAAAACAAATAGTGAAAGGCCGGAAATACTTTTTGCAGAAGGCAAGGTGAAATCAGCCGGCTACGGACTGAAAGTGGCAGAGGCACAATTGTATCCAAAGTTGTTTTTGTTTGGAAATGTGAGCAGCCTTTATTCATCCACTCGCAAGGATATTTTGGGATATAACATCATAGGCATTGACCCCAGTGGAATTATACTAAAAACAGGCGATACCGTTTATAGTCCACGTTATTCATATGATACAAAAACAACGCCCTACTGGAAACAAGTGAACAACAATTTTGGTAAAAGCTGCGGCCTGAGTTTGCAAATACCTCTATTGAATGGCTGGCAAACACAAACACAAATAGCACGAGCAAAAATAACGATTCAGCAGGCCAATATCAACTTGCAAATAGCCAAGCTAAGTTTATACAAAAATATTACCCAAGCCTGTGCCGACCTAAATGCCTCACAAAAGAAACTACAGGCCACCAACAACAACTTTCAGGCGGCAGATAAAAGTTTTAAATTTGCCAAAATTCGCTACGACAATGGGGCTATCAGCTATACCGATTTCCAACTGACAGCAGCCAACCGCAGCCGTGCCGAAGCACAATTGATACAGTCAAGATACGAATTGATATTCCGCGAAAAAGTTATTGATTTTTATGAAGGGGGAGTGATTCGGTGAAGCGGTGGAGGTCTTGAAAATGGGAGCAAGCAGCTTCAAGGCTAATTACGAAAAATCCTATGTCTTATAAATAAACTGTTAAATCTATAATGAGAAAGAAAAACAAAATTGGACTCTGGATTACACTGGCAATTGTGCTGGTTATCGTGGGTGTAGCTTTGAAAGAAGCCCTTAGCGGCAAGCCCCCCATTCGTGTTTCAGCCGAGTTAGCACAGAAACGTGACATTGTGGAAACGGTCAGTGCCAGCGGGCGGGTGCAGCCAGAAGTGGAAGTAGTCGTTAGCCCTGATGTGAGTGGCGAAATAGTGGAAATGATGGTAGCTGAGGGCGACTCTGTAATAAAAGGTCAACTCCTCTGCCGCATCAACCCCGACTTATATAACGCCGACCTTGACCGTACCCTTGCCACTTTGGAAAACACAAAGGCCAGCATGGAAAGCACAAAGACCCGCATCACTCAAGCGGAATCAAGGCTAGCTGAAATAACCTCCTCCTACAACCGTAGCAAAAAACTGCACGATCAAAAGGTAATTTCGGATGCAGAATGGGAAATAATCCAAAGCACTTTCAATACAGCACAAGCAGACTTGGAAGCCGCCAAACAAAACCTAAAAGCAATGCAATACACAGTAAAAGGTTCAGAGGCGGTTGTGAGCCAAAGTAGCAAGCAACTGAACCGCACCAATGTATATGCACCCATGAGCGGCATCATCAGCAAACGCAGCAAGGAAAAAGGAGAACGGGTGGTGGGCACAGCCAATTTTGCAGGTACTGACATCCTAAAAATAGCCGACCTTAACTTGATGGAAGTGAGCGTGGACGTGAACGAAAACGATATAGCCAAAATAGCCCGTTACGATTCGGCCAACATAGAAGTGGATGCATACACAGGCCGCAAGTTCAGGGGATATGTGACAGAGATAGCCAACTCTGCCAATGTGAGCCTAAGCGGTAGCGACCAAGTGACTAACTTCACCGTGAAGGTTCGCATTCTTAGTAGCTCCTATGCCGACCTTATCAAATCTAACCGACGTTATCCTTTCCGTCCTGGCATGAGTGCCTCGGTAGACATTGTGACCGACAGAATTGAGGATGTTCTTACCGTGCCAATAGAAGCTGTGGGCACTCGCTGTCAAAGCGATATAAAGAGGACAAAAGAGAAAGTGGACAAGAAAGAAGACAACTCCATGAACCCAGAACCCGAACAAAAAACGAAAGAGGAGTTACAGGAAATTGTCTTTGTATTAGCCAATGGAAAAGCCAAACTGCAGAAAGTTCGCACAGGCATACAGGACGATACCTACATACAAATATTGGAAGGCATCACAGAGAAAGATGAAGTAATCACTGGCCCTTACCAAGCGGTTTCTGCCACCTTGAAAGATGCCGAAGTCGTGAAGAAAACCTCCCGCAAGGACTTGTTTGATACGAAGAAGAAGTAAGGAATAGGCAGGTGGAAGTGTGAAGCTTGGAGATCATATTCTGGAGTTGGTTATTCTAAATTTGCTATACCCCATGCGAGGATGTCAGGTTAAGACATCGAATTATGAATAATTTTTTAAAATCAAAAATTGGCCGTTTGAATATTTATGCCTAAAATTGAACCCAAAAGCTAATCGGGGAAGCCGAAAACCGTGAGAGTAGGCAAAAAACTAATCACTAAACAAATGAAACTATTTTCCAAAACCATTACTGGGCTTGCTTTAGCCAGTATTTTCCTCGCCTCTTGTAGTTCGGTTGACCGCATTGCACAAAGCAACAAGCCGGGCCGGGTGCGGCACACTGCAAAGGCACAAGTACAAACACCAACACCTCAGAAAGAAATCCTAAGTCGTGTAGATGTGAATACTTTAACAGCATCTTCAATAGCCACGGTGGCATTGCAGGCAACGCCTACAATAAGGGTTATGAAGCAAACAGCAGCCAAAGCTGAACTTCACGAAGCATTTAGCAAATTGCAAGCTTCTACAATGCTCGATGGAAAGGTGAGTGTCCCCGAAAGAAAAATGCTGAAAAAAGTGAGCAAGGCAATGGTAGCTGCAACAAAGCCAAATGGCGATGGCGGCAAAAGTCAAGTGATTGCCCTCATTCTATGCATTTTGGTGGGAGTCTTGGGGGTACACCGTTTTTATTTAGGCTATATGTGGCAGGGGGTAGTGCAACTTTTAACATGCGGTGGTTTTGGTGTCTGGGCTTTAATAGATTTAGTCATGATTATTACTGGTGACTTGAAACCTGAAGACGGTGAATATGACGTTACTTTCTAAACAAAAAATAGTTTGAACGAAAAGCCCCGTTTGGGGCTTTTTTTTGTGGCCAAATTTTATGAAATCAATTTTCATTTATACCTTTCTACTTGCTTCATGCATGTTGTCGGCACAGGATGCGGCAACGGTGGCTGCGGCCAAGCGGTCGTTTGAAACACATCAGCACAAGCCTAGCTGGAAAATATCGGCTGCTAAGCCCAAGAATGAAGTGCAGATAATATTTTCAGGTCTGTTCCTTTTCTATAAACATTTTGTTTCATCGCAAGATGGTGGCAAGTGCAATTTTTCACCAACCTGTTCTGAGTATAGTTTGCTCTCCATCAAAAAGCATGGCCTTATCGTTGGAACCTTAGCTACCTTCGACCGACTGATACGCTGCAACCCCATGAGCCCCGAACTTTATGAAACCGACCACGAGGGGCATACCGTGGATAAGCCGTGAAGAGAATTTTTATTAGCTGTTTTTTTTTGACTAGTTGTGTGTCGACTTTCAGTCAAACGAATGACACTGATATATTCAGTGAGAAGAATAGTTTGCAGTATGCCGCCTATTTGGAACAACAGGGAGATTACTTGATAGCGGCAAGGGAATACGAGCGATTGACTTATACCTACTCAATAGATAGTTTGCGAACCCCAGCATTACGAAATTACTACAAAACGAAAGACTGGCAACTCAGCTTGAACAAGGCAGGCCAGCTTTTCCCTGATAGGAAATTGATGCCACTAGCGGCAAGTATCTTCTTGCAAAAAACCTATATTCAATTGGAGGAATATGGAAATATGTTGAATGGCAAGATTCTTTGCAAATCTGTACTTGATCTTGCTCATGGAATTCAGATTCAAGGATATTCAAGTATCAATAAGAATGATTTAAATGGGTGGTTATCATTTCAAAGCTTTACTGAAGGTGATTCCTTACAATGGATAGAAATGACACCAGTTATTCACTTACTAAAAAATCACAAAGAAAAATCCCCCGTCAAAGCTCTGTTACTTTCTGCGATTATACCAGGAAGCGGAAAAATTTATACAGGTGAATGGAAAGATGGGTTGGCCTCTCTGGTAATGGTTGGGCTGTCGGGCTACCAAAGTTACCGTGGCTTCAAGAAGCAGGGGGTAAAAAGTGCATATGGGTATATCTATGCTGGACTTACTCTCGGATTCTATTCTGGGAACCTTTATGGTTCATGGCATTCGGCCAAGCGACAGAACAGGCTTTTCAATCAAGAACTAAGAAAGGTAACTAAAGATGCGTTGCTCAGAATTTTTTAGAGTAATCGTATTGCTTTTTGTAAGCCAAGTTTCCTCCGGGCAAACTTTGGACAAAACTTTTGCATTGTTCACCAAGTTTTATTCGCTGCACGATTCTACGCAAATAGAAGATATTGGTAACCGTATTCTCTTTTTCGATTCGCTAGATTTATACAGAGAAATAACAGAACAGATGATAGGCCGTAGTTTGGAGTTTGCTGGGCATTACAAGGCTGCAAGCTACCACTACAAAGAAGCAATTTTGGGGGACAACAGCACTGCCGCTATCGAGGGCCTTGCTCGTTGCCAGCTTGCCACACAGAACTACTATGACTGCCTAAAAACTTTGGAGAAACTGGAAAGCCCAACAGGTAATCTGTTCTTCCTGACTGCATCGGCCTACTATGGGCTTGGAAGAATGGATACCTGCGAAATACTATTTGGTAAGTTGGTGAAGAACCTTTCCGCTGTTGATTCTGTTGCACTTCACAAACTACTAAAAACGGCTGCCAAGAACGAAAAACTGAACCCAATCATAGCCCGAAACCTGAGTATTATCCTTCCCGGTCTTGGTCAATTATACGCTGGCGACATCAAGAACGGAATAAACTCTATGGCCTTGAATGCTTTCTTGATTTGGGGCTTCATTCACACTTGGCAAACCTATTCATTCATTGATTCCTATATCTCAGTCTTCCCTTGGTTTCAGCGGTATTATATAGGTTCAGCTATACATGCCCGCGATATTGCAGAGAAAAAGAAGGCCAGAAAAAAGGAAAAGTATTTTGACGAAATAGTGAAGGTGATAGCCTTTTAGCCTCACACCTCAAATGGCTGCTAATTCAGCTTTCGGCATTCTCATAGTTGAAGTCAATTAAAGCTTCTTTAGCATTGAGTCTTCAAAACGGAGCTAGTGTTTCAATATACTCCTGTTGTAAAGGTCTATTAGTTTGCAATAGACATTATTACTTCTTTAATCCGATGATAGGGTTAGCCGCTAGTAGCTCAAGCTATTCCCTCACCCACCTCAGTACCTGATGTTCGCCGGCATTGCCTACCTGCAAAAAGTAGATGCCTTTTGCAAGGTTACTCCCGTCAAGCTCAAATTGTTTGGGCTGGCCGTCAAGAGCTACATTTTGGATCCTGATAACCCGCCCAGTAGCATCGCTGATGGATATACTTATATTTTGTTGGCCTAAGGAATTGAACAACAATAAGCTGTTGCCAATACTTGGGTTTGGAAACAGGCTGACAATTGGCTTGTTTGATGCATTGCCTAAATTTATACTTTTAGCTGCGGTAAGACTGCTGATTTCTAACTGGTCAACCGATTGTATGCGGTAGTAAATGATGCGGTAGCTATTGGCAAATGCCTCTATATTGGCATCAATATAGGTATAGTCTCTGGCTGTGGAGGAGCTGCCTGCTGCTACTAAGGTAGCTATCTGAGTATATTCAATCCCATCCAAGCTACGCTGTACATTGAAATGGCTACTTTTGGTTTCGCTAGCGGTGACCCATGTGAGCAATGCATCCTTGCCTTTCTTCACAACATCAAACTGCAGCATGGCGATAGGCAAAGGCGAAAGGGCATGGCCACCCACCCCTAAAGGTGAGTTAGACAAGGTGTGGGTAAGTCCACTGCGGCTGCGAGTGTAAGGGCTGCTGCCACTAGCTGCACCTCCGTTTGTATTGGTTTGCCAACCGCCTCCACTAAAGAAGGCAATAGCACTATTGTTTTTATCAAAACTAGCCCCTTGATCGGCGACATTCCAAGTGAGTGAAAGAGCTAAGTTGCTACCACCTGCCGTGGCTTCGTTCAATATCCATGTTTTGTTTACTTCCCGGTTTGGGTTCAGAGCATTCCCTGTTGGAACTCCGTTACCATCATAGGCACTATATACGCTATCCATCACTCGCAGGCCAATGTTGTCAGACGTGCCGCTGTTAGTAAGGGTGGCGGGGGTATAGTTTGAAACCGACGAACCAATAGGAAATGCCTTCGCTGTATTGCCCACATTGCGAATAAGTTTGCCTGTGCCGTCTGTTACTACAAAGCCAGCGGCAGAAGGGCTAGTGATGTTAGCCGAACCAAGTGTCAGGTTATTGTTTCCTATCAAAAGAAAACTACTTACACCAAGGCTTAAATCTACATTGGTGCTCACGGTGAGGTCGGATAACAGCGAAACAGACGAGCCGCTTTTGTTAATCTGAAGGTTATCAATGCTGGCTCCGTTCAGGTTCAAATCTTGTTGGTTGCTGCCCCAAAAATAGAGAGTACCAACGCCGTTCATAGTGCCATTGTTAATCATATCGCCCGTCACCCGTACTTCGCCTGTGGTTCTTAATGTGCTTCCTATCTTATTTTCAAGGCTGCCGTTTACAAATAATGTAGTGCCGCCCCTTATGGTAATCATAGCCCCATTGTTGGTGAGCAATGCCTGTGAAAAAACAGGTAAAAAAAAGAGAAGGGCTAGTAGGAAGCTCAAAAATCTGATCATGGGCTTAGTATTGAATTATGAAGGAAAAACCGAACACTTACAGTGGCAAAATACTTGAACCGACCTAAAGTTGTTTCTACCACAAATATAATCTTGTTTTTGCTACTTGGTTCAAGGGCGAGGAAAAATTGTGTTGTCATTTGTTTCCAGCTAACAACACAACAATACCTGATGCCAAAACACACAAAAAAAAGCCAACTGCTTTTGGCCAAGGGCATTCTTTCCAGTATTGATTTTGATAAATTACCTTTTCTCATGAATGATGAGGAAGTGAAACTAAAATTGTAGGATCCCTAAGAAATCGACTGTAAGTAATGCACGATTGATGCGTCAGTCCTAAGCCAAATTAGCCAAAATAGGTATTGGCTAAGCCAAATGAGTTCAAAACATTAATAACAGCGGATTTTGAAAATGCGAATCCTTTAATAATTCACATAATTCATGTTTTCAATAAATTAACAATTTCGGACTGAACGAATGGCTTTATTTCACTTGTGAGTGGCGTAATAAGCCAACGACCTTTTAGCAAAAGGCTAAATCTTGTTTTGTAATTATTGAACATTTCCTAGGGTTCAACCTTGCGTCGTTCCGACTAAAACTATCCTTCGTAACCGAGGCTTCTGGAGCTTGGCATGAGTTAGGAAAGGGATCGGTGGATGTACCATCTGAAGTACAAAGTACCCTCTTATTATTTTCCATCGTATTTCCACATACCATAGCTTTTGGTCCAGGCTGCTGTTTTGTACCTATACCAAAAATGCAGCCCCAATGCTACTATAAACAGGATGACTAAAATGATCCAAAGCCACTCGCTTTCCCAAAGGAAGTAAAGCATACAGCTAAGCAGCAAGTACTTCATTATTCGGAACCAAATAGGTTGCGAATGTTTTGAAACGGCAACTTCTATTTCACGACCAAATGCTTTTCTACATGTCATTTTAGTTTGTGGTGTTGTCATGCGTTTCCACCTGAATTCATTTGCATCATACGCGTTTTTCAACCGATTGTTCCAAATTTGCTGCTGTCATTTCAGCAGGTTTCAAGTGATGCTTTCGGGCTTTGTCAATGCTCGCGTTCAGTTCGTAACCGTAGAGGATGATGAGGCAATTGGTGTATATCAAAATCAAGACGATTAGTAATGTACCAATGGAGCCATACAGCCTGTTGTAGCTGCCAAAATTGTTAACATAAAATGCAAAACCAACGGTGGCAATGATAGACACAATGGTAGCTAGTGTAGCTCCGGGTGTTATGAGTTTAAACTTGGGTTTCAGCGAGCTGCCGAAGTAGTAAGAAAATGCAATGACCAAATAGAAAATGGACAAGGTGACCACCCACTGCAACACGATAAGGCTATAATAGGTAATATTATCGTTGAGCCAATGTTTGCTTTCCATCCAGTCAATGGCAATCTGCCCAAAGGTTATAAGCACTACGGAAAGGATGAGTAATACAGAAAATATCAACGTCATAGCAAGGCTGAGCAAAAGCCTACGCAAAACCGAACGATGCCCCGGTGAATTATCATATTTGTCGAAAGCCTTGAACATATTGAACACCGCATTAGCCGAAAACAGCAAGGCAGAAATAAAACCTATGGAAAGCAAGCTGCCGTGTTGAATAGTTAGGATGTCATTCAGGGTTGACTCCACGGCTGAGAAAGCATCGGCAGGCATTAGGTGTTTTATGTATTGCATAATGCCCTCGTGCAGATCTTGGATGGGGAAGTAGGCAATAATCGTAAAGAAAAAGATTATGGCGGGAAAGATGGCCATGAAAAAATTGTAAGCCATAAAGGATGCCCGCATGGATAGGTCGTCTTCTTTGAACGATCGGACAAAAAAATTCCATACAGTGAGCACAGGCACTCCATCAAAACCTGGTAGGGAGCCTTGCCTTGACCATATTGCCAAAGCCCTGTAGGGCCTAAACTTGTGAAAGAAAAAACGGTGAGCCTTGTTCAATTGAATTTGTTGTTGGGTTAAAACCTTTATCCGACAGGCTTCGTATCTTGCCTAAAATAAGCTGACAAAATTATGAACCGTTCGCTGTTATTTGCCCTGCTTTCTGCTTCTTTCTTTTCCAGTTGCGGTCAGGCGGCCTTATCACCCGTAAACAATCAAAGAACAATGAGTCAAAAAAAAGAAACTGCCACTTTTGGTGCTGGCTGCTTCTGGTGTGTAGAAGCTGTGTTCCAACGCCTTCAGGGAGTTGACACTGTTGTATCGGGCTATGCAAACGGTACTTCCAAAAGCCCTACCTACGCTGAAATATGCACCGGCAACACCGGCCATGCAGAGGTGTGCCAAATTTCGTTCGACCCTTCCGTTATCAGCTTCGAGGAGCTTTGTCATGTGTTTTACCTCACCCACGACCCTACCACCCTCAACCGTCAGGGCGGCGACAAAGGCACACAGTACCGTTCAGCAATCTTCTACACTAATGATGAACAAAAGCAAACTGCCGAAAAGGTGAAACACGAATTGGATAGCTCAAATATTTTTACAGGTAAACCAATTGTAACACAGATAGCCAAACTGGAGGTGTTTTATCCTGCTGAAGATTACCACCAAAACTATTTCAACCAGAACGGTAACAGCAACCCATACTGTCAATATGTTATTGTGCCTAAGCTCGAAAAGTTTCGGCATACGTTTGAAAAGAAGGTTAAATCTGGGATGTAGGAAAAAGAATTTTTAGTTCCTTGTTCCCTGTTTTTTCAATCTGCAAATACTGCACTTCCAATTCTCACCATGGTAGAGCCTTCTTCGATGGCTATTTTATAATCGCTGCTCATACCCATGCTTAGTTCGGTGAAACGAGGTTGGTTGGCAAAATGGCTACCTTCCAGCTCGTTGAAAAGCTGGCAAAGGCCACTGAATTCTTTTCGTACCTGCTCTTGATTATCCGTGTTGGTGGCCATACCCATCAATCCACAGATTTGTATATTTTTCATGCCAGAGTATTCCGTTGAATTTAATAGTTCTTCCAGTTCTCGCTTGTCAAGGCCGTGCTTGGTTTCTTCAACTGCTATATGCATTTGCAAAAGGCAGTTTATAGTTCTGTTGTTTCTTTCTGCTTGCCTGTTTATTTCCACCAATAGTTTCAGGCTTTCTACCGAATGGATGAGGCTGACAAAAGGTGCGATGTGTTTCACCTTGTTGGTTTGCAGGCTACCTATTTGATGCCATTCAACATCTGCTGGCAAACGGGGTTGCTTTTCGCAAAGTTCCTGCACACGATTTTCTCCAAAAAGCCTCTGCCCAATATGGTATGCTTCTAAGATTTTTTCAACAGGATACGTTTTACTCACCGCCACCAGTTTGCATTGGCCAAGTTCCTTTTTCAGTTGTTCTATTTTTTTTGGAATGCTCATGTTTGGTAGAATATGGAGTTACCCCTTACTATTGAAACTAAATCCATATGACAGCCCGCAAATTTATACCCCTGAAAGCCTTGGCAATCTGTTTCTTTTTTGCCTGTGGTAGCAATACCGTCCCTTCTACAATTATTCAGCCCGATAGTATGCAAACACTATTAGTGGATATACACTTGGCACAGGCCACTGTAAGCAATGCTGTTCTTCCTATAGTTCAGCACAACCAACGCATGGTTGATTATTCGGAAGCTATCTACAAAAAACACGGCACCGACTCAGCCAACTTTCGCAAAAGCTGGGAATGGTACAGTCAACACCCGGATTTTTACGAAAAAGTGCAAGAGAAAGTTGTCGAGAAAATGAACGAGATGGCGATGGGGAAATAACTCTTTCAAAAAGTTTTTTGCAACAAGCGTCGTTTAGATCCCGATAGTATAGTTATCGGTACAGGCTGACAAATCAAATCCCCCCCATCATATACAAGGCTTCCATGGTGGGCACTTCAGCTCCACCTTCATTCTCGAGGGTGACAGCAAACGCTGATGCATTTTCTATCTTTATATTATTCATGCTATATGAATTATGCTTTTTGTCCACTTTGGCAAAATCAATCATGCTTACATTCACTGGCTTGCCATCCACTATGGCCCACAGTTGGTATTGTTTGCCGCTTGGAGCAGCAGGCATTTTCATATCATATAAGCAAACAGTTTTCGCTTTGGTATCCCAACAAACCAATGCGGAAGACTCGGGTGAAATTCCCTTGCCATGCATTCGTACCAGTTTTATGCCTTGATGGTTCAGGTGGTCAAGGTCGTTGTTTGCATCATCTAGCTTCGATTGTAGAGGCTTCAATTGGTCGGCTACTTGGTTTTTCTCTTTTTCCAGTCCTGCTATTTTATTTTCCGACCTCAACCATTTTTTATGATAGTCCCAGGCCATATATGCACTCATTGAGAATAAAGCCAAGGAAGCCGCCACAGCAAATGGCATCAACCTCACAATTATTGGGGCACGTTTCATCACCATTTGCTCAGCACTTTCCACCAGATTCAACCGATGCCCTTCTCCCATTTGAGCTGTGCCTGATAGTTTCTCCCAAAGCTTTTCTTTCATGCCTTCGGGCAACTTACGTTGGTTCGACTTCATATAATTCAACAGACTATCCTGCACTTTTTCATATTCAGCCCTCAGCTCTGCATCAACTTTCAGCATTTGCTCAAACTCCAAGCGTTCATCTGCATTGGCCAACCCAAATAGGTAACCTTCAATCATGCCTGATGCTATGTAATTCTTGGTGTTCAAGCCGACTTATCGTTTATAGTTCTTAGTAGATAGTTCTTAGTTATTGAATTCCAAATTAACTTTACAGATTTCCAGCTTAGTCCGTTCATATATACTTTTCGAAGTTGCAACAATGCCGCTCGTATTCTTGTCTTCACCGTACCTGTGGGTATCTTCAGCTGCTTGGCTGCCTGTTCTTTGATCAATCCATTGAAGTATACTAAGTCAATCAGTTCGCGTTGGTCTTTTTTCAGAGCCATCACCTGTTGCTTCAGTCCAATTATCTCAGGATTTTGCACTGTCCTGTTGGTTTTGTCCACCGCATGTACGGCATCCTCCACGTTTTGGTTTTTCTGGGAGTTTTGATAAGCCTTGGATCGCATGGTGTCAATACACTGATTGCGGGCTACGTTCAGCATCCAGATGTAAAGCCGGCCTTTACTTTCGTCGTAATTGGCTATGTTTTTCCAAATTTTTACAAATGAATCCTGCAAAATATCTTGTGCAGTATTATCATCGTTTATCATGCGGTAAATGACCCCGTAAAGTGTCTGCGAATAATTATCATACAGGTAGCTAAAAGCCTCCTGACTGCCCTGCCTGAGCGTCTCCACCAATTGTTCCTCGGTCATGCGGGGAGTGGTATCCATATTTTAGGGTTGCAAGATAATGCTACTCTGCCTTCCAATTAATCAGTCTCCCATCTATGAATACTTCTTCAATAGCTGCGGTATTCTGGTTGCTAAAAGGTACTATCACATTATTGCTGAGATATATGTTGTACCTGTTCATAGGTCTCATATTGGCTGGATTCACAACCTAACTTTTGTGGCAACACACCATCAGACTAGATTGGTAGTTGTGGTAGGAAATCTTTTAGATTACCAGCATCAATTAGTCTTTGCTTTCGGTATGAAGGTTCTCAAAGTCACCATTGGATTAAACGTATGGTCATGTTTGCGATTGCACAACTAAAATAGCGTTTATTGGTTAATTAACTGCATTCGTTAATTCGCTTGATTTGGCAAAAGCTGCGAATTGTATACAGAAGATGGAATTGCTTGTGAATTCTAACCTTCTCTATATCATACAATCGCCAATTTTATAGGTCTATCATTGTGGACATGATGAGCCTTCATGTTCACAAATTATCCACAGTTCAGGGTTTGGTAAAAAAACGTAGCTGCCTATATTTGCAGACCTTTAACCAAAAAAGACACACTAAGAAACGGTGTTAACCAAGAGTGTAAAATAAAAGTAATACATATGACCAAATACCTGAGGCTCCTTGCCGCAGCGGCCATGTCGGCTACAGCATACAACGCAGCAGCACAGGCACCCGTAAGGGAGGCTTTTAACCCATTGGCCGATGAGCAGATGATGAGGCTAGATAGCCTAATGACTGTTTTTCACGACAAACACACTACTTTCAAGGATGATATATCAAAGATGAACGTGTATGGCTTCGACACCAACGATATTCCTTCATACCCAGCCGACGTTATCCAATATCGCTTGAACAGGATGGAATCGCCAATCCCGATGGAGTACAATCAGTTTGTAAAAGGGTACATTGACCTGTATTCAATCCGCAAAAAGAAACTGATAACACATATACTTACATGGAGCCAATACTATTTCCCACTGTTTGAACAAATACTTGACCAACAAGGTTTGCCTCTTGAGTTTAAGTACCTTGCGGTGATAGAATCAGCTTTGAACCCACACGCTCAAAGCTGGTGTGGTGCTACTGGTCTCTGGCAGTTTATGTATGGCACCGGCCTGGTGTATGGTTTGAAAATTAATAGCTTCGTAGATGAACGCAAAGACCCCATCAAGGCTACATATGCTGCTTGCCAATATTTCAAGGATATGTATGCCTTGTATGGCGATTGGTTGCTAGTGATTGCCGCCTACAACTGTGGACCTGGCAACGTAAACCGTGCTATTCGCAAAAGCGGTGGCCATTATAATTTTTGGAAAATAATGCCATACCTGCCTGTGGAAACTCGTGGCTATGTTCCTGCCTTCATAGGTGCCAGTTATGTGATGAACTACCACAAAGAGCATAACCTTTACCCTAACCCAACGGTGGTTGACTATGTGACCGATACAGTACACGTGGACAGCAGACTATCGTTTTCTCAGCTTTCTCAATCCTTGCAAATGAATGAGGATGATATACGTTTGCTAAACCCTTCTTACAAACAATCGCTGCTGCCATACCCTACCAATGCCAAAAGCTGTGTGTTGCGTTTACCCTATCAAAAATGTATGTCGTTCACCGACCTGAAAGAGAATATTTACACTAGCACTTCACAGTTTTTAAATAACCCTTATGCATCATTGCCTGCTGGTTCGCTTGATGGCAATACCTGCAAAACTGGGACATCTGGCCAAACGATTACCTTACCAAAAACAGTGCGATACAAAGTGAAACGAGGCGAGGGGCTTTATTCCATAGCTTACAAATATGGCTGCACGATACAAGACATCAAACGCCTAAATGGACTTCACAATAACGCCTTGCAGACAGGACAAACCTTGACTGTGCAAAACAATAGGATGTAAAATTGACTTTACTGAAAAGACTTCTCCTTTCTGAGATGGTTTTTTGTTAAAGTAGCTCTTAATTCATTTGTAGGTCGTAAGTCAATTCTTTACTTTCGTTCCAATTAAATAACAACCAAGATAATAAACATCTATTTAATTGCAATCCTATTCTTAGCCAGTTTGTCCAACCGTTTTGCAATGTATACATCTGTTGCTGATAATGCTTATACGCGAGTTGTTAAAGATTCTTATATTATATACGTGGACTTATACAAAGACTGAAAAGGAATGGTCGAGTTGCACAATTTATTGAGGGGGAGGATAGCAGTGCTGCTGAATGAAAGACAAACTAAAACCCAGCTTTCACCGAAAAGCCGTGGCCAATGAAAATAGACCCTGTAATGTATAAGCTTTCCTTCACCACTAATAAGCTGCAAGCTGTCATGACGATAATGTAATATGAGTTAACAATAAATCATTTGGGTGTACTAAAAGTCGATTAGCGTGGCGATTTAGAAAACATAGAAATCGAATTACAAATTATCCATAGAAATTTTGCTCTGCTTTCCAAATTTTATAAAATACTAATAATCCTTCCTACATTCCAATTTCATCTTAAGAAGAAACATTAATGAGTGGCAATAGAGTACCAATAGAATCAACGATGCTACCCGTCATGGAACATTTCTACACCCTACAAGGCGAGGGTTTTTATACAGGCCATGCTGCGTATTTCATTAGGTTGGGCGGCTGCGATGTGGGTTGTGTGTGGTGCGATGTGAAAGAAAGTTGGGATGCCGATGCACACCCAAAGATGAGCATTGAAAACATGGTGGTGGAAGCTTCAAAACATCTAGGAAAGATTGCCGTAATTACTGGCGGCGAACCATTGTTGCATGATTGCTCTTCGCTTACTGAACAATTAATATCTGCTGGACTTCGCAGGCATGTGGAGACTTCAGGCAGCAGCCCACTGAGTGGCGATTGGGACTGGATTTGTTTTTCGCCGAAGAAGTTCAAAGCACCATTGGAGGAGTTCTATTCCAAATCCCATGAGCTAAAGATTGTCATATTCAACCACCATGATCTAGAATGGGCAGAAACGCATGCCAAGAAAATAAACACTGGTTGTAAACTCTACCTACAACCAGAATGGAGTCAGCGTGAAAAAGTTATGCCAATGTTGGTGGACTATGTGAAGCAAAACCCCCATTGGCAGGTAAGCTTGCAAACACATAAATACCTGAATATTCCCTAAGCACAATAAATTTGCAGTTGAAACGTTAAAGGAGACTTAAGATTTCAAGGTATACGACTCAAGAAATTTAAGCTCCGTTACTAATTTTACCCAATGGACACCTTCCTCGAAATCCTCAAATTCACCATCCCAAGTGCCGTGCTTGGACTCATCGTATGGCTCATACTCGACCGCTTCATGCAGGCCGAAGAAAGCCGTCGCAACCTAGAGCTACGCATTAAAAACCAAGGCCTATTGACGCCATTGCGATTGCAAGCTTACGAAAGACTAACACTCTTCCTCGAACGTATTTCGCCACAGAACATACTGCCACGCATTAGCAAACCTGGCATGAGTGCCGCTGAACTTCAGCATCAGGTAATTGCCGAAATAAATGCCGAATATAGCCACAACCTAAGCCAACAAATTTATGTGAGCCATCAGGTGTGGATGCTTACACGTGCAGTGAAAGAGCAAGTAGTGAATCTGGTAAATATTTCCTACACCCGCCTGCCAGAAAATGCACGAAGCATAGACCTTTCGAAAATGATATTTGCTTTTTTAATAGAGCAAAATGAAAACCCTACGCAAAAAGCCCTTGACTTCCTGTGTAAAGAGGTACATTTAATATTCTCTAACGAAGGTTGAGTTAGTGTTTATTGGCCTCTAGTTTTAGGTCGAAGTCAATGTTATCAAGTATCATCTTGTCTTTCCACGACTTGCCTGCATGGTAGCTGAGTCCCCATTTGGTGCGATCAATCGAAAACTTAGCGGCGGCGGTCAACTTGCCATCAGCCAAGTGGATTAAGGCAGGAAATTCAATATTGTTGGAGATGCCTTTGATCGTCAGGTTGCCTGCAACTATCGCTGAATCCTCAGAGGTATATTTCACTGATGTAATACTGAACTCTCCCATAGGATATTGCATGGCTGAGAAG
This sequence comes from Flavobacteriaceae bacterium, assembly GCA_009693575.1. Lineage (GTDB taxonomy): Bacteria > Bacteroidota > Bacteroidia > UKL13-3 > UKL13-3 > SHWZ01. The sequence continues at coordinate 93,698 of SHWZ01000001.1, read as the reverse complement.
AAATCTGTATCTCGTAAATGTTCGACCAAGTCTTTGTTGTCTGCGGGGTCTTTTATATCGTCAACTGATAAACCGGCTATTGTAATCCCAAATTTTCCTGAACCAATTTTTCCGTTCATAATGCCAACAGTGCCACCACTAACAGGCACATGCCCATCGTGTGTTTTGCCAGATATTTTGGTAGATACCCATTTGAGTTCTGAGGCTCCTGCTTCTACCACATATTGCTCCGCCACTACTGAATCTGTGGTTGCTATTTCCTTGGCTTCGCCAGTTTTGGCTTCGTTGCTGTTGCCTTTGCAGCCTGCTATTAGCATGACTATCATGCAGGGTATTATTATTTTATTCATAGAATTAGAACGATTTAAAGCTCAGAAAGTTTGACATTTTTTTTCTCGCAGATTCTTGCAGATTTCGAAAATACTGACAAAACCACATTAAATTCCGTACCGATTTCCCACCCACACAAACCGCTTGGTGATGAAATCAGCGTTGGTGAAGGAAGCGTTTCCTGCTGGATTTCCTCCAGTAACATGTAGGTCGGAGAAAGCAGCATGTGAGTTTACAAAAGCCGCCCCACCAAAGTTGAAAGATACTGGTACAAAGGCGGCGTTCATTTGAGTTTCTATTTCGCTACATTTATCGGCATCAGTACACCAGCAAGAGCAAGTCAAGGCACCTTTTGATACTGCCAGTTCTTGCATTATTTCCAGCGATTGTTTTATGTTACTTGTCTTCACAATAAATGTCACTGGGCCAAAGCATTCCTGGCCATAAATTTGTTCATCAGCTGCACTCACTTCTAGCAAAACTGGGCTGTGGGTGCGGCTGTTTTCAAACTCTTCATTCTTCACAAGGGCGGTATCCAACACAACTTTACCTCCAAGGTTTTTGGCATTTTGCAGACGGTTCAAGGTTACATCACTTTGCAAAGCCCCAAGAATGTTTGCACCCATTTTGGGGTTGTTCACCAAACCTGTAAATGCTTCGCTGATGGATACTACCACTTCATCGTAGCTAAAGTGACCCTCAGAAGTTTTCACTCCAGTTTCAGCGATGAAAATTGTTTGCGGAGCAGTACACATTTGCCCACTATATAAACAAGCTGAGAAGGCCAAATTTCCAGCCACAGCCTTCATATCAGCCACCGAATCTATCAACGCACAGTTCACACCTGCCTTCTCGGTGAAAGTAGTTTTTGGTAACGATTCCACATAGTCGCCAAAGGCATTGCTACCAGTGAAATCAACTAATTTGATGGCTTTGTTTTCGGCCAGCTGTTTAGTGATGGGGGCATCCGATGTATCAACCGCCAGCTGCACGGTGTTTGGGTCAAGCCCAGCTTCGGTCAGCAGCTTTTGTAGCTCTGCAATTACTATGGCTATCGGCAACACCGCTTTAGGATGTGGCTTCACTAGGGTGACATTTCCGCAAATGAGGTTAGCATATACTCCAGGTACTGTATTCCAAACCGGGAAAGTACTACAGCCTATTACCAGCCCAACACCTTTTGGTACTGATTTATAATTTTTGCGAAGCTTCAAATCAAACTTGCCCATCGGCTTCACCCATTCCACCTCTGCCGGGAAAATAGTCTGCTGCTGCAAACCCATGGCTACTGCTTCCAATGCTCTGTCGTTGGCGTGGGGGCCACTGGCCTGAAAGCTCATCATATTTGCCTGCCCGGTGCAGTGCATGGTGGCGTAGGCAATATCAAAAAAACGGCCTTTGATGCGTTCAAGACTTTCAGTCAACAATCCCGCACGGGTTTCCACCGAAGTGCTGCCCCACGACTGCTGGGCTTTGGTAGCATTAGCCAATAGTTCGTCCACGGAATGCTGCGGATATTTCACCCCGATTCCCGTCTGCAAAAAAGGCGACACCTCCTCTCCTACCCAGTTTGTAGAAGCGGTCAATCCATCAAAATTTTGGTTCATCTGCTTTGCAAATGCTTCCTTGGCTTTGGCATCTGCATCTTCGGCGTAAGCCCTTGGCGATTCAGGGTAAGGACTCCAGTATTTGCGTTGGTAGATGGCCGCCACTGCGGTAGCCAATACATCTTTGTGTTTATCGTAATAGTTCATTGGGTAGCAAAAGTAGTTGATTCGGGTAGTTCGGATTAAAAATCCGTTGCTCATTTGGTCGGGATTACAAATCCCGACCACCGGGAGATTGCTTAGCCTCTGGCTTACATCAAAAAAACAAACATCTCAAAACAACTTATTGAACTTCTCCTCAAAAGCATCATTGCTGCGGTAGCTAGGCTTACTGAAACTATACGCAAAAAAGAGGCTAAATTAAAATCCTGACTATTGGTATAATTGAATGTAATAATGCAAAAAAAATGTGACTAGGTATTTCACAGGCTAATCACGGGTTTTAGTTTAATGACTATTATGTAAGCTATAAAGTTACATTGTTTATTTCAGCTTACCCACAGCAATTTTCCCCACCCAAACTCCTACCAAACCAATAAACAAACCCGCTCCCACATCGCCCACAAAATGCTGCCCTAAGTATATGCGTGACCAAGCCGCAATAGAGGCCAACAGAAGCAGTAGCAATTGATGTCGTGGTTTTTTGAGATAAAAAGCCAGCACCCCAAAAAGCACAAAGGCCGAAGCCGTGTGGCCTGATGGAAAACCGTTGCTTGTATGCATATCAATACCCTCTAGTAAGTATAACCTTTCGTGTGGCAGCATACCGAATGGCCTTAATGCATCCTGAAAAACCAATAGCTTTAATACCTGCACCAGCACCAGCACAAATATCCCTGAAATAAGCAAATGTATCCCTGCTTTCTTGTTTGTAGAATATAGTATTGGAAAAAGCAGGCAGAACACCAAGCCATCGCCTAAATGAGTAAGATAGGGCATGGCTGCATCGAGCAAGCCTAGCCGCTGCTTGTGGATGAAAAAGAAGGCTTCGTCCTTGTCCAGAGAAGCAAGTAGTATTACAAAAAAAAGGAAAACTAAGAAGGAGCCTACTAGGAAATAGTGGAAAGGCTTTTTCAACATATCAGGCTGTCACCACCATGTGTTTCATGATGAGATCATAAAGTCCGTCATGGCTAAAAGGCTTCGATATGTAATCGTTCATACCACAGGCAATAGCCCTTTGACGTGTAGCCTCATATGCATCAGCACTCACCGCTAATATCGGAATATTATGATCGAGCACCAATGAGCTGCTGCTGCGTATTTTCTTGGTGGCCTCGTAGCCGTCCATCACGGGCATTTGTAGGTCCATCAGCACTACATCGAAGCGGTTCTTCTCCAACTCTTTAACACCTTCGAACCCATTACCGCTCACTTGGTATTCGGCCTGCCATTTTTTCATTATCTCTATCATCAGCACTTGATTTATGTAATTGTCCTCAATGATCAAGACTCTTTTGCCTTGCAATGATTTTACATTTCTCGATTGGTGGTTCACCATGTATGGTTCATCTGGGTGCAGGCGTGGAGCCGACTGTGGCTGCTGTTCTCCGTAGGGATGGTAGGGGTTGTTTCGTTCTGGCTTACGAGGCTGTTCAGGCTGATAATAGTTACCCTGCATATTCGCCGTGGGGGCAGGTAGTTCTGTTGGCTGCAGCCCATGAATTTGCATTGGAATAATGGTGCCACCCTGCATGCCTTGTGGTGGCATGTCAAAATTGAGTTCGAAATAGAAACGAGATCCTTTTCCAATAGCACTTTCAAGTTTGATCTTGCCACTCATCAGTTCAATCAGTTTGCGAGTAATGGAAAGGCCGAGACCTGTGCCGCCCCATTTGCGTGCATGGTCATCTTTTAGTTGTTTGAAACTTTCAAAAATTAATTGGTGCTGATCGCTGGGTATACCTATACCAGTATCAATAACCTCAAACAGCAGGCGTATGTTGTTACTGGTATAATCCTGATTAAGCACAGATACTTTCACCTTCACAAAACCGTTGTCTGTAAATTTTACTGCATTGTCAACCAAGTTCAGAAGTATTTGGTTCAGTCTCACCGAATCGCCTTTGAGCCAAGCTGGTATTTGCTCGGCCACCATAAAATTGATGTAGAGGTTTTTTTCCTTAGCTTTAATACCAGCAATCTTTACTGCTTGACTCACTATGTCACGCAGATTGAAGTCTATTATCTGTATATTCAACTTGCCGGAATCTATTTTCGAAATATCAAGAATGTCGTTAATTATCTCCAACAGGTTCTCAGCAGAAAGCTTGATAGACTTGAGATTTTCCCATTGCTTCTCGGTGAGGTAGGGCTCTTGCAACAGTAATTCCGTTAGCCCGATAATGGCGTTCATCGGGGTTCGAATCTCATGACTCATATTGCCCAAGAACTGGCTCTTAGCAGCCACTGCTCCTTCCGCTTCTTCCTTGGCTTTTATCAAGCTTTTCTCACTTATTTTCAAATTATCCCTCATCGCTATCAGAGCATATCCCAAATCATCTTTGGGGCTAAGGGGTTCATATTCTACATCGAAGTTTCGTTTACCTATATCATTGGCAAATTCAGTGGTCTTTTTTAGCGAATCGGTCAGGTTTATCACCGATTGTATCATCTGACCTATTTCGTTTTTCTGAATTTTAAGGTCGGGTTTCATCAGTTCGCCTCGGCCAAGGCTATTTATTACATAACCAAGATGCACAATAGGTTTGGTAATAAGGTTCGACATGTAAAAAGCGAAGGCTAGCCCAAGAAAGCTAAGAATAATGGACAAACCTACGATGCTATAGCGTAGGTTTTTTTGAGATTCCATCAACAGCTTTTCGTAATCCAAAAACTCCTGCCCCTTCATCTCTTTTAGATGATTAGCACTCAGCATCATTTCATCCGAAATCTTCAATACATTTACATCATTATCTTCCAAATATCCCTCACTTTCAAACTTAAGTTGTCCATTATCATAGTCTTCAAATTCTGCCAAGGCCGACATGATATTCTTTTCCAAATTCACTACTATTTCAAAATTTTTGAACAAAACATTCATTTCGTTCACCATACTTCGGTTTTCCCATTCAGGCATTAGGTTCTTAATGCGATTTCTGATTTCAGGATACCGGCGAGTATGAATTTCAATCAAGGCTTCTTTGTCGCTCTGCTTATCGCGTAAGAATACCCAATTGGTAGCAAGCATCTTAGATTCGATTACCAACTTCGTAAAATCCTCCATCGCTTTTTGCGAAGGAGCAATTACAGTAGCTATTTCTGATGACAGATTTGTGTTCTCTTTCAAGGTCATAAAACTGACCACAGCATTGATAATCAATAGAATTATCAACGTGATAAATCCCAGAAATATCTGGGTACTGATATTGAATCTAATGCCTTTCAATTAACCTGCAAGATACGGACATTTCAATATTTTGCGTTCTTTCTCAAATTTACTCTTAATCTAATTAACAGCTCCCGCCCTGCTCCGGGTAGGCTTCCATATGCTGAATTGTAGGCCTGAACGTAATTGTATTTCTGGTTGAAAAGGTCGGCCACACTCACCGAGGCTTCAAACCTTCCATCATTGCCACAATAGTTCAAGGCGACATTGGCCAGCAATATTGGTTGAAAAAAACGTATGGCTGAGTCTTCTGCGTAGCCATACTTATGCGATTCAAAAAGGCAGTTCACGTTGGCCGCAAGCTGCTTATTCAGTTGATAATGAAAACTTGCTGCCACCTTGTGCAACGGCATAGCCAGCATGATGCGGCTACTATCACTTCCAACAACTACCTTAAAATTATCCACCTCGTTGCGGTATTGATGGGCGTATGTATAGGAAGCATAAAAGCTATAACCTACTCCGGCATATCTCAATTCAGCTTCAGCCCCGTAACTGCCTGTTCTTGTTTTGTTCATGTATTCATCCACATCCGTAAAACCATTTTGGGAGTACACAATAGGGCCATTTACAAAAACCTGATAAGCTGAAAATTTTACAAAATTACCCTTCTTCTTTTCGTAAGAAATTTCGCCTTCAATGTTTCTAATCTTTTCAGGTATTAATGCAGTGGTTGCACTTCCATAGTAAAGGGTTAGAATGGCAGGGGCACGAAAGGCTCGAGTGTAAATTAATTTTGTGTTAATATACTTTTTCAGCTTGTATGAAAGCGAAATTCTAGGCACAAACACAGGCCCATAAAGAGTGTGTCTCTCTACCCTAAAGCCACCTTGAAGAATGTACTTTTTAGTGTAAAATGCTTCGTGCAAAAACAGTGAATAGTTGTTATAGCTTATCCTTTGCTCTTTTGCGACACTATTAACTGTATCGTTGAACTTTGCAAAATCATTGAAGTATTCCAACCCAAAGAAGGTCTCCGATTCGCCCTTTTTGAAGGGTCGCAGATAGCTGCCTGTTAGCAGTGCAGTAATGCGTCGGTTGCGACAATTGCTCCAGTTCAATGGAGCAGATGCCCAATTCCAAGGGCTTTGTGTTCGGAGGATAAGGCGTGGCGAAATGGTTAGAAACTTGTTAACCTTTTTGTCTTTTCGAAGGCTGTATTGACCAGAGCGAAAGTACAAGTCATTTTCTTTGATGGTAGCTCGGGCTTGATAAGCATCCAACAGGCTGCGGAAATGCCAACCAGATTTAGTGGTAACCTTGATAAGGCCGAAAGCATTCTTAAAACCGGAGTTTCCCAAATAGCTCACCGTGTCTTTTCCGTTAAAGCTAGTTCGGGTGCTCATATTTCCAGAAGCTGCATAACCTTGAATGCTCCATTCGGTACTGTCAAGTGTCATCCCACCAGCCATCACCTCCAGCGACCGCCTTGCATTAGCCGAGTCGTATTGCCCCGAAGTAAAAGTTGCTTTCATTCCACTTATTTCGCTGCCTTTACGAGTAATAATGTGGATGACTGCCATACTTGCATTCCCGCCATATTGGGCTGATGCTGGTCCTCGAATTATATCTATCCGCTCAATATTGTCAACCGGGTAGTGGTTATTGAACACCAAATTACCATAGCTGCTTTCATTAACTTCTTGATTGTCGATAAGTAAAAGTACTTTTCCCTCCTGAGCCCAATTACCGCGTATCCCAATACTCACTACATTATCAAGATCGTAGGCAAAATAGATACCTGGCACTAGACGCAACACATCTATCAAATCTCTTACACCTGAATTTCTAATGTCTTTGCCATAAAGGGTTGTAAGCAAATTGAGATTATCTTTCGTATCCTGCTCTGACTTCATCGTAAATTTTAGTTTTTCCTTCATAAGGTCGAGCAGGCTCATGCCGTCTAGGTCCTTCTTTGAGGTATCCTGCTGACCATTGACCAATAGTGGAAACATTAAAAAGAGTGTTAATGGTAATATCGTGAATTTCATTTGCTAGTCAATTCTATACGATAATTTTTCGAGTTCGCCCGCCACCTTTAACCCTTTGCTTTTGCAGTTTCCCACGTTCATTTCAAAACGCAGCATTTCATCCCTGATAGTGAAGTTGATGTCAGCTCCCTTTTTTGCAAATCCTTGTTTTTCTCCAACAATCAAAACTGGCCTACCTCCTATCCTTAGCAAATAGTTATCGATAAGTTTTGATTGAATTCTGCCGATAAATAATATATTGCAATTGCTAGGGTCAGTTTCAGCCGTGAGGTTTATCACAATTATTTGCTGATTCCGTACTTTCTTTGATTCTGTCACTTTGGTAAGTTGCTCAAATAAATCAGGGTTGCCGATAATTCCAATGATGAATGGTCCTGTTTTTCTATCAGCGGGCCAATCCACATATTTTGTAAAATAGTAAATATATTTAGCATGGATGCCATAGTCAAGTTCCTGACAGAAGGCCTGTTTAGGAATTGCCATCATAAGCATTCCAACCAATATCACCAGTAATTTAAGGTGGTGAAGCTTTTGTGAGGGTAAAGTTTGAAGCATCCGGCTTTGACTTTGTAGGTTGCAATTAAAGCCATAAAATCTACTAGCCCAAAAAAAGGTTTTTGACAATTTGAGGATTACTATTCAAAATATCAGAAGCGGGCACAAGTTTCTGTGCGTTCTTTCTTTTTAGGAGCTTGTTTGTTGGAGGAGCCAAGTCCATTGCCGCAGCAACAACTTTCAATGAAAAGCAACAAAGCGAGAGCTAAAGTAGAAAATAAGATGCGGGATTTCATGTGAAATGGTGTTTCAACAATGCTGCCAATTATCAATTCCATTCTCTAATCTTGAACTTTCATTCAAAACTCAGAGCCTTTCAGTTTTCCAACAAACTATAAACTCCTCGACTTGGCTCGGGGCGACAACTCCAGACTAGGAACTAGAAAACAGAAACTCCTAACTCTTAACCCCTCGCATCTTTGCCTCATGTTTGTACTAAACCATTACAACACTATTGCTAACCAGTTTCTGGCCGAGCTACGTGACACCAAGCAGCAGCAGGACCGCATGAAGTTTAGGACTAACCTCGAACTTCTGGGCTCGTTGTTAGCATTCGAGCTTTCCAAAACGCTGACTTATTACGAAAAAGGAATACACACTCCGCTGGGCATTGCCAATGTGAACCTGCCAAAAAACGAAATCGTATGTGCGACCATACTTCGTGCTGGAATGCCTTTGCTTCAAGGAGTCTTGAAAATATTTAATACTTCGGAAGCTGCATTTGTAGGTGCCGCAAGAGGGGCACATCGGGCCGACAACAGTTTTGAAATAGAACTTGGCTATGTAGCTTGTCCTAGGTTAGAAGGCAAATGCCTAATAGTGGCCGACCCTATGTTGGCCACAGGGAAATCGCTGGTAGAAGCCTGTAAAGCATTATACAAAAATGGCACACCCGAGGAACTTCATTTGCTTTGTGTGATAGGTAGCCCAGAAGGTGTAGCTTATATAAATCAACATTTGCCAGAAGCAAAACTTTGGATAGCAGCTATCGATGAGAAATTGGACGAGCATTCATACATCATTCCCGGACTGGGTGATGCCGGGGACCTTAGTTTCGGCGAAAAAATTTAACACATGGAAAAGACACGATGCAACTGGTGCCTAGGTGATCAGCAGATGATGGACTACCACGACACCGAATGGGGTGTACCCGTTCATCATGATAAAAAGCACTTTGAGATCATTGTGCTTGATACTTTTCAGGCAGGGCTAAGCTGGAAAACAATCCTTCATCGCAGGGCAGGTTTTAAAACAGCATTCGCCAACTTCGATGTAAAAAAGGTAGCCGAGTTCAGCGAGACTGATTTCGAACGATTAATGCTTGACATCGGGATCATTCGCAACAAACTAAAAATTCGAAGCACGATAAGCAATGCTCAAGCATTCATGGCCATCCAAAAAGAGTTTGGCACTTTCGATGCATACATTTGGCTGTTTACAAAAAACAGAACACTGAATAGTAAACGAAAGACTATGCAGGATGTGCCTGTATCAACTACAGAATCTGAAGCAATGAGCAAGGACCTATACAAGAGGGGTTTCAAATTCGTAGGAGCAACTATATGTTACGCCTACATGCAAGCTGCTGGCCTAGTGAACGATCACCTGACCGAGTGTTTTAAATATAAAGATGTTTAGTTACTACTTATTGAACAAACAAAAACGTTTGGCCAACACATTCGTTGGCTTCAAATGCTTTCAGTTTGCCTTTTTCGTTGTAGAAGGAAGTATATCCCAAACCACGAAGAAACGAAAAACACAGCTGTCGGTTTTCGTTGTCCCAAAGTTCGGTATAGATAATTGGATGTTGTGCCCTCAACAATTGCTCAGCTCCTTTTAATACTTCGTGTTCAAAGTTCTCCACGTCTAATTTGATACCTGCGATTTTTTGCGATGGAAATATATTGTCTAATTTATCAATAGGTATCTGAGCGGTTTTCTCTCCAGTATTAAACTCGGTAATGCTTGGGTCTACCACATGGCTGAGTCCATGCATTGACACATTCTCTACTATAGGAAGCACCATTTCACAAGTGCCATGGTAATTACCCAAAGCTGTTTCGTGAAGAATTATTCTATCCTCTAGCTTCATCCGTTTCAGTACTTTTTTCAAGATACGGATGTTAAGCGGCAGTGGCTCAAAGGCATGAATAGGCACTACTGTATTTTTTGCCATAATTGTTGAAGTAACTCCAATATTTGCCCCAATATCAAGTAAGACCCCATCATGTTTCGCTTTTATTTTACTCAAAAATAGAAATAGATCTTTTTCTTTCCTATCACTCTTAAGGGTGAATATTTTGAACAATGAGAACCAATATAGAAATCGCTCAAAGCCTATCAAACGGTGTAGTAGTAGTTTTATTTTTGCTTTCATAAAAGAGGGACAAAGAAACAAAAAAACCGCCAATTTTAGGCGGTTTTCTGTTTGAGATACAGTATAAGTTATTCTTTCACCAGTTTTAGGGTGTAAATTTCCTTGCCATTGCTTACCTGAACGAGGTACATGCCTGCTGCCATGCCATCGAGGTTGATGATGTAGCGTGAACCTTGCAACTGCTGTGGGCCGGTATTCAACACACATTGACCAAGTGCATTCATCAGGCAAAGGTTTACTTGATTTTTCATATCGTCGGGCAGGTTCACTTCTAAATATGCCATTTGCTTGGCAGGGTTTGGATACAAGGTAATATTGTTTGCATTTAGCACATTAGAAACGCCAAGTGCATATTCAACTTCCACCACACGTTTTTTACTTTGAGCCTTGTTTCCGCTTAGGTCTTCGGCGGTATATGTGAGGGTATAGAATCCTTTCAAATTGTTGTTCACTGTGCCTATAACAGTGGCAGCGAGGCCAAGGTCGTAATTGTCGGTAACAGTGGTGCCAGGGTCGTTCCAAGTTGTATTGAACGTCAACTTCACAGTGTCCGTACCAATTAAGATAATAGTTGGCCGCATGGTATCTTTCACTTCTATTACGCGTGTTTTATTGCGGGTATTCCCCTTGCTGTCGGTCACACTGTATATTTTGGAATAGAAACCTAGCTTCGTAGTATCCACCGTTCCAGTTACTATCACCAAGGCAGTAGTGTTTCCATCTACCAAGTCGTTGGATATATAGCCCTTTTCAGTAAAGGTATAAAATACTTGTATCATCTCTGTATCTTTACCTACCAGAGCAATGGATGGACCAGTAATATCAGCAGTTACTTCTACGTCCCTAATGGCTTCATCGGCCTTGTTTCCGGCTGAGTCACTCACAGTATATTTCACTTGATAATTTCCAATCACCATATTGTTCACATTACTAGTGGACACGATGGCTGTGGTAATATTTCCATCCACATTGTCCTGAGCAGTTGCACCGGCATCGGTGTAGTTGTAGCCTTGTTCTAGTTGCTCAGGATTGTTTCCTAATATGGTAATTACAGGCTTTGTTTTGTCATCGCCCAAGTCTAACAAATAATCTTCCACATCACCAAAGCTCACAAAACAAGGGGTATTCGCATTGGCCACATAACTGGCACTCACCCGCAGACGCACTTGGCCAAGTGATACATTCGGCACTTTGAAACTTGAAGTCACAGAAAGGTTGCTTGTAGAAGGCTGGCTCAATACCTGTTCGCCAGCATCAAGAAAGTCGCCATCACGGTTCCAGTCCATCCAGGCTCTCCAATTTTGATTAGTCCCAGCTATGTTCTTCTCGAGAGTAATCGTATATGATGACCTTCTTTCAAGTGTAGTAATAGTTCCTTGGTTAGTGTAATCAGCATAGCCAACATCAATAGGTGTATTGTTGCTAAATCCGTTCAGAATCAATTTGGTTATGCCAACACTTTGGCTTGTGCCTGGTCCTGGTTTGCAATAGCCCAACACATGTATGTAGTTCGTTTGACATAGCTTATCTGAACCAATTCCGTTGGAAGCAGTGAGGCATACCTCGTACCAGCCAGTATCAGTAAATGACACCATTGGATAGGGCAGAGTATCACCATTCAACCAATTCACCCCAGAGGAAGGTGTTATTGTCCAAGCCCAAGAATTGGGACCATTGGTACTCTTATCCATGAAAGCAATCACTTGCTGCGTATCGGGGTTTTGAATATCAACAGTATAATCAACGGTTGGTTTTGTGGTAGCATTAATTGCATTCACTGTCACCATGGCCGAATCAGCACCAAGGCAATTGGCCACAATCAAAAGCACAGTGTGTGAGCCAGCAGAAAATCCACGAAAATCAAAATTCCTAACATTGGATTCTAAGTTACCGTCCACATACCATTCATAGCTTAGCCCCTTGCCACCTGCTGTGGTATTTTTGAAATAATTGAAGCCATTAGCATATACTATTGCTGGTGAAGTAAAAGAAGCATTAGCTGCTGCTGGAGCTTTACTGGTCCATTCAGCTTCCCAGCCTTGGCCACGCACACTTGCATCCGAGGTGAATTCAATAAACAAATTGCCAGTATACGATGTAAATGGCCCTGGTATGGTCGTTCCAGTGTATCCCGAACCACTGAACAATGGAATTCCACTTAGGTCGGAGCCATCGTAAATACGTAGATAATCGCCACTGCCAAGGTCGAAGCTCTTAAAGTTTAGATACAATTCCTCAGCACATGGGTTAAGTAGCATATCACAACTGCTGTTGTCATTATATCCATTGTTTACATCGCCCTCGTCTACAAATTTTCCTGCTGCCACATTGCTGCTATATGGAAATACACACATATACATTTTCTCTTTCACCACTATGTAATTTGTTTTACATACTTTTTGGCTATTTCCAATTGAATTGGTACTGGTAAGACATACGCTATAGTTTCCTGGGTCAACAAAGCCGATGCGTGGACTTTGAGTAAATTCATTCTCGCCCAACGGGTAGAACTCATGCCCAGCAGGGGTAAACTCCCAAAACCAAGAACTCGGTCCATTTGTGGTTAGGTCAGTCAGCTGTATCTCATCGATAGGCAAAACGGTATCACGGTCGGCCACAAAATTGGCAACAGGCACTTGAGTTGGAGTTTTAATATTTACTGTAAAGTAAACACTATCTTTTCCTATGCAGTTTGACACCAATAATTTGATGGAATATTTTCCAACGACAGGATAGATTATTTTGGGTGAAATACTTATAGTGTCATCCACTACACCATCATTTTCAAAGTCCCATTCATACCTATTGCCGGCTCCAAGGGTTGTTCCATTTTTTATAGTTAATGGACTATTTACATACCATACAGAGTCATTTAGAATTTTAGGATTAGGAATTTGATTTACAAATGCAGTCCAACTTGCAGCAAAGCCTGAACTGTTCCCCGTTCCGTCAGTAATTTCTTTAATAAATATTGCTCCACTTGTGCAAACAAATGTACCAGGAATGGCATTACCCGTAAACCCATTTCCTGTGTGAAGTGGCTTGCCAGTAATGTCGTCCTCTCCATCATACACTTTTAGTAGGTCGTTTGCCATCATATCAAACTTCGTAAATGCTAGAACTATTTTACCTGAACAGTTTGGCTTAATGAGGAATCCACAATTACTCCCATCATTGTAGTTGGCATTTGGGCCACCGCTATCGCATATCAATCCTGCGGTGGTAGCAGTTGTGGTTGCAGTATTATCGCACATATTAAATCCATTCGTCACTGTGATGTATTGGGCCCTACTAGCACTATCAACACCAGCAGGATTGCTTGCTTTTAGCTGCACTGTGTAACTTCCTGCTTTATTATAACTATGCGTAGGGTACTGCACAGTAGATTGAATCAAACCTGTAGTATCGCCAAACTGCCATTCCCAAGCAGTTGGATCATTGTCGCTACTATCAATAAACGAAATTTGCTCGCCAACCCTTGCTACGGTTGGTGTAGCAGCCAACCAAGTCTTTGGTGCTGTGTAATTTTTAGTTGTAAATGTTTTGCTGGCAGTGTGGCTTCCTGCTGGATTTTTAGCTTCCAGAAAAACAGTATAAGTAGTGAGTGAGTCAAACGATACGGTTGGGTTTTGGCTGCTGTCGTTGGTACTATTCAAGTACTTGTATTTATTTGGAGTAATAGTCCACTTCCAGTTGCCGGGCGAGTTTACCGATTGGTCAGTGAGGTCATTAGCTGCACCAATGTATGGGGTGAAAGTATGTGCGGTGAAATCAGCAATCGGCACTTGATGTTGCAAAATGGTCACTTGCTTTACAATGGTATCCTGACAACCGCCTGATGTGATTACAATAAGTGTAACGGTATAGGTGCCAGCGGTATCAAATGTATGTGTAGGATTCGGTTTGCCCGAGGTGTTAAATGCAGATTGCAAATCTCCAAAATCCCAGCTCCATGCCATCATAGAACCACCTGATGAATTATCATAAAAGGATACTGGCACCTGAAACACAGGTGGATAATAATTAAAATCGGCAACAGGTTCTTCTACCAAAACAGCTTTGGTAATGCTTTGCGGAGTGCTGCCACTTTTATTACTGCCAACCTTCAATTTTACATTATACACCCCACCAGCTGCGTAGGTATGCGATGGGTTTTGCTGTGATGAAGTATTTGATCCCGATGCTGGTTCTCCGAAATCCCAATCCCAACTATTCACTTGGAATGTATCGAAAGTATAACTACCATCATAAAAGTCTGTGACACCACCCAAGCATGAAATAGAGGATTTAAAATCGGCAACTGGTTCGCCTGGTGCACTGATAATTATACTATAATCTTCTACCTCACCTATGTCAGTAGGATTCGTGCAAGATGTGAATGCTTTGGCTGCATTATACTGCTGGGTAGATACACGCATACGGGTAGTGCCAACCACTGCGTTGGCGGGAATTGAAAATCCTTTTTTAATAAATGGGTATGATGTATTTGCTTGATTATTTTGGAAATTAAATGAATCCATAATAAGCTCCCCAGCATCCGTAAAATCACCATCCCTATTGAAGTCAATCCACGCTTTCAGCTTTGCAGCATTAATACCATTTCCAACCTGAACAGTAAGTGTATCTGATGTTCCGCGTGCCAGGGTGTCTCGCAAATTAGCATAGTAAGTATATGGTGAAAATTGTTGCCCGAATGTATTGTTGACAATGCTTCCTAACCTAACCCCCCATACTCCAATAAAATTCATTTGAGAACCTTTAGATATACAATACCCAATTTTTCTTACGCCGGTAGGGCTTGTCACAACAGGATATCTGTCAATGCCTGAAACTTGAATCTTTGGGCAGCGACTCGAAAGGTCGTTACCAATCACTGCAGAACCTGCGATATCGTACACGAGCCAGAAGAAGTTAGTGCCAGCATTTAGTTTAGTATTTGCGTTTATGGTATAGGTGCCATTGGGATTTGCCTTGGTGCTACCTACTTGGTTCAGGATATTGAAATTGGGATTTTGCCCAGTGTAATACAGTTTCGCAGCAGCAAGTTCAGTTGGATTGGTAGTTCCTAATGTGTTGAAAGTTAAATAGCCTGCTGTCAATGGGCTTAGGGTTCCGGCAGAGTTGGTGGTCACTTCTATCCCCATAATCAAGTTGTCGGTGCTGCCCATTGTCACCTCGTCAAACACGTTGCGGTTGGTGGTACAGCTCAAGAAACTTTGAGTAGTTGGAGTTTGAACTTGGATTGTATAATCATGAAAATCCTGCGACCAGTTGTTGGTGCTGGCATTAGGGTCATTGTTCACACAAGGGTCAGGCATTCCATTGTTTAGCCTCGTGCCCACACGCATCATAGTTGTTCCTGTTTTAGCCCCAGCGGGTATAGTTATTTTTCCGCCTACAATGTGACTTCCTTGGTTCTGTGGGTCAAAGGCCGAAAAAATCCGTTCAGAGGCTTCGAACACTTGGTTTTGATTATAGTCGATCCACACAGCACAAGTCTGAGAGTTGGCACCATTGCCTAGCCAAATACTGAGAATGTAGGTGCCACCCTTAGCTACAAATCCAGTATCGTAGGTGTAATCTTTGTAGGCTACAGTTCCGTAGTAGGTAGGTGCTCCCGTAGTGTGGTTTATGTCCGAAAATTTCACGTTGCGGATATGGGTAAAAAAAGCATCAGCCACATTTGCCACACCAGTAAACTGATTGCCATGTCCTGTATAGCTTGGCATACAATAAACTTGAGCACTTGTGTGTTGCAAGCCATTGGCTAAAAAAAAGAGAGCCGTGATTAAGCTAAAGAATTGCTTCATTGTATTAGGTTTTAATTTTGGGGGTAAAGGTACTATTATTTTTACAATCAGACACTTTATTGCAATTTTAGTTGCACTTAGTATCAAAATACTAGAAAATGTAACGAAAAAACACACCTATCGAATGCAAAGCAAAGCAGCTGCAGCTGTGGCTGCTGTCTCTGTCCGCAGGATATTTTGTCCTAATGAGACGGGGGTAAAACTATTGGCTAAGGCCAAGTCAATCTCTTGTTTGGTAAAATCCCCCTCAGGTCCAATGAGGAGGAGGATGTGAGCAGTATGCAGGGAGAAGGAAGCTGGGATGTGAGAGATCATACCTTCATTATCGCCTGCTTTAGTTGATGAACAATGTGCAATCATTTTCCTATCAGTTTTAGCTTGTTCAATGAATTTCAAAAATGGCATAGCTTCCTCAATTTCAGGCAACCATAGCCGTTGACATTGCTTCATGGCCGATATAGCAGTCTTCTTCAACCGCTCCATTTTCAATCGTGGCCGTTCAGTGCGTTCGGTGATGATGAAATGAATGCCCGCAATCCCCAATTCGGTCAATTTCTCCGTCATCCATTCCATACGTTCAATTTGCTTAGTTGGGGCTACCGCAATATGTATTTCGGGGCTTGTTTTTTTTGTAAAAAAAGTTTCCATCACCCTTAGGCGGCATTGCTTTGTTTCTTCTCCAATTAGTTCACATTGGAACAAATGTCCAAGGCCATCCACCACCTGTAACACATCCCCCGCCTTGTGCCGCAAGACCTTCAGAGCATGATGGCTTTCGCTTTCCTCAAGCAGGAAATCATTTTTTTTTAAAACACCAGAAGTATAAAAACGTTGCATAGTACAAATTTAAGTAATAGTGGGTTCGATAGCTGTCAAAAGGAAAAAACAGCACCTGCACAAATCATTTCCGCCTATTGAGTGCAACAATCATGGCTGAAGAAATAGCACACATGACTAATGCACTATACATAAGGACATTTTCTTTTTGTGAAATTCCAATAAAAAAGTCGCCAACAAACATAACCAAAAAGAAAATATAGGCAATGGTGAGCATGGGAATTGATTTTTTGAATGTGGCAAAAGCTACAATAAAACCAAGGGCAAATTGACGGGAAGCCCACAAATAAATTAAGTAGTCAACCCCTTTTGCATTCAAGTCAATTGTCTCCGAAACCGATTGCGTTGAAAAGCATATTTGTACACTTACCACAACTTCCATTACTGCAAAAAGTGCTGAAACAATAAATATCCATTTGGGTACTAATTTTTGTGCTGGTGTCATAATGTATATATTTTAATTCGTTGAGCAGTTTCAACACCATGAACAGGCAATCCTTTAGAGTCTAGCAAACCAATTTGGACAAGTACACTTGCTTGATCCCAATAGATGTGTTAATGAGTAACTTTCCCGTCCTTAAATCCAACTATAACCACCAAAGGAATTTCAACTCGCTTTCCAGTGGGGAAGATATTAGGTAACATCCATCCAACTTCAGTAGTATGTGTAAATTTAAAAAGTATTTCATCAACCAATTGATTTTGGTCAATTGTGTTCGAAACTGATACCATTTCAAGATCTGGTGGAAAGAACCTATTAAATGGAATAAGACTACTATAAAAATTCTTTACACCTTCATAACCAACCCCACCAATCATGGTAGGTATATTATTGAGATGCGGGTTAGTTACCATAGTAGCAAGGGGTGTAGCTAAATCACCTTCAATTTCAGCATCAATGTGAGCTTGAAACTGATTTGCAATAGCAATTTGCTCATCAGTTAATTTTTTAATCATCATTAGGAAAAATTTATTTTTAAGCGATTTTGATTCATGGTCGGTGTCTTTTCATTCACTGTCTATTGTTGGAGTCTCCAGTTTAGACTGGGTTGGCTCTTTAAACCCTTTCACATCAACCCGAACTACTTGAAATAGTGGATGAAATGTTTGTTGTGCAATGTCGTTCAATTAAAAATTGCAAACATTTTCTATAATTTACTTTATTACAGAAAACTTCACTACTGCCCTACCCGCTTCATTTTGCGATTGAAGCAAATAAAGGCCACTTGGAAGTTCAGCAATATTGATTGCATGAATACCAGTACTAAGTTGGCCTAGTATGTTTATAGTCTTCCCGTTCAAATCAGTAAGAATAAAGATAGCCTTTTCTTGGTTCTCAATATTCAACAAATTCTGGGCTGGGTTTGGATAAAGCTTCACCGCTGTCTGTATCATATTGAACATAGTCGAAATCCCTATATTCTTTTTCACATACACATTGCGGCAAGCTTGGTTCGCGGCATTGCCGGCATTGTCACTCACATTGTAGCATAGTGAGTATGTCCCAACTTTCGTACTGTCCACCGTTCCATTGCGGATTATTTTAGAAGTGATGTCGCCATCTTTATTGTCAAAAGCTGTAGCACCAGGGTCGTTGTAATGTTGGTTTTCCATCACCGTGTCCATCCAGCTTCCGAGCATGGTAATAATGGGTGCAATCTTATCAGGCTGCAAGGCCAAATCTATATCCATGCGGTTGCGTGGCCACAACTTGAACTGCCCGTTTGCAAAGCCAAATACACCTTGGATATACATCAATTTTTGACCCAATGCTACAGAATCTTTATTGAAGGTAATCCCGAGGTCAAGGCTTTTGTCGTCAACTCTGAAACCTGAGCTTGATGCACTGTCAGTATTTACCAGAAACTCCCCAAAATTGCTTGGGGCATCCGGATTTTGGCTGGTCACAAACACATTATCCCATTTCACCAACATGCCTTCGTAGGGTTCGGTGTATTGATATATTTTATTTGCCACACTATCAAAAGCCGGAGTTACGAAGCCTGGTAAAGCATTGCCCGAAGAAAGTACCGAATAATTGCCTTTCAGCGAATCTAGGTAAGTGAAGTTGAAACTCTCGCGGATATATGCGGATGAAATCAAAATGGAATCTCCACGTTTCAAAGTATTCAGTCCATCGCCTGTGTTGCTGCGTAGCAAAATACCGCTCCAAAGGCCAGTGCCTTGTTGTATGGAAACTTCACCTAAATCATCCGACGAAACTGCAGTAGCTGTTACTACAGCTTTTATATCCATCGGCAGTCTTTCGCCAGCCCAAAAACTGTTTCCATTGCTGTAATTAGTTTGCTGTATTTCGCTTATCAGTGTGATACCATTATCTATTACCATATAGTCAAGCCCAGTACCAAAGGTGTCGTTGGCGTAGCTGGTGAAGCCGCTATTATCAACCGCTTTGATATAAAATTTCACAAAACTGCCATTAGCCTGCATGGGTATATCAGCAGCATAATTGCTGCCGCTACTGGCCATACTCACCATAGTAAAACCACCACCGTTCACTGAATAATACAATGAGGCGTCAGCCACAGTAGTATCATCCGTTATCTTAGCCGAAATGGTTACATTTTGCGATGAGGTTGGCACCTTTGGGCTGCGACCGCTAAACGAAATAAGTGGTGGCGAATACGTATTAATTGAACCGATGTCGTTGATTTCAAGCGGTGCAAGATAATATTCTGCTACACCTGCACTACTCACGCTTTCTACAATAATACCACGCACATGTTCAAGGAAACTGTTGGTCGGTGGTGGAGCAAATGTATACCCGTTCGGTAAGGCACAATCACAGTATTTATCGTTACGCATCCACACGCTGTAATCGCGTATTTTAATCTTATTACCAAAATTATCTGCTAAGCTCCAGTTCCAGCGTAGGCTGCTTTGACTTCTGTCAACCACCTTCACATTTCGCAGTTCAACATACACGCCTTCATATTTTTCACCTGTTTCTGGCTGCCACACTTGGCCACCGCTGCCGTTGTTTTTCATAAACTGTTCGATGGTGGTTACAATTGGTTTGATGGTCGTAGTATTCGCATTAGTTATCACCGTTTCGTAATCCAAGATCTTCATTTGAGTGTGCCCGGTTTTGGTATTGCCACCTCCTGTAAAATTGTCCAAGACTCCTGTTACCTTAACCGTGAGCCCTACTTGGAAATTGTCATAAAATTTGGTACTGTTCTGCAATGCAGCTTTGGTAGGGTTGTTTCCTCCCTTCCCAAAAAAGCTAGTATCAAACATCACTTCAATGCCGTTCCAGCCTAGGCTGTCTGTTGTTTGAATGAAAGCAGAAATTCTAGACTTTGTTGTACTCAACCCATAATAGTGGGGGTCGAATGTAACAACACCTTCAATCTGAATAGTATCAGCATATTTAGCATTTTGAAACACCGGATTTTCATAATCTGGGATGGTTGTTTCGACTGAAAGCTTGCCACTGTTCACATACTGGGCGGTGTCAATCTTGATAAGCGGGAATGGGATGGTCTGAGCCTGAGCACAGATGCCTGCAATTGCAGCAAAGGCAAGGGTAATAATTTTGTTCATATTTTATAAAAAGGAGTGCAAATGTAACGGCTTGGCTTTGATGGGAAATGAACAAATTGTGAAGGTGAGGCAGACTGAAAGTTGGGAGTGGGAAGATTGAATGATTTTGAGATTGAAAACTACTGCACCTCCAACTGAATCAAACAATAATGCTCTCGGCCTGTTTCATCGTGAATCAAATACGAAGAGTCTATCAGCAAATTTGGATAGGCATTTTGTAATTCAGCTACCTGATAAGGATGTTGAAGAAAAATATAATCTCCAGGTTTGGGAAGTGTAGTGAACGATGGAGTGTGGTTGTTGAAGTATAGCATCCGCACATTTTCGTTGCTTAACAGAGGGGTAGCAAAATTAGCAGGGATATGGATTTGCCTATAGGTTATTTCCATTGAAAGAGATTCCAACTTATTCAAAATTTTATGAATCTGCTGGCTTTCATCCATCCCATTTTCAAATAAGAATGGATAAAATGGTTTGGCTACATTGATGCCTAAGGCAGAAACCAATAAAGGGGCATACATCCATTTTACTTTTGGCCACATCCCATGAACAGAAACCTTCCACAGCAAATAAAAATCGAGGTAGTAGAAGTAGTAGGGCTTGTTCATGAATAGGCAGAACATAGCGAAGGCCACCATCAGAATGCATTGCTTTGGGTTTGCCTTTAGGTAGCCCCAAACACAAGCCAGACTGAACAACACAATCGGGAAAGAATACTTAAAAAACTCCACGAAGTTTCGTAGGCTAAAATTCTCAAGGCGGGTTTGCATCATGTCGGCAAGAGTGCCAGTGCTTTTTGATACATCTACGAAGTGTGAAACCCAGAAAATACAAAGTAAATAAATGACTGCGGCAGCCACTCCAATTCGGAGTAATTTCCTTTTGTTTCCATGCCAATTTGCTTCTACCAAAATAATAGCTGCCACCAAGCCAGCAAAGGGATGCACCAAAGCAAGTACAACCGTGAGCATGATAGTCAGTCCAGGTTTATCTTTTATCAAAAATAACACTACAAACAGCAGAAAAATCAATTGCTCAGGGCGATAATGCCAGAAGATGGGAGTGCATAAAAATACTAAAATGAAAGGCAACGATTGCCTGTCTGTAAATGTTTGTCGCAGCAGTTTCCAAAGCATGAACAGGATGAACACATTCAGCAAATCGTAGAAGAAAAATAGAAAATAAGTACTACCATTTAGTAGTATGAAGAACGGGGTAATTAATGAGCAATATCCTAGAAAAAAAGTAGTATCCTGATTAGCAAATCCGTTGTGAAACCAATGGCCACGAAGAAATTCGTACATCGGGCTCAAATACCAAACGGCATCCGTACCCGGCAACGGGAAGAGGTATTGCTGGGAAATTTTGGCAATAAACACAAGCCCTAAAAAGCTCAATGTGTATGTGGTACTGATCGTAGTCGAAGTGGCAAACCCCAAACTCTTCTTCTGCATCAGCTAATTCTGTCCATAAGGTTTTGAGCCAGGCCTTGTAAAATATTTTTCTTTTCTTGTGGCAACGAAAGTTGGTCGAGATGCTTCAATGCTTCCATGTAAAAATAGGACTTGCGTTCCTCCGCTAATGCAGGTATACCAAGGGTTTCATAGATTTTTTTTACGGCTCTAATCTTATCTTTTTGATCTGCATTTTTGTTGGAAGACCAATGCAAAAGCTGCTTTTGATTTTCATCATTGGCGAGTTTGTGTGCCACAATCCAAAGGTAGGTTTTTTTGTTGGCCACAATGTCGCCACCTTGTATCTTACCTACATCGGCTGTGCTGCCAAACACATCCAACAAGTCATCCTGCAACTGAAAGGAGATTCCCAAGTTTAAACCAAACTGGTAAATATGTTTTTGCTCAAACTCGTCGGCACCTGCCAGCAATGCTCCCATTTGAAGCGAGGCTGCCAACAACACCGCTGTTTTCAGCGTTATCATCTGAATGTATTGAAGGTCATCTACTTTTTCAAGTTGTTCAAAATCCATATCCCATCGCTGCCCTTCGCAAACACCTTTTGCTGTTTCATTAAATAGTGTATATGCCTGGGACAAATAGAATTCATTCGTCCCACTCAAAAGACTGTAAGCCCACACCAGCATCTGATCGCCACTAAGTATGGCGGAATTTGTATCCCATTTTTCATGTACAGTTGGTTTGCCCCGTCGCAATGGTGCCTTGTCCATGATGTCGTCGTGCATCAGCGTAAAATTATGAAATACCTCAATAGCTAAGGCCGCAGGCAATGCTTCCTTTTCTTTTCCTCCATAAAGTTCATTGGCTATCAGTAGTAGTACTGGCCTCAACCTTTTGCCACCTAAATCAAGTGAAAATTTAATTGGCTCATACAAACTGGCTGGTTGCTCTGGAAAAGTCAAACTTTCCAAGCCAGTGTTAATAATATTTAGATAATGTTCGTAGTGTTTCACAGCGGGCAAAGGTAGATGCCCATGGAAGTTGAGAACTACTACACCGAAAAGTGTGACACTTGTAGGTCGTCCCGCAGTTTAATGGCCATTACAGGTGCTTCCGATTTTAGTATCATTTGTTCCGCGAAAGAACCTTCAAACATGCCGTAAGGGTTAGGTTCTTCTGTGGCCATAATGATTATTAGGTCAGCGTGTTGGTCTTCTGCGTATTGTAAGGTAATGTCGGTAAGGTTGGTGCCTTGCATAAATGCTGTTACCACGTTCACGTTTTTTTTCGCCAAGAATTCAGCTGTTTGATGTGTATAGCTTTGCACTGTATTCATCACATCGCCCCCCTTGGTGCTCGACACGCCTACTACATGTATAGTAGCATTCATCAGTTTTGCCATTTGTATGGCGGCAGGTACTTTTTGACGTGTTTCTCCAGAGCTATCAACAGGTATAATGATGTTTTTTATACCAAACCTTTTCATTGGCTTTTGCACCGAAATCACATAGCATGGCGAAGCCTTCATCAACTTATACGTTTCGCTGCCGTTCCAAAATCGACGGAAGCCTTTCACAAGTTCTGCCCCGCAGATTATCAAGTCTGACTCGTTGTGCGTAGCCATATCAATAGTGCCATGGTGAAAATTGCCTTGCCTGAATGAGTGTTCGGTCATAATGCCTTTGCTGTGCATCAGGTTAATGCAGTCTTTTACGCGGCCTTTTACTTCTTCGTTGTAATGGGAAAGGTCTTCGTTGACGAAAAGGAAGTCCAGTTCGTCGGGCAGGGTCTTGGTCAGAAGAAATTCTGCAAACTCACAGGCAACCGGAAAAGTGTTAGCTTTTTCAGAGGTCACCAGAATTTTTTTGAATAGTTGTTCCATGTTATCCTCTAATTATTTGAGGGCAAGTAAGAACAATTTTTTGAATAAAACAAGAAAAAAAATCAGAAGCCTAGTTATCAGGCTAATAAAGATATTTCACTCAGCCGCTTCACTATCTCGTCACTGGGCATCATTTCCATGCACTCAAAATGACCTTTGGGGCACTTGCTATGGCCAAGTTTGCTACAAGGCCGGCAGCTCAGGCCGTGCACTTGCACAATAGGGTGTGTCACCTTTTCATCACCATAATAAGGGGTCATACCAAAGGCCGGCACCGTATTACCCCAAACGGAAACAAGCGGTTTTTTGAGAGCTGCAGCAATGTGCATCATGCCTGTATCATTGGTAATAATACCATCAGCCTGCAGCAAAATACTGGCAGATTGCCCGATGGAATATTTGCCACATTGGTTAAGTATAGGAGCATTCACTTTGCGGGCTATTTCGTAGCCATTGCCTTGGTCGCTTTCGTCACCAATTAATATCACTGGGCGTTTCGACTTGTTTATAACATTCACTATTTTGTCGTTGGGCAACTTTTTGGTGAAAAAGCTTCCTCCAATCACAAATGCATAATAACCATTTCGGAAGTTCTCGGGAAGACTACTCATTGGTACTTCGTCTTTTTCTCGAATAAAAAAATCAAGCCCTTTGCCATCGTTTTTTATTCCAAAACTTTCCAAAGTTTCCATATACCTATCAACCAAATGTTTTGATGGCATCATTTTTATATGCAAGCGAGTCAACAGCCATTTGCGTAAGTTAAGTTTGTCGAAATGGATGGTCTTACAGCCTAGCATAGTCGTGATATACCTCGAACGCAGATTGTTGTGCAGGTCAATCACAAAATCAAACTTGTTCGACTTGAGCTTTTGAGCTACTTTTCGCAGGTTGCTATCAAAGGCATGAACTTTCGCCACGTTAGGATTATTTCGTATCAAACCCACGTGTTTCGATTTCACAAGATAATGGATTTCAGCATCGGGCATCTGTGCTTTCAAGCAACGGACAACAGGTGTGGTAAGCACAATGTCGCCAATACTTGAAAAGCGGATAATAAGTATTTTGGGCATACTAGATAGTAGTCAAGTAAGATATGTTAGGGCCGCAGTTAAACAAAAAGTCGAGAACTGACAATCCTGGCACGAATTCGAATTTGTATGTAAAGACTTGCGAATATGGTTTTAGGTTGCATGTGCTCGGTACTTTAGGTGAAAATAAATTGCGTAAGTCTGTGTATGAAGCAGATAAATTTTCCTCTTGGCCAGGCCGTAAAAACAGAACGGAGGTTTTGAAAAGCTCAAAGATTAGCATGTACGAATCGAGCAGTAAATCCATTAACCGTTCATGATTCTTGTTCAGTAACGTTTCTATTTTTTCGCTATAGAACAAATAATATGGGCTACTGCTATATGCTGAGCGAATAGCCCTCAAATGCTGACGTTTCCAGTCGTGATCAGGGCTTATTATTACTTCTGACATTGGTAGGTAGTTGCTGCCATTCATTATGGGGACAGTGAGTGACTGTGGTCCATTGGCACTCAAAATCAAGCAGCGGTTTCTGTAGGTTTGTTTTACAAAACGGCTTTGCATATCAAAGTACACAGACCCATCACGAACGATGGCTGCTACTTGACCAATGCATGGAAAATAATGAGGTTCGGTTAATATTGCGGGCATTGGGAAACGGCAACAAACATAGAACCCAAAAGGCAGAATGAAAGTGGATGTGCTAATTTCAGGTATGGGGCTGGCAGGTACTGTGCTGGCTGAAACCTTGATACAACGGGGGAAGTCAGTTGCTGTTTTTGACCCCTGCTCGCATGTTTCACCCTCTCTTCCGAATAACCTCGAAGCACAGAGAGAAGAGAAACTTAACAGCAGCCGCATCGCTGCAGGCATTTTCAACCCAATAAATCAAAAACGTTTTGCACCTCATTGGAAGTTCGATGAGTTTTATGCCAAGGCAATGCCCTTCTACCAAAATATTGAAATAGAAAGTGGGCCACCTTTGCTGCACCTACTCCCCTCCTACCATATCTTCAAAGATGCTGGGCAGCAAAATGATTGGCTGACTAAAGGCTGCGAGCCGCACCTGATGAAGTATATTTCACCAAATCCAAAAATTGGACTGGAACTAGTTAAGCAGCCTTTTGAAGGAGTCAGTTTCAACGCATCAGGCTTCGTAAATACTCAGGCATTGATAGAGCAAACAATTGATCGGTTGACGGGGACGCCAACCAGTAACAATATGGTCACTGGTTGGCGTCCCCGCCAACCAGCCAACCATTTCATAAATGAAAAACTTGACTTTGCGAAACTGGAAATAAATACCACAATCAATTATCAAAATATAGAAGCAGAATCCTTGGTTCTATGCAATGGGTTTGCCGACTGGCAGAATCCGTATTTCCCTTCCCTTCCTTTCTACCCCAGCAAAGGCGAAATTTTGACCCTTGAAATTCCAGATTTTTCAACCGATTGCATTCTGCATAATGGAGTTTATTTAGTTCCCATCGGAAATGGGGTTTTCAGGTGTGGTGCCACTTACAACCATATCAATTTGAACGATGCACCCAGCGAAGAAGGTAAAGCGTGGCTTACCAAGCATCTCAACAATCTGCTGAAAATTCCCTACAAAATAATAAACCACCTAGCCGCTGTTCGACCTACTGTGAAAGACCGCAGACCGCTGCTAGGAAAATCGCTGACACATAACAACGTTTTCATGCTGAACGGACTTGGCACTAAGGGGGTGTTGATGGCTCCGCTTTTGGCCGATTTGCTTTGCAGTCATATTTTTGACGGCCTTCCACTGCCCAAAGACATGGATATTGCAAGGTTTTATTGATATGATAACCGCAACAGGAATTACAAAAAAATTTGGCGACACCCAAGTGCTGAAAGGCGTACACCTATCTATTGCCCGAGGCGAAGTGGTGAGTGTTGCAGGGGCTTCGGGGGCGGGCAAGAGTACGCTGCTGCATATACTTGGCACCCTCATGCAGGCAGATACTGGAACGGTGAACCTCGACGGCACAGATGTATCCAAACTCAGCGGAACAAAACTCTCCAAATTTCGCAATGCCAAGATTGGCTTTGTGTTTCAGTTTCACCAATTGTTGCCTGAATTTACCTCGGTAGAAAATGCTGCCCTGCCAGCCCTTATCAGCGGTTTGAGTAAAAAGGAATCTTTTGCCCGAGCCGAAGAAATACTGAAGTTCTTAGGGATGGGACACCGCCTTGGCAACAAACCAGGACAGCTATCAGGTGGCGAGCAGCAGCGGGTGGCAGTTGCCCGAGCCTTGGTGAACAAGCCCGCAGTAGTGATGGCCGACGAACCGAGCGGAAACCTCGACTCAGCCAACGCCGAAGAACTGCATAAACTCTTTTTTAAACTGCGTGACGAAATGGGGCAAACCTTCCTGATAGTGACCCACAACGAACAGCTTGCTCAAATGAGTGATAGGATATTGACGATGCGGGATGGAACTCTTTGAAAGTAGAATCACCAGCAATTCTTTTGTCGCACCTTCCATTCAAGAATGTAAACCGAAAGAAATTAATCACACGTCTTATGATCTATAATGAAAGGAGAAGCAATGATGATTTCAATATTTCTGGATTGCATTGCGAAATTGTAAGATTGCTCCAAATGAATTGCCTCCAGATTTATCTGGAGGACAAAGAGATTCAAGTACATAATTGGCTTTAGCCAAAAAATTACTCTAGTGCTTCTGGTTAGCCAATCCCCTTCATCACCTTACACACCTCCTCTATCATTGCATCATCAATCTCCAAGTGAGTCACAAAGCGGATGCCTGTTGGCCCCATGCGTACGGTGAGAATGCCGTGGTCAGTTAGTTTTTGTTGGAAAACTGCCGCATCTATTTCGGGTTTCAAGGTAAAAATGACATTGCTTGTTTCTGCGGGCATCACATTCTCCACATAGCTTAATCCAGTTAAGGTTTCAGCTAGGTGCTTTGCTCGGCGGTGGTCTTCTTTTAGCCTTTCTATATTGTGGTTGAGTGCATACAAACCCGCAGCAGCCAAAAAACCTGCTTGCCGCCATCCGCCGCCATACCGTTTACGCACACGCCTAGCTTCATGGATAAAGGATTTACTACCCAATAGCAAAGACCCAACCGGACAGCCCAAACCTTTGCTCAAGCATACCGATACAGAGTCAAAATGAGCAACCGATTCAGAGGCAGTTTCGCCCGTCACAGTAGTTGCATTGAAAAGCCTTGCCCCGTCCAAATGGAGCTTTAGTCTATAGGCTTGGCATACTTGTTTTATACTCTTTATCTCTTCGGGATTATACACTGAACCCCCTCCTCTGTTATGCGTATTTTCTAATGATACCAATACTGTTTTTGGCAGATGAACATCATCAGGGTTGATCGCCTCTAAAACTTGTTTTGCAGTCAAGAGTCCTCGTTCGGCAGGCAGCAATTTCACCTGCACGCCACTATTGGATGCCACCCCGCCACCTTCGTATTGGTAGATATGTGAATACTGGGAACACACCACTTCGTTGCCGGGGCGGGTATGCACGTTGATGGCTATTTGGTTGGTCATGGTGCCGCTAGTACAGAAAAGGGCGGCCTCCTTGCCAAACAATTTGGCAGAAAAACTTTCCAGTTCGTTCACGGTTGGGTCATCGCCAAATACATCGTCGCCAACCTTTGCATCCATCATTGCTTGAAGCATAGCTGGGGTAGGTTTGGTCACAGTGTCGCTGCGGAGGTCAATTATTTTTTGCATAAAATTCGTTGGCAAATATTCATAAAAAAACCCTCAATTACTAGAGGGTTTTCTTTTTTAGTGAAAGACCATAACGGGCTGCATTGCCTCACAAGCCTTTCAATTTCTTTATCTTTTCTTCCAAATTCACTTCGTCGCCGGGCAGGTAGCCGTTGTGCTCATATACTATTTTTCCTTTCTCGTCTACCAGAATCAGGTAGGGGACGGACGGGGCATTCAAGGCACGTTTCAGGTCTTCATTCACATCCAATATCACATCGAAGTCCCAACCTTGGCCATCTACGAAAGGTTTTACTTTAGGAGTGTTACGAGCATTATCCACGCTCACTGCTACCAACACCACACCGTACTTTGTTTTCCACTCTTCCATCACTTCATTTATTGCGTTTATCTCTTGCACACATGGCTTGCACCAAGTTGCCCACATCGTGATGATAGTGATTTTTCCGGTAGTCCCTAGGTCTTTGATGTTGCGTTCGTTGCCGTTCAGGTCTTTCAGTTTTAGGTCGGGCAGTTGCTTTGTTTGAGCAAAACTTCCGAAGGAAATCGACAATGCGGCAAGTGTGATGAAAAGGCTCTTCATTTAATGTTTTTGTTTTGTTCGCTTGGTTGGCAATTATTGAACCAATCCAAATTTTGGCAGTTAATTCCTTGGTTTATTGCCTTGAAAATGTTTCAACCCCATTGGAGCGATCTGGATTCGTATCGCAATAACGTAGAAATTGGCCAAATCGTTTGCACCTTTGCAAAAAAATGATACACATTTACACAGATGGTGCATGTAGTGGCAACCCTGGCCCCGGTGGTTATGCAGCTATTCTCACTTTCAAAGGATCAGAACTGGAGCTGAGTGCCGGATACCGCCTCACCACCAACAACCGTATGGAACTATTGGCCTGCATCGTAGGACTTGAAGCCATAAAAAATGAAGGCCATGAAGTAAGCATTGTGTCCGACTCTAAGTATGTATGCGATTCTGTGACCAAAGGCTGGCTGTTTGGCTGGCTCAAAAAAGATTTCAAAGGCAAAAAGAATCCAGATTTGTGGAAACGATTTTATGCAGTTTACCAAAAACATAAAGTAAAAATGGTGTGGGTGAAAGGCCATGCTGGCCACCCAATGAACGAACGCTGCGACCAACTTGCTGTGATTGCTTCGCAAAACAAGAAACTGTTGACTGATACTGAGTTTGAACGGACGGGTTCTGATACGACTGTGCTTTTTTAGCGAATAAAAGCAAATTAGTAACTACAGACTAAGAACCATAAACTCCCCTTTCTCATGCCAACATTTTCGCCAGTTTAAGCAGGCTCACATCCACCTTTTTCTTTTGATTGATGGCTTCGTGAAAGGATGTTAAAATCAGCTCATTGCTCACGATGCCAACCATTTTGTTGGTCACTCCTTCTATTAATTCTACCACTGCTGCACTGCCCAACCGCGAGCCCATCAATCTGTCGTAGGCACTTGGTTTGCCACCACGTTGTATATGACCTAGCACACTCACGCGGGCATCAAATTCAGGGATGAGCACCTTCAATTTTTCGACAATTGTGAAAGCACCGCCAGCATCATCACCTTCTGCTACTACTACTATTGAGAAGGATTTCTGTTTCTTTTTGTCAGTCGTAAAAAATCGCACAAGTTCATCCATGTCTGTTGGAATATCAGGCAATAAAATAGCTTCCGCCCCACCGCAGATGCCTACATCCATAGCAATAAATCCTGCATGGCGACCCATTACCTCTACAAAAAAAGTACGGTTGTGCGAATCGGCAGTATCACGAATTTTGTCGATAGCATCAATTGCTGTGTTCACTGCTGTGTCGAAACCAATGGTATAGTCGGTACCAAACAAATCATTGTCTATAGTGCCTGGCACACCCATCACGGTAATACCTGTTTCATTGCAAAAAATTTCGGCTCCAGTAAAGGTGCCATCTCCACCAATAGCGACTAGTCCTTCAATCCCATACTTTTTTACATTTACCGCCGCCTTCACCCTCCCTTCCGTTGTCCTGAATTCTTCACTTCGACTAGTCTTAAGGATGGTGCCGCCACGTTGAATTATATTAGCCACTGATTGACTATTCATCTCTATAATGTTACCATCAATCAACCCTTGATAGCCTCCCATTATGCCACAAATTTCGACCCCATGATACAAAGCAGTACGAACTGCTGAACGTATAGCGGCATTCATTCCGGGGGCATCGCCCCCACTAGTAAAAACTGCTATTTTTTTCATGTTACAAAAATAAAAAAGGCAACCCTGAGGCTGCCCTTTTATTTATTTATTTCTTATTAAATTTTACTGCTGGATTTTGAATTTCCATACGAGTGTACCAAGTGTTCCAACTGGATAGGGCTCATAGGAACCTTGAGCCCAGGTTGTCTTGATAAGTCCCTTCTTACCATTCACCAACACAAAAGACAAGATTTGACCACCTTGCTTGTTCAAATTCAAAACTTGGTTTGACATGCCAAAAGCAGTGTTGGCGAGTATAGTTGAGTCGTTGGTGATGCCCGCCCAATCAGCACCTGTAAGTGTAGTTAATTTGAATTGTGTGGGATTTAGCTTTTTCCAAGTGGAGAGTTTGTCATTTCCAGTATTATCATAAATAATCTTTGCATCAGACGAACTAGGGGCTGCTATAAAATTCGCTCCGTTAGCTGAACCTCTTGAGCCGTAGCAAAAATCTACAATTGCATAGTTTTCTTTGGCTTCGTTAATATTCATATTATTGGTAAAAAGAGATGAAGGATTGGTAAAGCACCAAAACTGCCTTCCACTGAATTGGTTATCAATCGGCGATCCATCACGCTCATCTACCATTCCCCAACTGGCAGGAGTAGTAACTGTTAGTGTGAATGTCTTCGTGTCTGTCATGTTCTGATTGTCTGTCACCATAAAAGTGTATTCAATGAGCGTAGCTCCTGGCTTAATGGTATCAATAAACGGAAAAATATAGCTAACACCTGAAAGGTTCTTAGTAGTTACATCATCAACGCCGGCAATCTTTTTGGTTATGGTAAGTGTTTTCAGTTCTGCGTTGGCATCAGAGTTCATCACGATGTCGAAAGTGAGATTGCTGTAGATAGCAGCATTCCCAGATAAGCCTTCGCTTAGGGTTATGGTTGGGGCCTCTGTTTTAGGTTTGCAACTGCTTATGAAAGAAATAGCAGCTACTAAAATCGTTAATGAAAGAATGGATGTGAATTTTTTATTCATTTGTTTGGTTTTATTTATTTCGAGTGCAAAAGTAAGTTAGGTTTCTAAATAGTACAAATAATAGTAAAAATAAAGCAATCAGCTATTGAGCCTATAGCCATCCTTTTTTTCTGAAAAATAAAATCTGCCCCAAAGCAATAGCCAACATAATAGCCATGACGATAAGGTAGCCATGTGGCCAGTAGAGTTCTGGCATGTTCAGATTAAGAGGGTTTCCCTGATGGTCGGCTGGCTGAAAGTTCATACCATACACCCCAACAACAAAAGTGAGTGGGATAAAAATGCTAGAAATAACCGTGAGCACTTTCATTACTTCACTCATGCGATTATTTTGACTGCTCAAATAAATCTCCATTAGCGAGTAGCTAATCTCTTTGTGGCCTTCAATAATATCCATTATCTGAACCGTGTGGTCGTAAGTATCTCGCAAATACAAGCGGGTTCGTTCGTCTATCTGTACAGATTCATTTCGCAGCAATTCGTTCAGTTTATCCCGCTCAGCCCAAATAGATTTTCGCAAGAAAAACACTTCACGCTTTATTTGTTGAAGTTCGGTAAGATGGCGTTTATTGGGTCTGTTAAGCAATTCGTCTTCTATGCGGTCAAGGTCGTTGCCTATTCGCTCCAGTATCGGAAAATAATTATCGACAATAGCATCCATCAAGGCCCATGCTAAGTGAAAAGTATTGGCCTCGCAAAGAGCAGTGCCACCCTTCCGAAGTTTTATTCTCACAGGCTCGAATGCATCTTCATTTTCCTCCTGCACAGTTAGAAGGATATTGTCAAACACAAAAAAAGAAACTTGCTCATTCACTAGGTTGCCATTAAGTTGACTATAATAAATCATGCGGCTCACAACAAAAATGTGCTCTCCGTACTCTTCTACCTTTGGCCGCTGATATAGTTTAGCCATGTCTTCCACTTCCAATTCGTGAAGCCCGAAATATTGTCCGATTTTTTTTATAAAAGCAGCATCTCCTTGCCCTTCCACATCTATCCAACAACGGTGATTTGTAAGTGCTTCAGCATATTTTTCTAATGCCTCGTCAAGGCTCAGATTATGTAACTCTTCAAAGTGATCTTTGTTGTACATGTACAAAGAAACCGGTGGGTCATTGTAAGGCCGTACTTTCTTGTTTGGACTTGTAGTATTCGATTTTTTATCTAGTTCCAAGGAACTTTCCCGCCCAAAAAATTTCCAGGCATTTTGAAAAACACGTGTTGGCCGAAAGGTTTTATGGGTAAATATTTTCATGATTTTAATTACTCAAAAATGGTGGATGTGTGATCTGGAAAATAAATTTATCGTACAAACCATGCTTACAAATCATAGTATAAATAATGCCAAACAATGCACCATAAAAATGGGCATCGTGGTTCACATGGTCGCCACGATCTTGCCACGAGAGATAATATTCGACACCCAAATAAAGGAGTCCATAAACTAAGGAATACAAAGGCAAAATTCCAAAAATCAGAATCTCACCCCAAGGGCTGAACACGATGGATGCAAACGTGACCGCACTCACTGCCCCTGAAGCCCCCACTGCATTGTAACCTGCATTATGACGGTGCTTAAAGTAGGATGCAATATTGGCAAACGCCGCCCCAAACACATACAATCCGATAAAATAGAAACTGCCAAGCTGCCCGAAATATTCATGGTATTCACGCTCCACATATCTTCCAAAAGAATAGAAAACAATCATGTTCACTGCAAGGTGCATGTAGTCGGCATGAAGTAAGGCACAACTCACAAATCGGTACCATTCTTTTCTACGTGAAATGGTGTATGGATTGAAAACAAAACGATTGAAAACATCCGTTTGCTGAAATGCCACATAGCTGACATACACTGTTGCAGCTAGAATAATGAAGGTTATAGAAACTGTCAAGATGCTTTGACTATTTTGAGTCGTTTTCCAAGTTCAGTTCCAATACCCCCCATACTTCTAAAATTGAGCGGAAACTCTAGAAACACATGCACAATACTGAGAAAATAAAGGTACTGTAATCCAAGTTTGTAATTCACAAAATAAACATACACCGAAAGCACCCACATGAACAAAATAATAGCGAACCTATTTTTGGAAATCTGATGCCATTTGATGATACTTGTTTTGGAAAACCAGTTGAGATAATGATATGTGTATGCAAATCCAATAAAGCGGGTAAGCACCACCGAAGCTTGCGAGCCGAATACATAATCAGTAGTTCTCTGTACTCCATCTACATTAAAAAATAAAA
Source organism: Flavobacteriaceae bacterium (assembly GCA_009693575.1). Lineage (GTDB taxonomy): Bacteria > Bacteroidota > Bacteroidia > UKL13-3 > UKL13-3 > SHWZ01. The sequence goes on along the minus strand of SHWZ01000001.1, from coordinate 59,693 downwards.
GAATTTCTGTATTAATCCCAGCAAAAATGGAGTAAATTTTTTTTCCTTTTTCCGTTACTATGGAATCCCAATCCGTGCCAACAAAAAAGAAGCTGAGCCCGCACAATACAAACACAATAACAGAAAGATAGCCAGTCGAACTTTTACTTTTCATTGCTCCATAGATTATGAAAAAGCCCGTAAACAAATACACGTGAATGAGCGTTGGCAAAAAGATAACAAAAAAACTATTGAAAAGGTAGTACGAACTTATGCCAAGTGTGCCCGGTTCAAACAAGAAACTTGAAAGGCAAACAGCAATGATGGAACCAGTCCTGAGTCTCTTGTCTTTGAAAAAAATCATACACAGACCAGAGAGTAAAGCAATATAGTTGATGTTGTCAACCGTTTCTTGGTAGGCCACGTATTTCCAGACTATCAAACTAACTATCAACCCAAGCACAGCCAAAAACCAGGGGTCAAATTTTCCAGGTACATAAAACTTGTTTTTTTGAAGCCATGAAATTTCTGTGAGATAGTGAAGTGGTCCTAAGATAGCATACGAAAGCAAAAAAAGCTCGAAGGGAATGATGTAGGCCAAAATCATGGAAACTACCATCAGCCCAATGTTCAGCCAGTTTATCTGTTGGGTGTTCAACATTCTCTATTTGTTTTTGCAAATGTAGCCCCCTTCTCTATTCACAAGTAACTATTTTTGTCGCCCTGTGCACAATCACTCCGACACTATTTATGCTCTCGCCAATTTTATTGAAAAGAAATTCAGCAAACATTGGTTAGCCGATTGTTTCAGCAAATCAAAAAATGAAATCTCTTTAGTATTCAGAAATAAAAAAGAGCTTCTCTGCTTGCAGGTTATTTTTAATGCACGAGGTGGCACATTGTTTCAGACAAAACTTGGGCACAAAAAAACAAAAGACTTGTCGCAATTTTCCGAGTTGCTTAATCAGCAACTGTTAGCTGTAATTTCGATTAAAAATGAACGAAGCTTTTTTCTAAAATTTTCAAATGGTTTTATGCTTTGGATAAAATGTTATGGTAGCAATGGAAATATTTCCTTGTTTCAAAATGAAATTGGAATTTCTACATTTATTTCTGTTCACCAAAAAGATTTGGCCACAAGCCCAACGACATTTTTAACGAAACATTTTACCACAGTTGCAAAGAAAAGTATCCAGCAAAAAGGGTTGCACTTTTCAGACCTTGGTGATACATATGTTGTAATGCAAAATGAAGAGGTCCTATTTGAAACTCCAACTATTTTACAGGCACTAGATAGGTATGCAAGCGAATTTTTGAAACTTGATTCGTTCGAGCTCTACAAAAAAAATGAACTATCTGTTTTGCAAAAGGAAATAAAAAAAAATGAGCAACAAGTAACAAAATCAAGTGATCGACTGCATCAACTTCAACATGAAAGACCACTCAAAGAAATTGCGGATGTAGTGATGGCTAACCTACACGATATAAAGCCTGGAAGCAGTTCAGCCACCATACATAATTTCTATTCTGACACATTAATAACAGTTGAATTTTTAGAAAATGAATCACCGCAGGAACATGCAGAAAAACTTTACCGCAGAACAAAAAATCGAATTAAGGAAATTGAAAAATTGAATGAAATAGTCTTGTCAGCAAAAAATAAATTGCAGCATCTTCGATCCGAAATTATTAAATTTCAAGACATGCAACTAGGAGATTTAGCTCTTAAAAAAAAAATCGGAAAAACTGAACGAAAAAAAATAGTAGCTGAGGATAAATTCTACAAATACGAGAAAGATGGCTTTCTTATTTTCATTGGAAAAAATGCTGGGAGCAACGAAGAACTTTCATTTCGATTTGCACACAAAAATGATATATGGCTACATGCTGCCCAAAGTATCGCCGGGTCGCATGTGCTTATAAAAAATGGAAGCAAAAAACCTATACCCAATAGTGTATTAGAACAAGCTGCCTCTTATGCTGCATGGTATTCAAAAGCTCGCAACAGTAGCCTTGTGCCAGTATTGTACACCGAAGCGAAATATATTCGCAAATCTAAAAACAGGCATATTGGAGAAGTCGTAGTTGAGAAGTTTTCTGTGATTGATATTGTTCCAAAGAAACCATAAAAAAAAGGCAGGTTATTCACCTGCCTTTTCCTTTTGAATTCAATTTATCATTTGCCAGCTCCGTACATGTACTTACGCCCGTTTCTCAAAGCGGTCACATAACCGCGTTTTTTCATATTCACCAGTTGGAGATTGAGATACGGTTTAAGTTTAGCAGCACTTTTTTGTGGTGTAGCTAATTTATCGGCAAGCTCACTTGAAGAAAGCCTTTTACCTGCGGTTTTGATTGCACCCAAGATGCGAGAACCTAAACTACCAGGGCGTGGGCCTGAACCAGAAGTTTGTGGAGCTTTTCGAGCAGGCTTTGCTTTTCGGGCAGGCTTTGCTTTTTTGGCAGCAGGTTTCTTTGCAGCCTTTTTGGCTCCACCGGCTGCTTTTTTAGCAGCTGGTTTTTTGGCGGCGGCCTTTTTTGCAGCTGGTTTAGAGGCAGCTTTCTTTGGAGCAGCTTTCTTAGCAGCTGGCTTACCAGCAGCTTTTCTTGGAGCGGCCTTTTTAGCAGCGGCTTTCTTTGGAGCGGCTTTCTTTGGAGCGGCTTTCTTAGCAGCGGCTTTCTTTGGAGCGGCTTTCTTAGCTGCAGCTTTCTTTGGAGCAGCTTTCTTAGCTGCAGGTTTAGCAGCGGCTTTCTTTGGTGCAGCTTTTTTAGCTGCAGGTTTGGTTGATTTTGCCATTGTTGTTTTTGTTTAAGGTTTAGTTTTTTAGTTGTGTGCTCCGTGCATTTTTATTTTGGAGTGCCTCAGAATCACGATGCAAATAAAAACTACTTTTTACCATCGTTGGTTATATGTATAGAAAAATGGTTTAACTTATCCACACAAAAAAAAGTACCACAAAAAAGCAAAAACAAAATACATTCAACCTCAAAAATGTTGGATATACTTTGAATATTTTATACGCCAAACAAAATAAATTTGAATATACAACGGATGAAAACAATTGATTTTACTGCTATCAACAGAAAGTGTGGTAAAGTAATAGAAAAAAGAACATGCAATTATCAACCTTGAATTTAAATTATATATTTAAAAAAATAAATTAGAAGTAAATTACAAAAAGTGTGTGGATAAATTTGTATACTTATACTGAAAAAAAAAAAAAAACTTATTCAAAATGCAAAAAAAAATGTCATGCAATATTTGTCGACCACTTTTATAAGTGAATAAAAATGAAATTATTTTCCAGTAAAAACTGTTTTTCTTTTTTCCATAAATGCAGTTGTTCCTTCTTTGAAATCTTCAGTAGCAAATGATTTTCCAAACAACTCAACCTCTTTGTCGAAGCCAGGTTGGTCTTTGGTAAACTGTGTATTCACACATTTGATGACGGCAGCTATTGCAATAGGTGATTTTGATTTTATCTTATTCGTGATTTCGATACATTTATTCATAAGTTCATCGGGAGTGGTTACATGATTTACTAAACCAAGTTGATGTGCCTCGTGTGCCGAAATCAAATCGGCTGTCATTAATAGTTCAAGTGCTTTCCCTTTTCCAACAAGTTGAATCAACCGTTGCGTTCCTGCATATCCTGGTATAATGCCTAGGCTCACTTCTGGCTGTCCAAACTTTGCGTTGTCACTTGCCACACGCATGTGACAGGCCATTGCCAACTCGCAGCCTCCCCCGAGTGCAAAGCCATTCACAGCAGCAATTACGGGTTTCAACGATTGCTCAATGGAGAAGAAAATGTCGTGTCCGTTTTTCGCCATATTGGTTCCTTCTGCTTCCGAAAAATTTGCGAATTCTGCTATGTCAGCTCCTGCAACAAATGCTTTTTCTCCGGCTCCAGTGATGATGATTCCTGAAACAGCTTCATCAGTTTGTGCAGATGCGATTACTGCTTTTATTTCAGAAAGAGTTTCCAGATTAAGTGCATTCAGTTTTGTTTCGCGGTTGATGGTGATGATTAAAATTCTTTCACGGTTTTCGGTGAGTAGGTTGTTGTACATTTTTGTATATAGGTTTTGTATGTTTACTAAAATTGTCAGCAAAAGTAGGATAAACCCTTTGATCGGTTTTACCGTTTCTTTGTGAGGTAATAATAATACCATTGAATGTATAAATCTTTTTCGTATAGCCTTTTTGGTTCTATTGCTTATTGAATTCAAGTTGCTATTTCTATGATAAAAAAAAATGTGGTTGTAATTGGAGGTGGTGCTGCCGGATTTATGGCTGCAATTACTTGTGCCAGCCAAAATTCTGACTTAAATGTAAGCATTATAGAAAGGCATAGTCGATTTCTCTCTAAAGTAAAAGTATCAGGTGGCGGCAGATGCAATGTCACAAATGATTGTATAGCAGTACCTGAATTACTAAAGCACTACCCGAGGGGCGAAAAGGGACTACTAAACGTATTTGCACGATTTGCAGTAGCTGATACAATAGCATGGTACAACTCTCGCGGAGTATCCTTGAAAACTGAAGCAGATGGACGGATGTTTCCACAAAGCAATTCTTCGGATACCATTATAGAGTGTTTGAATGAAGCGGCGAGAAATAGTGGTGTAAAATTGTGCGATTCTATTTCTGTAAAAGAAATATTGACCGTTGATGGGAAATTTTTGTTGAAGACAAACCGCAACGATTTGGAAGCCGACTACCTTGTAATTGCCTGCGGTGGTTTTCCAAAAATGGAGCAATACGATTTCATAAAACGACTTGGACATACCGCAAAAGAACCAGTGCCATCACTCTTTACATTTAATATTCCTGACAAGGAAATTCACAAACTGAGTGGGGTGTCATTCAAAAATGTAGAAGTGCGGATTCCTTCTGTAAGACAAAAGCATCAAGGAGCTATTTTGATTACACATTGGGGGCTAAGTGGCCCAGCCATTTTGAAAACATCGGCTTGGGCTGCCCGTGAACTTTTCGATTGCAATTATGAATTTGAAATTTGTGTGAACTGGCTCAACTTAACTGAAGAACAAACCCGAGAGCTTTTGAAGAAAGAATTTTTAGAGAAAAGTAAAACCAAAATTACCAATGTGAAAATTTCAAACCTACCAAGCAATTTTTGGCAATACCTTTTATATAGAGCAAATATTTTTGCCGAAAAGCTATGTGCCGAAATAGGAAAATTAGACCTCAACAAATTAGTCCAATTACTTTATCGTTGCACATTTGAAGTCAAAGGTAAAAGCACGTTCAAAGAAGAATTTGTAACTGCGGGTGGTATTCCATTGAACGAAGTGGACATGAAAACCATGCAAAGTAAAAAGGTGCCGCGATTGTTTTTCGCTGGAGAGATACTAGACATTGACGGTGTGACGGGCGGCTTCAACTTTCAGGCGGCTTGGAGCACAGGCTGGTTAGCAGGAAATAGCATTGCGACCCAAATGGGATAATTTTGCGGCAGGGTTTTACCAATTCCAATTTCAAGCAATAAAGCCATGATTGACAACAAACAGCTAAGCGACGACGAGCTTATCAGCATGATACGCTCAGGACGGCAGGCGGCTTTGTTGCGGTTGTACAAAATGAGCAAAGAAAGCGTTCGGAACCTAATATTGAAAAACCAGGGTAACGAGATGGACGCGGAAGACATGCTACAAGAATCCCTCATTATCACTTGGCAAAAAGTGATTGAACCCGAGTTCAAGCTTTCGGCCAAGCTCACAACCTTTGTATATGCTGTAGCTAGAAACCTTTGGCTGGCAAGACTTCGCAAGAATGGACGCCTGGTGCTGATGGATGATGACAGTAAACTAACCGTGCAAGTGGAAGAACATGGTGAACGGATGGACATGAAACTGGTGCGAGTCTGCATGGACGAAATTGGCCAAACCTGCAAACAACTGTTGGGATATTTTTATTTTGATGGATTCGCCATGGATAAGATAGCCAAACTTATGGATTTTGCCAACTCAGATACGGCCAAGGCCAAAAAATATCAGTGTATGAAAAAACTGGAAGCAATAGTGAAAGCCAAATATACCAAACAAGACCTTCTTTAATCAACCCAAGTCATCGAAAAGCAAGACCCACATAACGAAGAAATAGACCGCTACCTCACCGGGCAGATGGGCCAGTTTGACAAGGGATTGTTTGAACACAAGCTTACTGTGGATACAGAATTGGCTGAAGCTTTTTCATTACGAAAGCTGGCCATACAGATCATCAAGCAGCAACGGGAACTAGAGCTTCGTGATTATTTGCGGAAGAATGCCCCCCGCGACAAAAAGTTGGGAATGTGGCAGAGTATTTTTATATACAGTGCCGCAGCTTCTGTCATTCTGCTGGCAGTTTCATGGGCCATGGTTGAGTTTTATTTCCCTAAACCGGAGCTGGCTTATCATTATCTTAAAAAGGAAAAGCCAAAAATGGAAACGGAGTCAGCTAAAGTGAAAGAACAAACAATGAATGACCCAGCTTCAGCCAATGGACTGCCTGCAACACCACCACAAACCGGCGTCACTTCAAACCAATTGTCTGAAAGTGATATGACTGAAGATGAACTGTTGGCCAAACAAGAAATGGAAATTACTCGGCCAACAGCACCCGAAAATCAACAAACGCCTGCTTTGACTCAATCGGATGTAATGGAATATGGCAAAGCAGCTGATGAATTCAAAGTGCAGGAAGACTACCTTCTCCTTGATACCACATTTACAGCCTTGATATTGGAAGATTTGGCCATGATGGACGCTGAGCAAAAACCTGCAAGTGCAAATGGATATACTGCCAAGAAAAAGGATACAAAGATTTCATCCCCAGAGAAGACTCAATCGTATAAAAAGTCGGATGTAATGAAACCCTTGCAAGTGGAAATATGGAAATCTCCAATAAACTACAGGGGCTACAGGTATAATGGTAAAAAAGTACAACTTTTCGGGGTGGTACAGCCCAATAAAGCAAAGTTCAAATATTACAAAGAAAACCTATATTTAGTGATCAATGAACAGGTTTTTCTACTTGCAAAAGAAGACCACTACAACAGTTATTGGCCCGAAACTGACAAACGAATTATTCAATTACTTATTAGCGAATGAAACTAAAATTCTACAAATACCAAGGCACAGGCAACGACTTTGTGATACTCGACAACCGCAATGGTGAGGTAGGGAAGCTAACGGCAGCTCAGATAAAAAAAATATGCGACCGCCGCTTCGGGGTAGGGGCCGATGGGATGATGCTACTGGAGGATGCCCGTGGTGCAGACTTCAAAATGGTATATTATAATGCCGATGGAAAACTGAGCAGCATGTGTGGGAATGGAGGACGGTGTATAGTGAAATTTGCAAATGAAATGAAAGTAGTGGACGGCTTATGCAATTTTGTGGCAACCGATGGAAGTCACCGTGCAAAGCTCAGAAATGGAAACGTGCAGCTAGGTATGAACAATGTCTCTAACATCTTAATAGAGGAAGATGTATTTATTTTGAATACTGGCTCACCACATTATGTATTGTTTGTGGATGCCATTCAATCTGAGGATGTAAAAACCGAAGGAAGAAATATTCGTAACAACGATACCTACAAAACCGAAGGAATAAATGTGAATTTTGTTGGGCAAACTTCTAACGGAATATATGTTCGCACCTACGAACGCGGTGTGGAAGATGAAACCTTGTCTTGCGGCACTGGTGTCACAGCTGCAGCAATTGCCCACCATGCTAAAAACATAAAATCAAACGGAAATTTTGTGATCCTTGTCGATACACTCGGCGGTTCATTAAAAGTCCATTTCACCTGCAAAGAAGGCCAGTACAGTACAATAGTTTTAGAAGGACCTGCCGAGTTTATTTTTGAAGGCGAAATTGAAATATAAAAACTACTTCAACCGCTCAAAAAACACATATTCACCTTCCATAAAAAGCTCTTTGTACCAAGGCGAAACCTTTGCGTAAGATGCAGCCATACTCAGTGGGACAATAGTGTAAGAAACTGTGGCCTTCACATACTTTTTTTCTTGGTAAAACTGAATAAGGTTATTGTCCAAGGTTATGCCAATAATGTTTGCCGCTGGGTTTGCTTTGCAAAAATTGGCAATAGGCCCGGTGTGTGCATTGGCCAACTGCACGCCGACCGAAGATACGAAAACGGTGTTGCAAGCAATAGTTCCTAGCAACAAAATTGACAGGCCTGCTTGCAAGTTTTTTTTATACAAAAAGAAACAGGAAACAACCACCACTAACCCAACACCAATGCCCGGAAACATATACCAACCCGGCATGTCCATATTGGGAAGTATGATGCCTAAATTTTCCTTTACTTCGTTACCAAAGCCACCAACAACACCCAATAAAAACATACATGTGGCCAACATACCTCCAATCAACATGACAAAATGGGTAAAACTCCTATTCCAGACCAAGTGGCGGTGTATGAATTTTTCCATACAATAGGCTGAAAGAAATGTGCCTGAGATGGCCAAGGTAAAAAAGAAATAATTACTAACAAAAATTAGAAAAATAGAAAAGTAGAACACATACAATAGCCAACGTTTGATATGTCGCTGCTCCACATTATCGCGAGTGTGAATACCACCAGCCCCAAAGATAAACAGCACAGCAGGAAAGCCCCCAACAAACACAATGAAAGGAACTGATTTTATGGTTTCAATTGAAAAAGAAATATCCTGAAACTGTGTTTGAATCCATGAACTGAAGCTGATATCGTTGAAGGTGATAATTTCAAAAATGGGATATCCCAAAACCATGACCAAAGAAAGGGTAATGAACATCAAAAAATCAGAAAGGTTGGTGAGGCTGCGAAAGCGGTCGAGAACCCAATAGAGCAAAATGATGGCATAGATAAAAATGAGGAATTGTAACCCTCCCGACAGCCCTGCCAATCCAGCAAAAATGCCAGCCAAGAGGAAACTGGATGTTTTTCTGCTTCTATAGGCTCCTAGTGAAACCCTATACACAGCCAAAAAAGCAAAATAGGCTCCGATAAATCCGGTTTCGGCAGTTTTGAGCAGCGGCAACACAAAGGTACATGAAAGCAAGCAGGCCACCCACCAAAAACCAACATCGGCTCCAAAATGACGGCTGCCAATAACATAAGCCGAAAGCAACATAAATATGCTGCAAACAATCATAGGCATTCGCACCGCAAACTCATTGACACCAAAGAAATGGATGCCCAGAGCCTGCAACCAAATAGGCAATGGATGATACTCAAACGAGTGTACTAAACCATTGGTAACAAAAGGAAAACTACCAAAGTTGGACATCGCTTTAGCTGCAACGGCAGAGCTTGTTTCAAAAAAAGGAAGTAACGGATAACCTCCTGCAAATGCAAGCAAAAGTGAGGCCCCAGCTAGGGCTATCACTATGGGGGCAAATGCTTGGGCTACACCTTTCACTTACTTACTTTTGAGGTGCAAAGAAGGGATATTTTTGGGAATATTGGCTGTGAAATTTTCATTACCAACCCAAAACCATATTTTATCCATGCCCAAAACTGCGGTCTGCCTATATTCGCAGGCTTATTGATAACCCGAAAAATATGCTCCATTTAGCAGCTAGGCTCAACCGTTTCAGCGAGTCACAAACCATTGGCATGGCCAAACTGGGGCGTGAATTGGCCGCCAAAGGCCACGACGTAATCAACCTTAGTTTTGGTGAACCTGATTTTCAAACACCCCAACACATAAAGGATGCAGCCAAAGCCGCCATCGATGAAGGCTTTACTTTTTATACCCCCGTGGCAGGCTACCCCGAACTGAAGCAGGCTATTTCGGCCAAGTTCAAGCGTGACAATAACCTCGATTTTGCCCCTGACCAAGTTGTAGTGTCAGTAGGTGCTAAACACAGTATCATGAATGTGGTGCTTTGCACGATCAATCCCGGCGACGAATGTATCATTCCTACACCATACTGGGTAAGCTATTCAGCCATGATTCAGTTGGCAGAAGGTGTGCCTGTGCATGTGCACTCCACGGTTGAATCTGGCTTCAAGATTACCCCCGAACAATTGGAGGCCGCCATCACACCCAAGACGAGCCTGTTTATCTTCTCCTCTCCGTCCAATCCCACAGGAACACTATACACCAAAGAAGAATTGGCAGGTTTGGCCGCTGTTTTTGAAAGGCATCCTAGCATCTATATTATTTCTGACGAAATTTACGAATACATCAACTTTGTAGGCAAGCACGAAAGCATAGCACAATTTGAAAGCATTCGCGACCGGGTGATTGTGGTGAATGGTGTTTCCAAAGGCTTCGCTATGACTGGCTGGCGGATTGGGTACATCGGTGCGAGCAAAGAAATAGCCCAAGGCTGCGAAAAGATTCAGGGGCAATTCACTAGTGGGGCCGTGAGCATTGCCCAACGTGCGGCCATAGCTGCCATCAGTGGAGATATGAAACCCACGTTTGACATGCGTGATGCCTACCTGCGGAGGCGTGACCTTGTGCTTGGACTAATGGATGATCTTCCTGGATTCAAAACATACATACCAGGCGGGGCTTTCTATGTATTCCCTGATGTGAGCTGGTATTTTGGCAAAACAGACGGAACGAACACTATCAATAATGCAGAAGACCTTTGTATGTATATCCTTAACAATGGCTTCGTATCCCTTGTGCCCGGCGAAGCATTTGGCAACCCCAACTGTATCCGCTTCAGCTATGCCGCCGCCGATGAAAAATTAGTGGAGGCTTTAGGGCGAATAAAGGAGGTGTTGGAGAAGTTGAGGTAGAATTATAAGGTTGGAATTACAAAGTACGATGTGTAAATTCAGTAAATAAATATTCCTCAGTCCTACTATTTTAGTCTTAATACATTTCTAAATCATCACATCACCAAATTTCCTAATCAACTTTGAACTACTCCGAAATATTCGACTCATTTAGCAAACTCAAAGTCCTTGTGGTGGGCGATGTGATGGTGGATGCCTACTACTTTGGCAAAGTGGACCGCATATCACCCGAAGCTCCTGTGCCGGTGGTGGCTTTGCAACGAAAAGAAAACCGTTTGGGTGGTGCGGCCAACGTGGCACTGAATGTAAAATCAATGGGGGCTGATGCTGTGCTTTGCTCGGTGGTGGGCGAGGATGCAGAGTCAGCCATGTTTTTGGAGCTATTGAAACAAAACAACCTTACCGATAAAGGCATTGTGAAGAGCAAAAGTCGCATCACCACTGTGAAGACACGTGTGATAGGCAACAACCATCAGATGCTACGAATTGACCAAGAAGTGACACAACCATTGGATGCCGAGGCAGAGCAGCTTTTCTGTGATAAAATTCCTGAGTTGTTAGAAGGAATCAACGTGGTTATTTTTTCTGATTATGACAAAGGCGTTTTGACTGAGAAACTTATCAGCACCATGATAGCAGAGGCCAACAAACGGAACATTCCTACCATTGTTGACCCCAAGAAACGTAATTTTCTGAACTATAAACAGGCCACCATTTTCAAGCCCAACCTGAAAGAATTGCAAGAAGGCCTGAAACTGTTGGAACTGAATCCCACGACTGAAAATATTGATGCTGCTCTGGCCGAACTCAAGAAGCAGCTTGGCCACGATATATCTATGGTCACCCTTTCGGAGCATGGCATCTACATCAGCGACGATACGCAAAAGCACCACCTGCCAGCCCATATTCGTCACATAGCCGATGTGTCGGGGGCGGGTGATTCGGTAGTGAGTGTAGCAGCTCTTTGCCTTGCCAGTAGTCTGCCAATTCGTGAGATTGCTTACCTAAGCAACTTGGCAGGCGGCATAGTGTGCGAAGAGATTGGCGTAGTGCCGATAAACAAAGAAAAATTGCTGCAAGAAGCCTTGAATTCTATCGAGGCATAAGTGGCAGTATTTTTGTCAAGCAAACTAAAACGTACTTCTCTTATGCAAAAAATAGTCAAAATCCTCTTTATCCTGCTGCTTCCAACTTTAGTATTTGCTCAGGAAAATGCCCCAATAATTATTAACAAGCGAATTGCTGGACGCCTTTACATGAACGTGATGAACGACATGGCCCGAAGGGTATTCGACAACGGAAGAAATCGCCATTTCCAGCTATACAAAGATTTCAAAAACGAAAAATTGGAAAAGGCAATCTCGGCAGAAGATTTTATTAAAGTAGGGAGTTACAAAGTGAAGACTCAGGTGGAAGTGCAAAAGGATGATAAATACGTAATGATAGACACTGCAATGCCTGTAGTAATGGAATGGTCATGGATTTGGGGCTACCAAAAAATAAACCTTGAAACCTATTGCATCTATTACCAAAAACCAAAAGACGATAGTACGGGCAAAGGTGAACTACTTGGCTTTTGCAAAGCCGTCGATTTGAAAAACTTATTCGGGGAATACCAATGGGAATTCTTGACAAAGAACACCGCCAATGGTAAGCTGCTGGACAGACAAAGCTTTATGAACCAAAAATGGAAATCGTTCAACTTTAAAAGTGAGCTTTGGAATCTGCCTTCGCTTGGAAAAGTACAGACTTACAGCCTACACGATTACAAATCAAAATATGCAGGGAAGGAATTGGATGAGAAGTTCAAACAGGGACGAACTGTGACAGTGATACAGGATACTGCCCACCGTGAATACGATTATCAAACAGTAGTGTACGACCCGTTTTCATATGATTCCATCAATGGCTTTGGATTCTCATTGAGGATGGTCAATGACCCAATTAATAAGTTCCAAAAGGTTACATTAGATGCTTTTTGTCCAACGTTTGATGCTTCGCAAATGGGTGGAACTTATGTGATGAGTGACCCCATGTACTGGATGAAATGGAGTGCGTTCGGAAATAATTTAAATGCTGAAAATATTTCTTTCATCAACGAAATAATATACTTGGCTGTGTCGGAAAGGCTCAATAGTGAATGTAACTTCTAGCGTTACGAAATACGATTTACGCTATTGGTAAATCTGTGACGAAAATTAATTCCCATTGTGAAAAAAATACTACTACTTCTGCTACCATTTCTGATAACATCGTGTGCGGTGAGTCAGCCAAAAAACGGGATTGGCACTAGCAACAAGAAAGCCGAGAAGCTATTTAATGAGGCTCTTAATAAATATCAACAACGTGATGCTGAGGGAGCATTGAAGTTACTAGTGGAGGTTTTAGAAAAAGACCCAAACTTTGTGGATGCATATATGCTGACTGGAGAACTTTACGAAAAAACTAGACAGCCAGAGAAAGCGATAGAAGTATATGCCAAAGTACTATCAATAAGTAAGGAAGTGCAGCAAGCTTATTATGGATTGGCACACCTCGCACTTGAATCTGGAAACTATCTGATTGCCAAAGAAAATATTGACCATTTTCTTGCCTTTAAGCTTTCTCCACGCACAACTGAAGAAGCTAAAAGGATTCAGCAGATAGCTGAGTTTGGGATTCAGCAATTGAAACAACCTCAGACTTTCGAACCAGTAAATATGGGGCCTGGAATTAACAGCAGTAATAGGGAATATTTTGCTAGTATAACAGTAGATGGAAAGACCCTGATATACGATAGGCAAGAAAGCCGTGGAGACGAGGAATTTATGATAGCCAAACGAAATCCTGATGGAAGTTGGGGGGTAGCTAAGAATGCAGGGACACCACTAAACACCCCTGAAAAGGAAAGCTATCCAAGCTTTACTGCTGATGGGTATTTTGTATTTTTCTGTAAATTCAACCCGCCACCAAACAATGACAATGATATATGGTTTGCAGCCTTTAATGGGGAGGCCTGGAACAAGCCTGTGAACGTTGGGTATCCAATCAATTCAAAGTCTTGGGAATCGCAGCCATGTATTTCGGCTGACGGACGCACGCTCTATTTTTTAAGTGGAATGCCCGGTGGACTTGGAGGTATCGACATCTGGAAAAGTACACTGGCTGGCGGACACTGGGGGAAGCCCGTGAACTTAGGGCCGAAGGTGAACAGTTCAGGAAATGAAGAAGCTCCTTTTATTCATCCCGATGGGCAAACACTTTATTTTAGCAGCACAGGTCATTTAGGGATGGGGAAGTCCGATATTTTTCTAAGCAGGTTGCAAAAAGATGGCTCTTGGTCAGAAGCAGAAAATATGGGCTATCCTATAAACACCCATGAAGATGAAATGGCATTGTGTGTTGCTGCAAATGGAGTTGATGCAATCTTAACAAGTGGATATATCAAAGGAGGATTTGGGGATTGGGATCTTTGGACATTCAAAATGCCTGAAAGCAAACGTCCAGTACAAACTACTTACGTGGCAGGGCTGGTATATGATGTGGATACAAAACAACCATTGGAAGCCGATGTGGAACTTATTAATTTGGAAACTGGGAAGACCGAATACCAAACAATGTGTAACAGCAAAGGGATGATGATGGCTTGCCTCAGAACTGGAGTCAATTATGCCTTCAATGTTGGCAACGATGGTTATCTATTTTTCTCCGAAAATTATTCTTTCGGACAAACACTCCCGAACAAACCAATCAAACAGGAGATACCCTTGAAAAAAATAGTACCCGGCGGTACTGTAATACTGAAAAATGTATTTTTTGAGACCGCCAAGTTTGACCTGAAAAGAGAATCGAATATAGAACTGGACAAACTGGTAACCTTATTGAAACAAAACCCAAAACTGAAGATTGAACTGAGTGGACACACCGATAATGTAGGCAAAAAACAGGAGAACCAACTTCTATCTCAAAACAGGGCAAAGGCCGTGTATGACTATCTTGTAAAACAGGGAATAGAAGCAGCCCGCCTCAGTCACAAAGGCTATGGCGATACTAAGCCTGTAGCCGACAACAACACTGATGAAGGCCGCCATAAAAACAGAAGGACAGAGTTTAAGGTGGTGTGATTAGTGAGTCAAAAAGTTCACCTTCTTCCAATCTTCAAAGCAGCCTTTCATATACATGATAAGTTCGTAGTCAGTTGCAACAGATACAAACTCAGGCACAGGTCTGCATTTTACTAAATAATCGTCCAATTGTTTATCTACAAGTCCAGTGAGCAGGTAAGCTTGCAACCTGTTGAACCGTTGTGCAAAGATCCGTTTCTGTTCGTCGGCATAAAACAAGTCTTCCAACTTCCGGAGCTCCTTTCCCTTTTTGCTAAACTGTTGCCAAATGGCTGTTAGCGGGCTTGAAGCACCTGCTACGGGTCTATCCAAAACAAAGCTCCACTCCTGCCGCTTTTCGGCATTGTCTATCACCACCGTTTTTTTGCGAGTGAGGTTGAAGCTAGGCAGTTCCACAGGTTTTTCATTCAGATAAATAGTAAAATAAAGCTTACCATCTTTAGCCAAATTGTAAATCTTTGCAACCCTAAGTGTGTCGGCAAAAAACCCAACCCGTTTGAAGAAAAGTATATCTGTGGCTCTTACTTCTCGACTGAAGAAACCATCTATGCCTGACAAAGAACCCACCAAATCATTTTGCCTTACTACAACTACCTGCTCCACTATACTTGAGTCGCTACTCCTAAGGGTCTTGCCTACCAACATTACCTGAGCCCACCCACCCAGCGGAATCATTAACCATAGAAATATCCATTTTATTTTGTACAAGACAGGGAGGGGTGTGAATTGGTACGTATTGGTCATATTTCAAGTGAATTGGATAAAGGGGTAAATAATATAAAATAGCTCGGCACTTTCTTCTAAAAAAAATACCTATGTTACTTAATATACCCAATTTACCATCTACTCATTTATAACTCCCTCACTTCATACAAATCTAACCTTCTGTCTTTCCAATTAAGCACAGTGCCCGTGTTGCGGATACGTTCAAGTGCTGCAAGGTCAAGGTCGGCTATAACAACGGTTTCAATATTTGTGCTGCATTCCCCAGCCACAGCATCAGGCGGAAAGCTAAAGTCACTAGGTGTATAAATACCTGACTGGGCATAGTTGATATCCATGTTGTCAACCGAAGGAATATTGCCTATGGTACCAGCTGTAACCACATATATCTGATTTTCAATGGCACGGGCTTGACTGCATAATTTGACACGCAGAAAGCCATGCTTTTCATCTGTACTGAATGGTACGAACAGCAGCTTAGCTCCTTTCTGACAAGCTATGCGGGCCAGTTCAGGAAACTCTACATCGTAGCAAATATTGATGGCAATCTTGCCGCAATCGGTATTGAAAACATTCATTTCCCAACCGGGTTTTACTCCCCACCATTTTTGTTCGTTTCCTGTGATGTGTAGTTTGTACTGCCGCTCTTGTGTCCCGTCACGTTTAAATAGATAGGCCACATTATACAGGTCGTCGCCCTCCAATTGCAGGTGGGTTCCAGCTATGATGTTTATATTGTATTCAAGCGAAAGGCGAGTGAAAAGTTTAAGAAAATCCTCCGTGTATTCGTCCATTTTGCGTATACTGTCTTCGGGACTCATACCTCGATAGTCAATCAGCGACAGCAATTGTGTAGAGAACAGTTCCGGAAAAAGGGCAAAGTCCGATTTGTAATTACTGGCCACATCGGTGAAGTATTCGCATTGCTGAGCAAATTCCTCAAAGGTATTTATTTTGCGAAGCTCATATTGGATGGCACATACCCGCACCTTCCGCATCATCACCGTCCGTTCGCTTTTGCTTTCGGGTATGTAGTCAATGTTGTTCCATTCCAGCAGGCAGGCATATCCTTCGCTTTCTATATCAAATGGCAGGTAGTCTTTGATGATGCGTCTAATGGCAAAGCCTTGTGAAAGCTGAAACGTCAGCACAGGGTCTTTAATCTTTTTCTCCACCACCCGTTTCACAAAAGCCTTGATACCGAACTTATGCGAATGCAAGTGATAGTTGGGTAGGCGACCACCAATCAGTATTTGTTTTAAGTTTTTTTCAATGCACAATTCACGACGGAGTTCATATATCCTTCGGCCAATTTTCAACCCTTGGTATTCCGGGTGAACCATAGCTTCAATGCCATACAAGGTGTCGCCGTCATCATTGTGGTTTGTAATATATCCTTTGTCGCATATCTCGCTCCAAGTATGGTCGTCGTCGTAATCGTCTTGGTTGATGATAAGACTTGTGGCAGAGCCAACAATTATTCCCTCAAACTCAACCAATTGCATCCCTTCTGGGAAAATTTTGTACTGGCTTTCCAGCATATCTCGAGTCCAGGGGTCGTTGTCCCTGAAACATATCACCGACAGCTTGATGATGGCCGCAAAATCTTCGGGCGTAGCCGTGCGTTGAATGATAACTGGACGCTTTGATTGGCGTTTTTTCATAGTGCAAATTTACTACTTAAGTGAGATCCTGATGGGACTTAATTATAAGCTGAATATTAGCTTTAGTTGACCAAAAAAAATCACTCCAGCACTGCCTTGTAGATATGTTTCAGGTTGCGGCCATAGCCATCAAAGTCGAGACCGTAGCCAACCACGAAACGACCTGGTATTTCAAAGCCTACATAGTCAGGCTCTATTGGCTTTTGAAGGCATTCACGCTTGAAAAGCAAAGTAGCTACTTTCACCGAGGCGGGCTTCAGTTTGTTTACCGCTTTTAGCAGTTGCTCCATGGTGAGGCCGGTATCAATAATGTCTTCCACAATGATGATGTCGCGGCCTTCGATGCTGTGGTCAAGTCCTATCAATTCCTTGGTCTTTCCGCTTGATTTCATTCCATCGTAGCTCTGTATTTTTATGAAAGACACGTTGCTTTGTATGCTCACATTTTTAAGCAGGTCGCTGGCAAACATGAAAGAGCCATTGAGCACAGGGATAAACAGCGGTGTGCGGCCTTCGTACTCTTTGTTTATGGCCTTGGCCAGTTCCACCACCCGCTTTTTTATCTTCGAATGTGTTATATAGCATTTGAACTCCTGCCCGTTTACAATGGTTTTCTTCATGGCCTTTATTTTTTGTACCGCATTTGGCGATAGTTGGTGTAAAGTTTACTGCCCTGCAATGCCTTTATGGTTTTGGATTTAAGCACCATCACAGGGTAGCGGAGGTAGTTGATTAATGTGACATTCAGCGGAAAATACTTTTTGGAGTAATGCAGCATTTGCCTCAAGCCCTTCAGCCTGTTGTTGAAACTGTAGCCCACCGTTTCGTAGTCGGCAAATATCTCACCTGTGAAAATATATTTGTAGCTGCCAGCTTTGAAAAAACGTACAAACCATTGCTGATCGGCCACCACGGTATAAAAAGTATCGTAGTTGCCAAGTTCGGCAAACAGTTTTCGTTTGATAAAAGCCCCTTGGTGGCTGACAGGAATCTGGTGGTAAAAACTTTGCAGCGACAATGGTTTGCCTGAAAGAAGGCTCACACCCGTTGGGTCGTTTTTTGTTTTCACAAATCCACTCAGCAGGTCGGCTTCGCAATTGGTTTCATTGTTAAAAATTTTAGCCAAAATATCCGTTCCATGTAGAGTGTCGCCCGCATTCAGAAAATAGAGCCACTCACCCTTGGCTTCGGCAATGGCTTGGTTCATGGCATCATAAATGCCTTTGTCCTTGCGGCTCACAATCGTGACTCTATCCTGCGGAAAAGCAGCGGCTATCTCCAAGGTTTTGTCTTTTGAAACCCCATCAAACACTAGGTGTTCGTAGTCGGTGAAAGACTGGGCAAGCACACTTTCCATGGTTTCCCCAATATACTTTTCAGCATTCAGGGTTACAGTGATGATGGTGAGCCGGGGTGTCACCCTGCGAAAATAGGGGCTTGGCATTAATTGGACAGAAACCAAAAAATACAGCTTCCCTCCTACCCTATTTTCGCCCCATGAAAATATTGGTAACCGGAAGCAACGGACTCACTGGCCAAAAGCTCACCGACCTGCTGCTCAAACATCCTGAACACGAACTGATAGCCACTGGAAAAGGCGAAGACCGCTATCCAAATCAGTTTGGTTATTTTTATGAAAGCATGGATGTGACCAGCCTAGAGGAGGTGCTCGACACAGTGGCAAGGCATAGGCCACATTGCATCATCAACACCGCCGCCATGACCAATGTGGATGCCTGCGAAACCGAGAAAGAATCTGCAGACCTGATGAATACCCTATCCCCCGGATACCTTGCTCGTGCGGCCAACAATGTGGGTGCTCACCTTATACATATCTCTACCGATTTTATTTTTGATGGCACACATGGCCCGCTGAAAGAGGACGAGCGGCCAAACCCACTCAGCTACTATGCCCTTGGCAAGCTGAAAGGCGAACAGGCGGTGATGCTGACAGCTCAACGTTGGAGCATTCTCCGTACCGTATTGGTTTATGGGATAACCCTGAACATGAGCCGCAGCAATGTGGTGCTTTGGGCAAAGGGTGCCTTGGAAAAAGGAGAGACTATCAACGTGGTTGACGACCAGTTTCGCACCCCTACCTTGGCAGAGGACTTGGCCATGGGCTGCTTTCAGTGTGCTACAAGCATGGCCGAAGGCATTTATAACATTTCAGGCAAAGATTTTATGAGCATCATCGACTTGGTTTACCGGGTGGCCGACCACTGGGGGCTTGATAAATCGCTGGTGAAACGTGCCAAATCAGCCGATATAAAACAACCCGCCAAACGCCCGCCAATTACAGGATTCAATATAGACAAAGCAAAGGCTTCTTTCGGCTATGAACCACATAGTTTTGAAGAAGGACTGGCTATACTAAGGAGTCAATTATAAAATAGAAATTTGAACCATTCTTCCATCTCCCCTCTTCCAACTTCTATCTCTCAAAATCGTACCTCGTAACTCCAAAATCGTACTTCACCCATGAACTACTGGCTCGTAAAATCAGAACCCCACAAATACAGTTGGGAGCAATTTCAAAAAGACAAAAAAACGATGTGGGATGGCGTTCGCAACTATGCTGCCCGAAACAACCTGCGTGACATGAAAAAGGGTGACCTTGTTTTGTGGTACCACAGCAACGAAGGGCTGGAGATTGTTGGCATAGCCAAGGTGGTGAAAGAAGCCTACCAAGACCCAACCACCGAAGAAACGGCATGGCTGGTGGTGGACCTCTCTCCTTTCAAAGCGTTGAAAAAAACTGTATCACTTGCCACCGTGAAGGCCGACAAAAAATTGCAAAACATGGACTTGGTAAGGTTGGGAAGACTGAGTGTTCAGACGGTGAAGCCAGTGGAGTTTGATTGTATCATGGCTTTGGCGGGGATGTAAAAAAAAGGCAAACCCATAAGCCGGGTTCTGTTTTATCCTGTCATTTATCTGGGCCATTGCTCACGCAGTGGCTCATGCAGCCTACCCACAAAGGCATTGCTCCGGAGAGCTACTCGGGCGGGCAGCCCTCGTTCCCTTGCTTATTTGGCCTTGCAACCCGCCAGGTTTATCGTGCCATCCCGCTCACACGGAATGCGGTGGGCTCTTACCCCGCCTTTTCACCCTTACCTTTTTGTCATCCTGAGCGAAGCCGAAGGACAGCAAAAAGGCGGTTTGTTTTCTGTGACACTATCTGTAACCCAGCCATTACAGCCAAGTTCCTTCCCGTTAGGAAGGGCGGTGCCCTGTGTTGCCCGGACTTTCCTCACCCTTATTGCTAAAGGAGCGACAAGTCGGTTTGCCTTTTGCTGGCAAAACTAATGATAATCTATGGTGATTGCTCATTTCTTATCTCGGCACTCTCTATTTTCCTTATTTATCCAAACCTTAATTTTGCAACTTAGCCTCGTTTTGAAATACACATTTATCCTTTTGTTGTTGACTTGTTTAGGTTTTAGGTACATTTCGCCTGAGCACCTACGCTTGCAACAACTTACCTTGTTGGCAAACAGCAGTGGCTATGTGGGATTTGACTCCAAGATGAAAACCTTAGGATATACAGTTGACAGCAAAAATGAGAACGATAACTACACAACTTTTACCAGCTACATTTATACGAATAAGAATAAAAGCACTGTTGGTTCTATCACCTTAAAAGACTATGCTGATGGTAAGCCACTGGTGGTTTATTCCACTACTAAAAACCTGAAGGATATGTACAGATTCGAAATGTTAAAGCTGGCCTTTGTGCCTGAGAAAAAACAGAATACAACTGAAGAGAATCTAGAAGATTTATTAGCGTTTGAAAACAAATTTTACCACCTTCATTACAGTTTCAGTGTTACCCAAATTGGGGAGAATTCGTCTGATACAAGCTATTCTGCAATTATTTGGAAAAAGTAAGTGGCTCGGTTCAATTACTGGCAGTTGATTGTTCTTCTTTGCTAATTTTTTTGTTGAGTAACCACACCAATGCACCAATGCCTACGGTGGCCAAGCCATACAAAGATTCCGTTGGCTTTTTATCTGCAATAAACCAGAGACTCCAACCGCTTAGCAACAGAAAAATGATAGGGGTAATGGGGTAGCCAAACGTGCGGTAAGCCCCCTGTGGCCCTTTCAGTTTGCGGTAGCGGACAATGAAAATACCCATGACTGTGAGGAAACTAAACAACTGGAGTGTGAAGCCAACATATATCAATAACTGGTCGAAGGAAGCGGTGAGAATGAGAATTACGGAAACCAAACTTTGACCAATGACCGCACGGGCGGGTATACCCTTTTTTGTTTTTTGAGAGAAGAAACTAAGCACTTTAATATCCTCGCCCATGGCTGCCAATACACGTGGCCCCGCTATAATCATGGCTGAGATGGTGCTGATAAGTAAAACAGAAATAATCAATGCCATGGTGTTAGCACCACCTTGTCCAAAGATATAATCAGCCGAAAAATAGCCTACCTCTACTGGCTTGCTGAAATCCTTAGCCTGCTCTGCCGCAAGGGTATCAATAGGGATGGTGGAAAGGAAAACATAGTTAATCAAAAAATAAAGGAACATCACCAACATGGTGCCACCCACCAAAGCCATGGGCAAATTGCGGCGGGGATTGCGAATTTCACCAGCTAAGTAGGCTGCAGCATTCCAGCCGCTGTATGCGTAGGCAACATACACCAGGCTCTCGGCAAAATCACCACTGAATACATATTTCCAAGTATCTTCATTGAAGGTAAAATGTATGTCTGTATGTTTCCCCATCGAAAAACCACAGATAATAAAGATGATAATCAATATCACTTTGCCAGTGCTGAAAATATTCTGAAATTTGAAACCAGCTTTCAATGTGGTGGCGTGGATGGTGGTTATACCGGCCACAACTGCGAGAGCAGTTAGCTGAGTGTCGCAGGCAGGAAAAACCTTGTGCAAATAAGCAGCCATGGCCACCGAAGCAGCCGCCACGGGTGCAGTAAAAGCGATAGTGCTGCTCACCCAGCCGCTCAAGAAGCCAACAAAAGGATGATAGAGTTTGCTCAGGTATTGGTACTCACCGCCGCTTTTGGGAAACACCGTCCCAATTTCGCCATAGGTCAATGCACCGCAGAGAGCGATGATGCCGCCCACCACCCACAGCATCATCAAGGCGGTAACATCGTGGATGCCCTGCACTTGATAGCCAAGGCTGGTGAACACGCCCACCCCAATAATATTGGCCACCACAATGGCCGCCGCTGAATAAAACCCGACAGGTTTTTGCTCTGTTTCTTGTTGCATGGCTGCAAAGATGCTTTACAAACGGAAAAGTTACCTTCAGTTCGACGAACGAAACAATCTTCTCTTTCAGCGGACAAGACTTCTTCCCAAGAGTTGGGAGGTTGCTTTGTTGCACGTTCCGTGCAATCTCGCAATGGCGGTTCCATATTGCCTACAGTAATTTTGCCTCATGCTTATCCGAATCGTAAAAATGACTTTCAAGCCTGAAAGTGTCAATGATTTTCTGGCAGTGTTCAATAATTCCAAACAGCGTATCCGCAATTTTTCAGGTTGCACACACCTTGAACTGCTGCACGAAATTGATCGCCCCGAAATCATTTACACATACAGCCATTGGCAAAGCCAGCAAGACTTGGATGCCTATCGTAACTCTGAGCTTTTTGCAGAAACCTGGGCTTTGACAAAAATTCATTTTGCCAAAAAAGCCGAGGCTTGGAGCATGGAACGGTTGGAAGAAGTAGATTAAAACTTACGACGACCGATAAGCCATCGCATGGTCAGTCCGTTTGCTTTGCCCCATAAAAATGCGGGCGTATATGCGAAGCACCGATATTTCCATGACCAAAAAGCTACATGATGTACAAATAATAATACCCATTTCGTGTTTGAATATTTGACTGAATAGAATATCAATTCCTACAAAAGCAGGGGTGAGTGGCAATGCTACAAAACCAAGACAGGACAGCAGGAATAAGAAACCCAATTTAGGTTGTTCATATACATATCCATGAAAGCGATTGAGACTAATATCGTTGTCAACTTTCCTTATTTTTAACAATACATAGTAGCCCAAAAGCGAAGAGAGTAAGATGCCGCTGAGGTAAATGGAAACTTGACCTAATCCAAACTTTGGATTGAGTAGTGCAACCGAAAGTGTAATGCAAACCTGTCCAGCTAGCAAAAGGCTCCAAGCGGTCAAGGCATTCGCTTTTTCTACAAATGCACGCAGGACAAACAACAATCCGAATAGAGAGAAAAGCATCGGTGAAAATGTTACAATTACTTCTGGTATTTCAGGGCTAAAGTAAAAATACAGAAGTACGATAATGATTGTAACAAACAAGAATGCAAATGTTCTTGAAGTTAGGAAGTTCAACTGCCTGCCAGCCCATTTGAATGGATTCCAAAGAAATTTTTGAAGCAAGAAATCCAAGTTCCATTCCTTGATGGAAAGCATATATATGGAATTTTTTAACTTGCCATAAATGGAGTTTACATTGCTTTGGTTCTTCGGAACAAAATTAAAAACCATGTTATGGATGAGGTAGCTCATCACCGATGGAGATACCAGCAATTGATAGGTTCGCAGGAAAGCATTGCCAGCAAAATGCACCAAGGCAAGTATATGAAAATCCAATCCAACTTCTATGAACATCAGCCCTATTTGGGCTATGGACGAATAGGCAATCTGTACCTTCACTGACGACTGAACCCTTGCAATACCATTGGCGACAAGGCTTGTAACAATTCCGAGAACAATGACGGAAGTCTTAATTGCTGCCATGCTTTCCCAATAAGGATAGGTTCGCAGCAAAAGGAAGACACCTAGATGTACAGAAAGTGAACCGTAAAATATAGCACTGGAGGTAGTTGGACCTTCCATGGCACGGGGCAGCCAACTTGAGAAAGGCAACTGTGCAGACTTGACAGCAGCGGCTATCAGAAACATTGCAGCTATGAATACAGGATACCCGCCATTGGCTTGCAAATGTTCCGTAACCAAGTTCGCATCGTTCAGTTTCAGGAAGGTGATGTTTTGGTGCCAAAGGTGGTGGCTCATCCACATGGCAAGCATGAGGCATATATCACCAACACGATAAATGGATATAACTTTCAGGCTGTTTTTTACAGGCAAATACCTGTCCCTGTAAAAGGCAATGAGCAAGAAAGAACATATTCCCAATATTTCCCAGCCGACAAAGAATGTTTCAAAATTGCCGGAAAAAACCATAATATTATAGCCCAGGAAGAAAAGCATTATGGTGCTAAAAAACCGTTTGAAGCCTTCGTCGCGGTGAATATAGTAGCGGCTAAAGATGTTTACCAATAAAGCGACGAAAGCACCAACCACAGAAAATACAGCGGTCAACTTGTCGAAGTAATAATCAATGAAAAACGCCATATTGTCGGTTTCAAAGAGCACAATATGTTTTCTGTCGAGAACCGGGAAGTCGTTCAGGGTCCAATAAACAAGAAATGCAACCAAGCCTAATAAATAAACACTCAAGTTTGCAATAGCAATACCCGAAATAATTCGTTCGTTTTTGCTTGGAACAAAAAAGCCAACAAGTAACCCAACAAATGGAATCCAAATAAATAGTTGTAATAGTTCTGACATGGATGTTGTTTAGTTGAGTGTGTGAACGGGTAAATTTTCCTGCGTAGCATGCACAATGTAGTTGGTCTTCATCTCCTTGGCCGATTCGATGAATGCATTCACATCGTTCAAGGCTGGTATCACTTGTACAAGTGGAGTATATTCAGTGAAGCTGCCTTCCTTAAAATAATGGAACGTTTTTGTTTCAGGATTGAGCACCATCAGGTGCACCCATTCGTTGATAAACCATTCATACATTTCAGGGACGGATTGAATGGTTTTTAACACCACTTCAGGAAAATGTTCAACGATAATCAGCAGGCGGACTGGGTCGTGTACTTCGATCATTTGCAGCGGAAGACCGGGTCGTAAATCCCCATCAACACTATTGGCTACACCTATCAAGCCCATCACATGATGTGGCAATTTGGTGCCAGCCCCCAACTTGTGGTTGTCAACCCGTGAAAAATAATATTCCAGATTGATACCTCCGCAAACTGGTCCTAAAGGCTTCATGATTCCAGTGAGGAATTTCCCATCCAAATCCGTTTTGTAATTATATGAATTGAGGAAAGCCCGCCTGTCCAAAAACAAGTCCTTTGTCAGATTCCTACCGCCAACTATGCAAAGGGAATTTGTGCCGTGACCCAGTTCCGGCCTTGGCTCAAACAATGAAACCGAACGGTCTTTAATGGCTTTACGAATAGTTTTCAACCCATTCTTTGTCTTGATGGATGCAAACCTTCTCGACCTTTCCTTTGCATTCAAATCAAGGGCATTTTCAAATGCAATTTTATTTTTGAGATGCCCAGCCCGGTTGGCTTCACTCAGGATTTGTTCATCATAAAATTCAACTTCATCCGCCGCGGTATCATGCAGCCCACCTACAAACTGTGTTTCGTTTGGTATATTAATTCCTCTCTGGTTCAGCAATTCCCGCACGGCAACATGATTCAACATGAACGACATCACTTTGGCATTCACTGAACCGGGTCGTCCACTACATGCACCACAATCGTGGGCACCATGGTGTGGGTTATTGGCACTGCTTGAACCATGTGCAACAAGATATACCAAGGGTGCGAAATTCTCTGTCAAGCCGATGCCCCGCAGCATCCCTTCAGCCCTTGCCGCCATTTCTTCTACTGTGAAACCAATCTGTAAATCGTTTTCCCGATCATCCAGATTTTTGTTTTCAATGGTAAGCTGCGAATGTTTGTTCATGTGGGTAAACGCATTGGAAATAGCGGGGCTCATTTTTGGTCTGAATATATTCTGGAACAAACGTCCGGCAGCAGCAAACCCCAAGGAGAGTGTTGAAATAAATCCAGGAACTAGGGTATGCGTTTTATTCGTGTAAAGCATCTCGTGCTGCCGATGTCCGTGCACCCCAAATTCCTTGATCAGGTATTTTGGAGTGACGGGTGCTGGGCAAAGTTTATCGTAAAATTTTCCTCCTTGAGGCAGGAAATAAAACTCTACCGTAAAGAAACCGGGAGTACCGAAAGTTACACAATTTGCGTCCACCTTTTCTATATGTCTGCGGATAGAACATTCCCGTTCATCTATACAGAACATGGCTTGGAAGGACGTAGCCCCCTTGCCCCCAAAGGGGGTAGCAGAATTGCTTGCTTTAATTCCCGCAAGCACTTCATCGTAATAGCTCCACTCAAAGGCTTCCTGCCAGAGGGTGAATACTTCATTCAATTCAGTTGCCGGAACATCTCCGAATAAATCCACAGGCTTGTTATTTATATCAGTGCAAAGCGGTTTCCAATCACTTCCAAAATGATAATCAAGAGTGTCAATTTCCAACAACAATTCAAAAATAATCAGGTCGTGAAGTGAAATTATTTTGGTATCCAACAAAGTGTCGGGGCGTTCTTCCACGGTGGCTACCATGCCAGACCAACCTCTGTGGCTGAACTGCTGGTCGAATACATATTGCTCAAAAAAAGCTTCATCACCAACAACCATTTTTAGAAGTTGTGCAATAGTATACTGTCCATCCATCAACATTTTTTTCGCCCGCTTTGTCTTGAAAAAACTGGTGAAGCTGTTGTTCTCCAATTGACGAAGCGAGGCCAAAAATCCTTCAGGCTTGTTGGGGAAATCCCATAGCGAAATGCCTTGGTCGAGGTAGCTACAAAGTATCCTGAAAAGCAGGGGCTGCACCAATGAATCCATGTCAAGTTGATAGGCTTCCCTCCAATGTTTACGTAGGTTTCCTATCCGTGGCTCATTCAATTCGTTGTAGTCCCCTGTAAGTAGTTTTGCTTTCCATTCCCCTATACTTTCAGTGCCTTTCCTTTTTGCAATAACCTGCTCCAAAATATGCTCCCGTATCCGTCCAATCTCATACAGTTTTCTGAAATCCCGCAGTTCAAGTGTAACCTGATACCCAAATATTTTCGATGCCTTGAATATGGCATCAAAAAATTTCATGTCCTGAAAGGCATGGAGCGAGTTGTGGTGAATAAAATCCCGCAAAGGGGTTTGCGTTGGCAGGAAATGCCACAATTCATGCAGCACATGCTTTTCGTCAAATGCAAATGAAGACATACTCAAATGTTCGCAGTTACCTTGCTTATATTGTATTGATATATCGGGTCAATATCTTCCTGATGATTATGTATGACTGCCAAATCCTTTACCAGCCCGTTGTGCAGACCATATACCCAGCCATGTAGGTGCAGTTCCCTTTCATCCCAGGCCTGCTGCACAATGATAGTCTTGGCCAAATTTCGCACTTGTGATATCACGTTCATTTCCGTAAGTCTATTTGCTCTTTCTTCATGGTCTTCAATAGCCTTCAACTCTACTTCATTGTGATGATATACGTCTTTGATATGCCTCAACCAGTTGTCAACGAAGCCGTGAAAAGTATTAGTCATAGATGCATGAACGCCCCCACAACCGTAGTGGCCACATACAATAATGTGTTCTACTTTCAACACATTCACGGCATATTCCAATACACTTAGCATATTTGAATCGGTATGCACAACCAGATTGGCTATGTTGCGGTGTACGAATATTTCGCCGCTCTTAGTGCTTGTTATTTCGTTGGCTGGCACACGGCTGTCGCTGCATCCAATCCAGAGGTAGTTAGGCTTTTGTCCTTTTGATAATTTGTTAAAGTAATCAGGATCCTGAAACAATTTTGTTTCTGCATAAATCCTGTTGCCTGTTATTAGTTTTTGATAGGATTGCTCCATTTTTTTTGTTAAATGATTTTTAATGTCCTGACATTCCCATTAATTCAGGGATGTCCTTTAGTTCTAATGTTATGTTTTTCAGTTCTGCAGTATTCTTGAAGTCGTGGATAATTTCCAGCACATCCATGTCAATGTTCTGCGACTTGCTGCCGTCAATCACTACTTTGGCGTTTTCGGGCAAATTGGCAAGGGTGAGCACGATGCTGCCTTTGTTGAGGAAGGTCACGTCTTCGCCCAATGAGATAGTTATGGTATCGCCTGTGTGGTGGGTTTCTTTATGAAAAAAGTAAGCCCGCTTGTAGTTGTTACGCAGAATAAAAAATACCGATACAACCATGCCCACGGCAATGCCTTTAAGCAAGTCAGAGAGCTGTATGGCTACCACGGTGATGATGAATGGCAGGAACTGATCCCAGCCAAGTTTATACATTGTTTTGAACAGCGATATTCTGGCTAGTTTATATCCAACCACAAGCAACAGAGCAGCAAGGCAGGCCAGTGGTATTTTGTTGAGCACAGAGGCTAGCCCAATCACGCTTAACAAAAGCAATACCCCATGAATAATGGCAGATAGTTTGGTTTTTGCACCTGAATTGATATTGGCCGAGGTGCGAACTATAACAGCAGTGAGTGGAAGGCCGCCTATCATTCCAGAAAGAAGGTTACCTAGCCCCTGAGCTTTCAGTTCCTGATTAGCGGGTGTGTTACGCTTGTAAGGATCCAATTTGTCGGCGGCTTCAACACTCAACAACGATTCAAGGCTGGCAATGATCGCAATGGTAATTGCTACTACATATACATGGTAATTGCTGTACGCCTTGAAATCGGGCAGGGTAAACTGACCTACAAATTCCTTAACAGAATTGGCCACGGGAAGCCTTACAAGTTTGTCGCCGGTAAGGTATAGCTGTGGTGCATTTACCTTGAATATTTCATTAATAACAATTCCCAGAACGACTACTAACAGAGCTCCAGGAACTATCTTGAAGAATGAATATTTTTTCAGGAAAGGACGCTCCCACATAATGAGTATAAACAATGAAATAACTGCAATAATAACAGCACCGGGCTGAATATAATCGAAGGCATTGCTCAACTCAGAGAAAGTGTTCTGCCCATCGGCCTGCATAAACTCTTCGTCACCCTCCACATCCTTGTCGAAACCAATGGCATGTGGAAGTTGTTTCAATATTAAAATAATTCCGATGGCCGCCAACATTCCCTTGATGACACTGGATGGAAAATAGTACCCAATGAAGCCTGCCTTGAGATAGCCCAGTGCAATTTGAAATAAGCCTGCAAGCACCACGGCAAACAAAAACACTTCGTAACTGCCCAGTTGGGTTATTGCATTTAGCACAATAACTGTAAGTCCAGCGGCTGGCCCACTTACGCTCAATGCCGAACCGCTTGTGAATGCCACAACCGTACCGCCAACGATTCCTGCGATGATGCCCGAGAACAGCGGAGCCCCTGAAGCAAGTGCAATGCCCAGACAGAGTGGGAGAGCGACTAGGAATACGACTATTCCAGATGGCAAGTCATTTTTTAGGTACTTGAAAGTAAGGCCACTGCCTTTGTTGCTAGGATTACTCATATTTTTTGAAAAGAAAGTATTGCGTTTGAGGCTTTATGCCAATTAAGTGGCTTGCCAAATTAAAATTAAAAAAAGAAAGGGAGAAACAGGTAGGAAAAATCCAACCCAAAAAACAAATCAGGCTTCAGGCGGCGAGTAAACCTCGTTGCTGTGGTCGCTGAAAGCTATGTGGCTACTGTGTCCCGACCGCAAGCTGCCCACCTGAAGCATTGGCAGTTGATGGTGGCCATTGTGCAGCAGCCTATCATCGTCGGCTATTTCCTTCTTTGCTTCGTCCGATTTTTCAGGCTCACTGGTGTTTTCCTCACATTCAAAATCATCGGTAGCTACTATCGAACAATTGGCCACATGCTTCGCCAAATAGGCAACCGCCTCATAACTAAACGTGTATGAGATAAGGAAGATAAATAGGGTAGCTATTGCTTTGTTCAATGCTCTATTTGTGTTTTGTGACGACAAATGTAAACACAAAAAAGCAAATAAAGTTTTTAGTTGACTTTCCTTGGAGTGTCATTTTTTAGGAAATTCATTTTTCCAATAGTTTGACTTTCTTGAGCCTGCCCCAGGCTATGAAACTAGCTACAAGAGCCACTATTAAATTGAAGCCAATAATCCAACTAAACACCTTTACCCATTTCCTTTGTGCTTAAAATGCAAAACTCTCCTCCAATCCGACTTAATAAATTCATTGCCGAAAGCGGTATATGCTCACGGCGGGAAGCGGACAGGTCTATTGAAAAAGGGCTTGTGAACATCAATGGAAGAAAAGCAAAGATAGGTGACCTAGTAATGCATGGTGACAAGGTGGTAGTGAACGGGCAGCACCTTGAACCTCGGCAGGCTGAAGAACGGATTTATATTGCTTTCAACAAACCTGTGGGAGTGGAGTGCACTACCGAAACTAGCACTAAAGGCAACATAGTGAACTATGTGAACCATAGTAGCCGAGTGTTTCCCATTGGTAGGTTAGATAAAGATTCGCAGGGTCTCATTTTCCTCACCAACGATGGTGACATTGTGAACAAAATCCTACGAGCCGAAAATGCCCACCAAAAAGAATACTTGGTAACAGTGGACAAGCCTGTAACAGCACAATTTATAGAATCAATGTCTACTGGTGTGCCCATGCTGGGAGTGATGACAAAAAAATGCAACGTGCAACAAGTAGCACCTTTTGTGTTCCGCATCACACTGATACAAGGCCTCAACAGACAGATACGTCGAATGTGCGAACACTTTGGCTACAATGTGACCAAACTAGAACGTACCCGCATCATGCATATAAGCCTGCAAGGATTACCACAAGGGGATTGGCGTGATTTGACAAAGCTCGAACTTGATGGAATATTTAAGCTAATAGGTAATTCCGTTTCAGAATCGGAGAAACGAGGGTCTGTGAAAACATCAATGGACAAAAATGTAGTGAAATATTTTGTGAAGCCAACCCAAAAACAGAAAGGAGAAGCAGCTGCAAAAAACAAAGCTCCTTCACGAAATAACGAAGACAAAAGGAGCTTCAAAGGCGGAAAGGGACGGGCTACGAAAAATAGGAAGTGAAGAATCCTAATCAATCATTCTTAACTTCACAGTAACAATCCCTCGCCGTTCTTTGTTCCCTTATTTGTATGAAATTCTTTCCCACCTTACTACTTGCTTGTTGTGTTCTGAGTTCGCAAGCACACTTCCGCACACCTACTGAGCCTGTAACCCCCATCAGCAATTCGCCTGAGATGAAGCAACTAGTGATGGATGCATTGGACAAGATGTACAATTTTGAACATGAAGCCTGTGTAGAGAAATGTAAAGAGATTCGTAAAAGACTTCCTTCCCACCCTATTTTTCACATGCTGATGGCCATGAATATCGACTGGCAATGGGAACCCGCTGTGAAAGACAAAGTATTGCTGGGAAAATTACATGCCCATCTGAACGAAGCTGTGAAAGAAGCCAATTACATACTTTACAAAGAAAATAAAAACGATGCAGAGGCATTATTTATCTACTTCACCGCACAAGGTTTTTTAGCTAGGGTCAGTTCGTTTTCAGGTGAATGGATGCGGGCGGTGAACTATTCGTTGAATGCCTACCAAACGGTGAAGCAGGGATTCAAACTTAAGGAAAAATTTGCTGATTTTTATTTCTCAACAGGTATGTATAACTATTATCGCCAACGGTATCCGGAACTGCAACCTGTTGTAAAACCTTTTGCAGGCCTGCTGGAGCCAGGTAACGCAGAGTTGGGAATCAAACAGATTCGCTTGGCACATAAAACTTCCCTATTTTCAAAAATTGAAAGCATCAATTATTTGGTGAATATCTATTTCAAATATGAAGGCAAGCCAAACGAAATAATGCCCGAACTGGCCGAGGCCGTGAAGAAATACCCCGGCAACCTTTTCTTGCAACATAAGTATGCCGATGGACTTTTGTGGACAGGAAAAGTGGATGGCGTATTGGCCATAATCAGCAAGCTTTTCAAGGCCAATAATGACTATTACGACATGGCGGGATTTACCTTTTTGGCAAAACTTCACCTAAAGGCTGGCAAGGTGGACGAAGCCCTGAAAGCTATACAGTTTGCCGACAACCACAACAAGCGGTTACCCAAAACCTCTGAGAATATTCCCGGATATATCTACCAAGTGTATGGGCAGATTTATACCCTAAAAGGAAACAAAGCCGAAGCCCACAAATACTATAAGCTATGTGAGCAGCACGCAGAATATCCCAGCCTGAAAAGAGAAGCGAAAGAATGGATAAAACAAAACCTTAAGTAAAACAGAATTGCAGTTTAGCTGCGTACTTTGCAGCCAATGATACGGCCACTCGTTCTGTTCCTTCCATCTTGGTATCCAAATAGGGTAACCCCCACTAACGGAAATTTTATTCGCAACCATGCAAGGGTGGCCAACCGTGTGGCCGAAGTGCTAGTGTTATATGCACAGCCCGATGCCAACTGTAAACAGTTCGAAATTCAGGATACCACATTTGAAGGTTTCAGGGAAGTCATAGTTTATTATCCCAAAGCCAGCACCAAGCTTAGCCGCTATTTTTGTTTTTTTAAGTATAGATGGAAAGGTTGGCGTTACTTGAAAAAGAAAACAGGAAAACCACAGTTAATCCATGTGCATGTGGCATTTCCAGCAGGGGTATTCGCATTATGTCTACGTTTTTTTTGTGGGGTAAAGTATGTAGTAACGGAGCATTGGAGTGGCTACCTGAAGAAAAACACCACAGAGATGCATTGGCTTCATAAATTTATTTTTCAGCATTCTACGTTGAATTCTGCGGTGTCAAAACATTTAATGGCAGATATAAAAGAACTCACCGGCACAAAGGGCTGGAAAACCTTGCCCAACTTGGTGCTCAATACTTTTTTCAAAAAGCAGGAAACGGGTGACCGCTCTAAAACTATTTTACATATTTCAAATTTTAATTCTCTAAAAAATTCTTTAAAAATTATACAAGGATTGGAAGTGCTGTTGCTTGAAAATGAAGAAATAAAACTGTTGATGATTGGTGAAAATGAAGGCGAAAAAGATGCCTGCCGTCAATATGTTTTAGCAAACAAAAAACTAAATGCTAAAGTGCATTTTGAAGATGTGATGGAGCCAGCATACATTGCCGCACTCATGCGTAACGCCACTTGCCTAGTTAGCTTTAGCGATTACGAAACACAAGGGATCACTGTGCTTGAGGCATTGGCTTGTGGCCTGCCTGTTGTTTCATCAGATATTGCACCGATGAATACATACAAACTAGAGGGAGTAGTACTAGCCAAAACACCCGAAGAAATTTGCCAACAGGTTCGGTATTTTCTAGCACATCCTGAACTTGCAGACAGTTTAGAAATGCAGGAGTTTGCCGTCAAATTTTCGGAAGAAAGCCTGATACTCAAATTCAAAAAAATATACTCAGAAGTGTTGTGAACAATCAACTTCAAAATATCATAAAAATTTTTGGTAGTAAGGCTGTAGCAATGCTTTGCGGTTTTGGTATAGTAATTCTTACCACACAATTTCTAGGGGCTGATGGGCGGGGGCATGTTGGGCTGTTGGTGGCATCATTCAATATTTGCATGATGGTGACTCAGTTTGTTGGTGGGCCTTCTATTATCGCATTATCTCTGAAGGTTTCGCCAGCTACATTCTTATTTCCAGCCTACCTCCTTTCCACAATTTTAGGACTGTTAGTTGCTGTCTGTTTTTATCTTTTAGGTATATGTTCTTATCAGGATGCTATTCACATCTTTTTTCTTTCAATCGCTCTTTCCTGGACCGCCTATCATCAGTTTTTGATGCTGGGTATCAACAAACCTGTTTGGGCAAATGATCTACAGGCCATTCAATATACATTGTTGCTAGTTATTGCGACATGTGGTTTCCTCTTCTGTCAGGCTGAATACGGAATATATGTGATAGCTACTTACTTTGCCTACTTTGCTACCCTGTTCTGGAGTGCCTTTAGGTTGAAAGCTATTTTGACCAATCTATCTTGGAAACTGGACGGTCAAATAATTTCATTACTCCTCAAAAAAGGATTAAATTCACAAGTAAGCAACCTACTACAATTTATCAATTACCGTTTTTCGTTTTATGCAATAGCATATGTTCTGAGCAAAGCTGATGTTGGTATATTCTCAGTAAGTGTAGCCCTAGCAGAAAGCATCTGGATACTTGGTAAAAGTATTGCTCAAGTGCATATCGCCGAAGTAGCCTCAAGCTGCAACTCAACTATTGAACTTCAAAGAACATACACACTTACCCTCCGAAGCCTGTTGCTAACTTTGGCTGGCTTGATTGTTTTATTAGCCCTCCCATCCTCCTTGTTTCAATTAGTATTTGGAAATGGTTTTGCTGCATCGCACCAACTTATCTGGTGGCTATCTCCTGGTATTTTAGCATTGAGTGGTCAAATGGTTCTGAGCCATTATTTTTCAGGCAAAGGAATTTTTAAATATAACAATTGGGCTGCACTTGCTGGGCTATTTGTAACCATATGCTTGAACTTATGGCTCATTCCATTGCTTGGATTAAAAGGAGCAGCCTTGGCCAGTTCATGCTCTTATCTTGTTTCAACCCTGGTACTCTGGGTTTGCTTTATTAACTATAGAAATGTCTGAATCAAGTTTTCTTAAACATATCAGAAAGTTTGGTGAGGCAACTGCCATTATTGAGGATGGACAATCTTTTTCGTTCAACGAACTATGCGATAATGTAGCTAAAATAAAAAAGAAATGGGAATCAAAAAATATAGTTTTGGGGAGTATAGTCGCACTGAAGGCCGAGCCTACTTTTCAATTCTTTGTTAACTTTATTGCCTTGGCCGAATCTGGTGCACTCATCGTACCTTTTGCGGAAGAAAAGCTGTTACAAGAAATCGGGTTGAATGTACTAGTTGAATATGTTCTTTATGAAAATACATTGATACAAAACCAAAGCTTACCCAACAATTTAAGTAGCGTTTTGAACGGTAAAGCTGGACTCATCCTGCAAACATCAGGTAGCAGTGCGAAGCCAAAGTTGATACTCCACCAAGCTAATTTTATTTTTGAAAAATACCTAAGGCTTAAACAAAGATTCGTCACTGTTTTGGTGTATAGTCTCGACCATGTCTCAGGACTTGAAACCAGTCTAAGTGTGCTTTCTCCTGGAGGTACTGTGATATGCAGTGCGAGTATTAAGCCTAAAGAAGTTGCCGAACTGATTCAAAATCATCAAGCTGATTTACTTTCATGCTCCCCCTCTTTTTTGCGTTTGCTTTTGTATTCGGGTTACTTTACTGATAGCTATTTGGGCAGCTTAAAGAAGGTGAATTTTGGGGCTGAAAGAATGCCAGCTAACCTTTTAAGTGCGTTGACACAACAACTCCCGAATGCCCAGTTTTCACAAGCATTTGGCACAACGGAAACAAGCAATATCCGCACGGAAACTCAGACAGGTTCTGAATGGTTTAAACCCGGAAAGGAATATGTGGATTTCAGAGTAACAGATGGAAATTTATTGCTAAAAAAATCAGCAAGTTGGTTAGGCTATTTGACTACAGAAAATGGAAATCTGGACTTGCAACCAGCACCTGATTGGTATTCCTCTGGTGATTTGGCAGATCAAAATGAAGATGGCTTTATCTGCATACGATCACGCGAGCATGAATACATAAACGTAGGTGGTGAAAAGGTTCATGCATCAGAAGTAGAAAACCTTATTTTTGGTATTGACAATGTGGCTGATGTATTGGTACACAAAGAAACCAATGTCTTACTTGGTGAGATAGTTGTCGCCAAAATATTCCCAAAAGTATACCCTGAAAACGAAGTTATTTTCAAACAAAAAGTCCGTGAACATTGCCGCCAATCCCTACCAGAATATAAGGTGCCACAGAAGATTATCCTGCTGAAAGAGCCTTTGCTGACTAAGAGGTTGAAGCGGGGTTAATCCACCTTCCAACTTTCAAAATCACGATCGAAACGTTGCTTCTGTTTGATAGAAGCTGCACGGATACGGGTATTCTCCGCCTTCACTTTTTTAGCATCCTTGTCGGCCAGTTCGGCAAATGTATTGTCGCTGCTGAGTACACCAAGGGTTCCTTTATTGTATATGAAAAAGTACCAGCCGCCACGTTTGTTTCGTATCAGCATATACATCGCATCTCCAGCTTTATTTTTGTTAATGGCAATTTTTACAGTCACATTTTTGCCAAGCTGTTTCTTGCCTACTG
Source organism: Flavobacteriaceae bacterium (assembly GCA_009693575.1). Taxonomy (GTDB): domain Bacteria; phylum Bacteroidota; class Bacteroidia; order UKL13-3; family UKL13-3; genus SHWZ01. The sequence goes on along the minus strand of SHWZ01000001.1, from coordinate 23,344 downwards.
CCTGCAAGCCCATTTCTCCTTCGCCTGTAAACACCCGGTTACGGGTGTGCCAAGTCATCTTCATATCGGTAAAGAAAAAAGTTTTTTCCAGTTCGTCATTCATTGTAAATTTTCCATCCTCCTTTAGTCTTTTTTCAAATCGTTCAAATTTTTTCGGGTCATCAAGCATTTCGGCCATGCCCTTGCGAAACACTTCACCGTACAACTTAGTAGCCTTTGCTTTTTCACTACCTTCAAATAGGCTATCACTCATCACATTCAATGCCGATTTAGGCAAGGGTATATCAAACAATGCTACCATACTGAAATCGATAAAAGGCGTATCGCCTATGCCAGAACGCACATTGCCAGCTCCTGTTATTTTTATATCGCCAAGGTTCAATGCAAGGTTCAATTTTCCTTCGGCGTAGGCTATTTTCTCATTTTCGTTTATCTCAAAATAGTTTCCCGTAATAGCATTATGGAACAACTTTCCTGAATCGCCCATGATAAACTTACCATACAATTTATCATAATATAACGCACCATGAATTGGCAAAATTTCATCATCTGAGTAGGTATATTTTCTGCCAGAAAAAATAGGGTAAACGTGTGTGCTGTCACGGGCAAGCATCATCCCCGCATAGATCTGCACCTTGCTTTCGTTCAGTGGGTGAGAGAACACCAAAATAACTGAATCTGGATTAATACGTTGGGTGTTACGATACCAGCTTGTGCGTATGTTCAGTTCATGGATAGGTTTTATGTAACCATCAAATTCAAGATATTTCTGGGTACTTGTTAAGTTCGTGTTGCCTTTGAACTGAAATCTATCGCCAACAAAAAAGCGAGTACTGTCATCAACATGTGAGACAGCAATGGCTCTGCCGCCTTTGTTGTCACTCACTTGGTCGAAATGGATAAGCTGCTTTTTGTTGCTTTGCACATAATCGTAGTATCCATCACCTTCCATTTTAAACTTGCCCAGTACTTTCATCGTACAGTTAAAAATTTTATGCTGCTCGCTCACCGAATCGCAAATTACAATAGAGTTTCGCAACACCCTCATGTCCGCATCGGGGTCTATCACCACATGACCTTTATCAGGTATTACTTTAGCATCTACCACAGGAATAAACGGCACTAGTGTTATATCCAATAAATAATTTTTCAAATCATAAGTTGCTTTGCCCGCCTGAAATCGCAACCCATCCTGATTGAACTTCGTGCTTTCAAACGCAGGATCTTCAGACAATAGTCCTCCAGGTATTTTCAAGTCAACCGATTGCTTGCCCATATCCCAGTAAAAATCATTGAAGTTGCACTTATATTTATTGTGAGGGAACTCAGTGTGCATACCTGGGACATTTGTCTTAAAATCCCCAAATCGCCCATCAAAATTAACCTTTGAAGTAAGATAGTTGCTACGAAAAATAGTTAGAGTACTATCCAAATGGCTATGTATTTCGAATGCTGAAACTTCGGCTGTAGTTATTGTCGGATTGAACACAAACCAATCAGAAGAAAGAATAGCATGTTCGAAGTGCATCTGTCCAAAACCACCACAGCCTGTTGGCTCAAGCACCACAGTGCCAAACATTCTAGCCTTGCCTTTCATCATATCAAATGGTGTGATGATATGTGTGGTGAACATCTTATCGTTTTTGGGTTCCCAGTGCAGCCATATGTTTTCACCTTTCACGTCAGGCACTTTATCTGTGCGGGCTATTGTATAATCTTCAAAGTTTCCGTTGGTAGAATCAAGGAACATGACAAATCGACTTGAATGGCCAATTGAAGATAGATATTCTAATTTGCCTGAACCCCAAAAACCTTCATTGCTCAAACTAATAGTGCCAGTATTAGTTCCTTTTCCGCCATACATTGGATAACCCTCAGCGAGTGTTGGTCGTATAAATCCAAGTGAGTAATCCTTCTGGACCGTAAGTGTATCATGTATATCAGGGATGATGCCGCTGCTGCTGAAAAGACCCGCCAATTTAATGTCTTCCAGTTTAAACTTGTCGAGGCTATTGATTTCAAAAGGGTCTGTTTTGAAGAAAAATTCATTACGATTATATACTCCTCCGAATGTTTCGGGACGGTCGTAATACACCATTGCACCTCGGTCACTCACAAACCGTGGATATTCAAGATATTCTTTTTTACCATTCTTATTATTTTCCTTATCAATGAATAGTGTACCATAAATGTTCTGTAATACCGTTTTCACCAATACAAATTTCTGAGGGTCTTCTCGGCTAGGACAGTTGAAACGCATAGAATCGACATTATCCATTTTGATAAGAAAGCCATCATAATTAAACAGAAAGTTGCTACCATAAAAATCGAAACGGCCAGCGTGAACCTTGCCTGAAAAAGTCATGTTACGGTTCTTTTGCAGGTATAACTGCTGCTCGGTGGCAATAGTGAACACGCTCTGCGAATCGGAAAACTGCAAACCGGGACATCCTTCTATTAGCAGGTCATTGTTGATTAAGTTTATTACCGCGTTCGACCTTCCTTTGATGAGCGACTCCAGCCTTATCACATCATAATCTACCAGCCCCATGTGGGCATTGTAATATTCAAAAAGCTTTTTATTTAATTGTATCTGCTCTTTCAGTGGGTCGTATATCAGAAAGCCTTTGTCATTCAACAGAAGTATTTGTGGTAGCACGTATTCCTTTTTATTTTTCAGCAAATCGCAATACTCCTGCAGGGTAAAAACACCTGGATTGTTTATTTTCTTCTTGGCTCTATCCCTGCACCAGTATGTTAATTGTTCAATAGGATTGTAATCTAATAAGCTTTGAATTTGCTCGTACCTATTCACCTTGAAAAAATTGCCGCTTTCGAATGTTGCAGGTGCGTCAGTGTTTATCATTTTCAGGTCGAATCGTGGAACATCCATTTGCCAAATAAGTATATCCACTTTCATCTCCGTTTTGTGGTATGAACTCCAGTAGGGGGTTTGAGTGATTCCTTCACTGCCTCGCATCACAGTGAACTTACGGTCGGCAATATTGAAGTTGAAATCTACCTGCGGATGGTATATGCTATCGATTGTAGCGTTGCTGTCTCGCAGATATAGTGACATGACAGCCTTGTCAGTAGCTATGCGTTCGTCGTTGATGAAAAAGTTTTTGGCATACACCCGTCCTTCTAGTTTTTTATTATACCAAAAATCAAGCTTTGCTCTCGCCGTGTCGCTACCACCACCTATTATCTGCCCGCCACGGTGATAAAATCCTCCGGTGTAATCAACACCTTTCACAAGGTTCTTGATGTATATTCCCCGGTCGAAAGAATTGAAACGGGGAAACTGAGAACGAACTCCTTCGCTTTGCACATTGGCTTTGTCCTCAAACGAACCAATGAGCGGAGTCTTGAAAAAATCAAGATTGTAATACGTAACTGTATCCGCCTTAAACTCAGCCTTGGTCATGTTGATAGTATATTTCTTTAGCTTGGCATACACAGCATCAGGGTCTTTGCCAGTCCGCCGCCAATCTATTCGGCCTTCGTGGCCTTCCCATTTTTTTGTATATGGATAATAGGTGCCACTGGTGCTTTGTATCAAAATGGTATCGCCTTGTGTGAAGCACATCAAATCCATTGTTTTGAATTTGATCACAGGCACTTGGGTGTAGCCAAGTTCATACTCGTCCAGGCTCACCTGCCACTTTCTGCCATCGCTGTTGAACAGCTTTTTTTCAATTAAAAGGTTTATACTGAAATCGAGGAATGGCTTAAGGTTCTCCACGTCAGTCACCATCACTTTTTCAAACATTTTATGCCACTGCTCGAAGCGTTCTGCAGTCATTTTTTTTCGGCTGAAGTTGAGTATGCGAGTATAGGCTAGCCATTGGTCTTCACGTTTCAAGTTGGTCATCACTATCATAAGGTTAGCATTGCGGATAATAGCCATCATTTGCGGCTCGTTGAACTGGTTATCCTGCCACAGCCGCTTGAATACACGGGCTGCGTCGCTCACATCGCTATTGCCCTCCTCGTCCATGTAAGTCTTAAAATCCTTAATGAACTTAGCGGTATCCTGCCCGAAATAAACGATTTGGCCTTTAGCATTGGCACAAAAAAGAAAGAGTAAAATTGAGAGTATCCGCTTCATGCTACAAAGAAACGTGGCTTTGGCGATTTTATTATCGATACTAATCCACAAGCCTTCCTACCACTTCGAACTTGTCGAAAACAGTTTCGGTATGTGGTGCGTCTTTCAGTTCGGGGGTAAGGTCTTGCCCTGCCCAATGTTCGTAATGCATCCCTTTTCGCCACAGGCGGCTTCGGCTCACATCGTATATCATTCCTTTGTAGGCTATCCACACGTCATCCATGTCCTGTCCATTTCGAAGGGCCAGTTGTCGGGCTGTATAATTTGGTAAATCCATAGCAGGCCGCAAAGATGCCTTCTAATGGGCGAAGGTGTGTGGCCTTACTTTCGCAGCAAAATTTTACACTATGGAACCTTTGCGGGAAACGATTTTATTCTGGATTTCGATGCCAATATATGTATTGGTGATAGGTGCTGAGATGCTGTTCAGCCATTTTGGACATCGTCATCTTTATAGCACCAAAGGGTTCTTTTCAAACCTTTACCTCACCTCGCTCAATTTTGGGCTAGATGCCTTGATGAAGTTTGTCGGTGTGTGGATGTTCATGAACTATTTCTGTGACCTTGGCGGCTTTCAAATAAAGGCAGAATGGAATCCTGTTATCTATTGGGTTGTGCTTACTGTGGCCGAAGATTTTATGTATTATTGGGAACATCGGGTTGACCACTATTGTCGGGTATTTTGGGCGGTACATGTCACCCACCACAGCAGTAAAGAGTATAATATGTCTGTGGGGTTTCGGTCCTCAGTCTTTCAGCCGCTTTACCGCTTTATGTACTTCGTGCCGCTTGCTTATTTTGGATTCACGGCAGAGGATATCATGTTCACTTATGCTTGGACTCAGATATGGGGAGTACTGGTGCACACGCAAACGGTTGGCAAACTATGGTGGCCCATCGAATACATTTTTACAAGCCCCAGCCACCACCGCATTCACCATGCCTCCAACACCAAGTACCTTGACCGAAACATGGGTATGTTTCTGATTATTTGGGACAGGATGTTTGGTACATTTGAAAAGGAAAGGGACGATTACGAACCTATCCACTATGGTCTCACAAAAAACATTGGCACATACCATCCAGTGAAAATGGTTTTCCATGAATGGCGAAACATTTTTGCCGACATGAAGAAATCGCCTAAACTAAAACACAAACTTATGTATCTATTTGCTCCGCCCGGCTGGAGCCACGATGGCAGCACGAAGACGAGTAATCAGTTGCGAAAGGAGGAAGAGGAGGTGATTCGGTGATTTGTTAATTCGGTGATTGATTTATTAAGTGCTTCCCGCTCCCATCTCTCCCCTTCAGACCGACCTTGACAACCCTTCGATAAACTCAGGATGACAATCTTGTCACTTCCCTCCCTCCCAACTACATTTGCCCCATGCAGCAACGCATATTGCTTACCGACGAAAAGATTGAAGTGATAACTCGCAGGCTATGCCAGCAGTTGATGGAGCATCATGGCAATTTTGCTAATACTGCCATTATTGGGCTGCAGCCACGAGGAGTTTTATATGCCCGAAAACTGCATAGGGAGGTATGCGAACAGACACGCAATTCGCATATACTATATGGCGACCTCGACACCACTTTCTACCGTGACGATTTTCGCAGGGGTAATGATATTCCTTCAGCCAAGTCGCTCAATATTCCTTTTAGTGTGGAGGGGCTTAATGTGGTGATGGTTGACGATGTGCTTTACACTGGCCGAAGTGTGCGGGCGGCATTGGATGCACTCAATGACTTTGGTCGCCCTGCCAGGGTGCAACTGCTGGTGCTGATAGACCGCCGTTATAGCCGTGAACTGCCCGTAAGCCCTGATTTTATTGGGTGCGAAGTGGACAGCCGTGCTAACCAAAAAGTAAAAGTAGAATGGGATGGAGCCGAGGGGAACAAGGTATGGATTTTAGAGGAATAAGAGAGATATGCGAGGTGCGATTTTAGTTACCTCCCAGCAAAGGCACAAACCTAAACCTGCCATGTGTGCTTTGTTCAAACTTGGTTTCTGAAACTCGAATCAGTTTCAGCATCTCCAAGTCTTCATTGTTTTTTCCTACGGGTATCACCATGATACCGCCAACGCTAAGTTGCGACATCAAAGATTTCGGTATTTCGGCGGCCCCGCAAGTAAGCATTATTCGGTCGTAGGGGGCTTCTGCTGGCAATCCTTTGTTACCATCGCCACACAGTAAGGTTGGCTTCAACCCAAAACCTTTCAGCATTTTTGCCGCCGTTTGGTGCAGCACTTTGTGAAACTCGATAGAAAAAACATTTGCCGAAAGGCCACACAACACCGCACACTGATAGCCGCTGCCTGTGCCTATCTCCAACACTTTGTGGTATTGTCCTACTTCCAATAATTGACTTTGCATGGCTACGGTGAAGGGCTGCGAAATGGTCTGACCGGCCTCGATGGGGAAGGCTTTGTCTTCGTAGGCGAAATGTTCAAATTCCTTGGTAAAAAACAAGTGCCTTGGCACTGCCATCATGGCTTGCAACACTGCTTGGTCAGTTATCCCTTTCGTTTTCAATTCTTCGAGCAACTTGCGACGAAGTCCTTGATGTTTATATGTGTCCAAATTCATTTAGTAAATAAACAATAGTGCAAAATGGCAATTTGCTGGAGCAAAATAAGGTGGGCAAGTTTGCAATCGTAGTCAAAAGTTGTTCGAGAATCGTTGATAGATTCTTAAACTAATTGAAAACTCTTGAATAATTGAACCATTAAGAAATGAGAAAAATAAAAATTGGACTAATTGGCACAGGGCATCTTGGTAAGATACACCTACGACTTTTACTTGAAATCCCTACATTTGAAGTAGTAGGTTTTTACGACATCAGTGATGTTGCCAGTAAACAGATTTCTGATGAGTTTGGCGTAACTTCATTTCCAAGTGCAGATGAATTGATAGCAACCTGCGATGCCATAGACATTGTAACCCCTACAATGTTCCACTACCACGATGCGGTGAAAGTGCTACGGATGCAGAAGCATTTGTTTGTAGAAAAACCAGTTACAAGCGATTCGGAAGAGGCTAAAGCATTGCAAACGTTAGCATTGGAAGCTCGGGTGAAAATACAAGTAGGCCATGTGGAGCGATTCAATCCAGCTTTTTTGGCTGCATCACAATTGGAACTAAAACCGATGTTCATCGAAACACACAGACTGGCAGAGTTCAACCCACGAGGTACAGATGTGCCAGTAATACTTGACCTGATGATTCATGACCTCGACATCATTCTGCACATAGTGAAAGCAAAGGTGAAAAAAATATCGGCAAGTGGGGTAGCGGTGGTGAGCGATACCCCTGATATAGCCAATGCCCGCATCGAATTTGACAACGGCTGTATTGCCAACCTCACTGCCAGCCGCATAAGCATGAAGAACATGCGAAAGACCCGCCTTTTTCAGAAAGATGGCTACATAGCCATTGACTTTTTGAACAAACAAATAGAGGTACTTTCTATGACCGAGGTGGTTGGGCAGCCCAGACCTTTGGATATGGTTTTAGACCTTGGAGATGACCGCCCCGCCAAGAAAATTCAATTCAATGCCCCAACTGTTCATCCTTCCAATGCCATAAAAATGGAGCTAGAAAAATTTGCCGAAAGTATATTGAACGACACCCCCACAGCCGTGACCTTGGACGATGGCCTGAATGCCTTGGTACTAGCTGAACTGATCGTGGAAAAGGTAGAGAAGAATATGGTAATTTAGTTATTGACAAATCATACGATTTATCTCCTTAATCCACAAAGCCAAATTCTTCTTTACAAGCAGGGGGTGTAATTAAAGAACAATACTTGTACAAACCACTTCCACCATGGCCGAAGCATCACCTCAATTACCAGTCATAAATCATCCATGCGAAGTCCTATCGCAACGTGAAAAAAGTAACCTTGTTTAGACCAAACTTGTTTGAAGGTATTGATTTCAGTTATTGTTTTTGAAACGAAAACTGCCAGGTTGTGCCATTGTCAACGTAACTAAAGCTGAGATTAGATTTGTCGAGCGTAGTTATTGTGCATGTTACTGAAGACTGACCGCTAACCCCGTTTCGTTTCAACACGGCTTCATTGTCCCAGGCATATTTCCCAGAGCCGCTTTTGCCATCAGGCTGGCCGGTGTATGAATACCCGTCTCCAGAAGCGTAGGTTTCGGTATAGCTGTTTTTTGTCCAGTCGGTGGTTACGTCCTTGGTACCCTCCATCACTTTGGTGGCTTTCCAAGTACCTACTATGCGTTTAGCATTCGATTTGTTGCAAGCCATAAAAGTAACGAAACTCAGGCATGCGATAAAAAAAGTAATTTTTTTCATTGTATTTGTTTGTATATATTAAGTTGTAATTTAAACTACCTCCACCACCATAGCAGAAGCTCCGCCACCACCGTTGCAGATAGCTGCACCGCCAACTTTGCCACCGTTTTGCATTAGCACATTGATGAGGGTAACGATAATCCGTGCACCACTGGCACCCAATGGGTGACCCAACGAAACTGCTCCACCGTTCACATTCACTTTGGAGGCATCCAGTCCAAGTATTTTGTTGTTGGCCAAGCCAACCACCGCAAAGGCTTCATTGAACTCAAAGAAATCTATATCAGAAATAGAGACGCCTGCACGCCCTGCCGCTAAGGGCAATGCCTTGGCCGGACTTGTTGTGAACCATTCTGGTGCTTGTTCTGCATCGGCAAAGCCACGTATTTTGGCAATGGGTTTCAGGCCGAGGGCATCCGCTTTTTCTTTGCTCATCAATACCAAGGCTGCCGCTCCGTCGTTCATGGTGCTGGCATTGGCGGCAGTCACCGTACCGTCTTTTTGAAACACTGTGGGCAAGGTAGGGATTTTATCGAACTTAACGTTTTTATATTCTTCGTCTTCACTTACTATGATTGGGTCACCTTTGCGTTGGGGTACTTCTACAGGCACTACCTCGTTAGCAAATTTGCCGCCAGCCCAAGCTGCAGCACTGCGTTGGTAGCTTTGTATTGCAAAGGCGTCCTGCTCTTCACGGGTTATTTTATATTCTGCTGCACACAATTCTGCACATACTCCCATGGCCTTGTTGCTATACACATCTGTCAACCCATCAAATGAAAGTCCGTCAATTAGGGTGATGTTTCCAAACTTGGTTCCAGTGCGGCTTCCGGGCAGGTAGTGTGGCACACTGCTCATGTTTTCCATGCCACCCGCTACAACCACATCGGCATAACCCAGCATGATGTCTTGAGCTGCATTCATAATGGCTTTCATACCACTTGCACATACTTTGTTCACCGTAGTGCAGTTCACGGTATCAGGCAACCCGGCAAACTTGGCGGCCTGCCTTGCGGGGGCTTGTCCAAGTCCTGCTTGAAGCACGGAGCCCATGTACACAGCTTGTACGTCTTCTGGTTTGATACCTGCTGCGGAGATAGCCCCCTTTATTGCGGCAGCCCCTAAACGAGTGGCCGATACAGATGATAGACTTCCACCAAAGCTACCCATGGGAGTGCGTTTTGCGGAAATAATATATACCTCTTTCATAATTTTCTATAAAGTTGTTTACTATTAACCTTTTTGGCAGAATAAAGTTTGAATTTGATTAGGCCAACTTAGCTTGAAGGTTGGTATTCAAAGCCTCTAAAAACTCCTCTGTATAAAGGTAATGTTCGCCGTGGGTCACTTTGTTTCCATGAATACACACAGCCAAGTCTTTGGTCATTTTGCCGCTCTCTACAGTTTCAACGCAAACCTGCTCTAATGCATGACAGAAGTTGATGAGCTCTTGGTTGTTATCCAATTTACCACGGAACTCTAGTCCTCGTGTCCATGCAAAAATGCTGGCGATTGGGTTTGTTGACGTTGGTTTGCCGGCTTGGTGGTCACGGTAGTGGCGGGTCACGGTGCCGTGGGCGGCTTCGGCTTCCATTACTTTGCCATCAGGGGTGATAAGGGTTGAAGTCATCAATCCCAATGAACCAAAACCTTGGGCTACGGTATCGCTTTGCACATCGCCGTCGTAGTTTTTGCAGGCCCAAACAAATTCGCCATGCCATTTCAGGGCAGAGGCTACCATGTCGTCAATAAGGCGGTGTTCGTAGACCAATCCTTTGGCATCCATTGCCGCTTTGAATTCTGTTTGGTATATGTTTTCAAAAATATCCTTGAAGCGGCCATCATACTTTTTTAGGATGGTATTTTTGGTGCTGAGGTATAGGGGCCAGCCTTTTTGCAACGCCACATTGAAGCATGAACGAGCAAAACCCATAATGCTTTCGTCCGTATTGTACATGGTAAGGGCAACGCCATCGCCTTTGAAATTATATACCTCAAATTCCTGCACCGTTCCGTCTTCGCCTTCAAACTTTACGGTCAGTTTGCCTTTGCCTTTGGTTACAAAATCGGTAGCACGATACTGGTCGCCAAAAGCATGACGGCCAATACAGATAGGGGCAGTCCAGTTGGGCACCAGCCTTGGTACATTGCTGCACACAATAGGTTCACGGAAAACTGTGCCGTCCAAAATATTCCGTATAGTCCCGTTGGGGCTCTTCCACATTTGTTTCAGCTTGAACTCAGTTACGCGGGCTTCGTCAGGCGTGATGGTTGCACATTTTATTCCTACCCCGTATTGCTGAATGGCATGGGCTGCATCAATGGTCACTTGGTCGTCGGTTTGGTCACGGTATTCCATGCCAAGGTCAAAATATTTGATGTCCACATCCAAGTAGGGAAGGATGAGTTTGTCTTTGATAAATTTCCAGATAATACGGGTCATTTCGTCCCCATCGAGTTCAACCACCGGGTTGGCAACCTTAATCTTGGTCATAAGTATTTGATTGTTAGTAAAGAGAATTTTTGTTAAATCCTGGGGCAAAAGTAGCAGTCAGACAGGCCAGAACAAAGGGGCATGGGTTAAATTTGCCGCTTAATTTACAACGAATGAAATCGCAATACGATTGGCAGCCGCTGAAGGAATACAAAGAAATCCTTTTTCAGTTTTATGATGGCATTGCCAAAATTAGCATCAACCGCCCAGAGGTGCACAATGCTTTTACCCCACTGACTGTGACTGAAATGATAGAGGCTATGGAGCTTGCCCGCCAAAACCCCGATGTACGCGTCATTATACTTACGGGCGAAGGTGGCAAAGCCTTTTGCAGCGGTGGTGACCAAAAGGTTCGGGGCAATGGCGGCTATGTGGGCGATGATGGAATACCACGATTGAATGTGCTGGATTTGCAAATGCAGATTCGCCGAATACCCAAGCCAGTAATAGCCATGGTGGCAGGCTGGGCCATTGGCGGCGGACATGTGCTGCATGTAGTGTGCGACCTCAGTATAGCTGCTGATAACGCCATGTTTGGACAAACAGGCCCGAAAGTAGGCAGCTTCGATGGCGGCTTTGGTGCTTCTTACCTGGCCAGAGTGGTTGGGCAAAAGAAAGCCCGCGAAATATGGTTTCTCTGCGATCAATACAATGCCCAAGATGCCTTGAATATGGGCTTGGTAAATAAAGTGGTGCCACTCGATAAACTGGAAGAAACGACGGTGGACTGGTGCAGAAAGATAATGGATAAAAGCCCCATTGCCTTGCGGATGCTGAAGAGTGCCTTCAATGCGGAACTGGATGGACAAGCTGGCATACAGGAACTGGCAGGAAATGCTACGTTGTTATACTATTTGAGTGATGAAGCCAAAGAGGGAAAGAATGCCTTTATAGAAAAACGCAAGCCTGATTTCAGTAAGTTTCCGAAGTTTCCTTGAGGTGAGTTTATTGGAATTGTACCGGACACCTGGGAGCAGATTGAAACCAAACCGACAAGAGACAAAATAAAGGTTGGCTGGGACGAGAACCAGTGATTTTATGTGATGTCGGGTGTTTCCACCCGACGGCTCTACTCTTCACCCCCTCTTCCCTCCAAAATATTTACTAATTCCTTCCAGGCCAACTGCGTTCAAAGTATATTCTTTCGTAAGCCCACCTTTGCGGGCGGCACACACACCATAGTACATATCGTGGTAGCCTTCCTTTCGGTGGGCATCGGGGTTTATGCTCACGGGCACGGCCTTCTCCATACAATACCACAGCCACCGCCAGTCCAAATCGAGGCGGTAGGGATGGGCGTTTAGTTCTATGGCTACGCCGTTTGAGGCACAGGCATCTATAATCTTTCGGTGGTCGATGGGGTAGCCGGGGCGGCTCAGCAGCAGCCTGCCCGTGGGGTGGCCAAGAATAGTGGTATATGGATTCTCGATGGCTTTCAACAGCCGGGGCATGGCTTTGTCTTCGGTCATGGTGAGGTTTTGGTGTACACTGGCCACCACAAAATCGAAGGTACTCAGCACCTCGTCAGGGTAGTCGAGGCTGCCATCGCCCAGTATATCGCTCTCTATGCCCTTGAACACTTTGAAGGGGGCAAGCCGCTGGTTCAGTTGGTCTATTTCGCGGTGCTGTTCCTGCACTCGCCCAATGCTGAGTCCGCCAGCGTAAGCAGCGGTGCGGCTATGGTCGGCCATGCCCAGGTATTGGTAGCCCTGCTCTTTGGCATACACTGCCATTTCTTCCAGCGAGTGCATCCCGTCGCTGTATTTGCTGTGGTTGTGCAGCACACCTTTCAGGTCGGCGGTTTCTATGAGGTCAGTATATTTCCCAGCCTTGGCATTTCCGGTTTCTTGCAGCCCTTCCCGCAGTTCGGGTATAATGAATGGGATGCCTGCATTTTCATAAAACTTGGTTTCGGATTCCACCAGCACATCCCGCTTGAAACCTATCTGACTCAGGTGGGCAAGGTTTCCGGTGGTGGCCAGCCATTGCCGCTCAAAATCGGGTTTTTCGCAGAAATAAACTCTGCATGGCAGCCATTGGTTATAGGTAAAATGGTAACTACCCGTTTCTTCATACTGAAATGTTTCAAGCCCAAACTGCTTGGCCACATGCAGTTCAAAGGCATTGCTCTGCAACGTTTCCACCAGAAACTCGGCTTCTTCCAATATTTCGCATTTTCGCCGCAATTCCCCGGTGAATTCAACACGGTCAACCATCTCAAATTCGCGGAAATGTTCCAGCAACTCCATGGCTGCTTTTTCCACTTTGGCAAAATGGTATTTGCCGCTGTTGGCCTCTATAAATCCAATGCTGTCAATGATGGCAGTCTGGGTTTTTTCGCCAAAGCCTTTCAGTGCCACCAGCCTGTTTTCGTTGCAGGCATACAGCAGTTCGCCAATGCTTTCCAGCCCAAGTTCACGCCACAGTTGCCCCACTTTCTTGGGGCCAATTCCTTTCACCCGCAGCATCTGCACCACGCCTTCAGGGGTTTTCTCCATCAACTTGCTCAGTTCAGGAAAGCTTTCTGTGGTTTTGATGGCATCAATTTTTTGAGCCAGGCTTTTGCCAATGCCATCCACTTTCTCCATCTCGGCCACCGACAATGGTATGAGGTCAAGCCCCAACTTGTCTATTCTAAAAGATGCGTTGGCGTAGCTCTTCGCCCTGAAATCGTCCAAGCCATGCAAGTCGAGCAGTTGGCTGTAAAGTTTTAAGTAGTCGGCTATGTCGTCGTTGGTCATTTTTTCCGTTGAGGATTCATGTTCCAATTTAGCCCTGCCCTAAAAAACAGTCGGCTTTCATAAGGCGAATGTACATTATGCAACACATTGCAAAGCACTGAAACCTGTGCCGAAAATTTTTGATTGATGGGCTGACGGTAGCCGCCCCCAATCATCAAGTCGGCCTTGAAACCACGACGGTAACTCAGGTCCAGGTCTTGCCTGATGGGGATGTTGAACCACGAGTACTCGGCCTGAACAAAGATGCGGTTGGTGGCATTGTATCTGCCCAGAACGCTTGCCCCCACTGCATAAGTGCCAGGCTTACTGCTTAGCTTGGTGTATAGGTAATTGTGAAGGTAGCCACCCAAAACCCAATCTTGATTGAGCGGAAAAAGCAGCCCAGGCGAGAAGTCCACATGGCCAAGCTGGAGTTGGTACTCCACCGATGGAATTATTTTTTTTGGGGTTAAACTGTCGCTAACTGCTGCAAACACAGTAGTTTTGCAAAAAAATACAAGTGCCAAACATGAAGCAAATGAAAATGAAATCGGGCGAAATTTTGGTAACAATTTGTTAATCTATTAAGTTTGCAAGATTAAACCATGCAGCGAATACCCGAAAATTATAGAAAGATTTTCTCACAATTATTCTTGTTGGTTCCCCTGTTTTTTGTCATTTCCTGTTCTTCCAAAAAGGGCTGTACCGATGCACATGCACTTAATTTTGAGTCTGCTGCAAGATTCGACGACAGCAGTTGCAGCTACAAAGAATTTTCTCAGAAGCCCGACAGCTTTCTCACCCTCAAAAGCAAATTTAACGAAACTTCGGGGCTAGTTTTCTTCGGTGGCAGGGTGTGGACTCATAATGACGGTGGCGGAGAGGCCAAGCTAACCAGCATAGACACCACGGATGGAAATGACAAAGAAGACTACGAACTGACGGGCGAACTCAACATTGACTGGGAAGATGTGACGTCTGATGCACAATATGTGTATGTGGGCGACTTTGGAAACAACACAGGCAACCGTACTGATTTGGTTATTTACAGAATCTCAAAACTCGATTCATCATTGGTGAAAAAGAACAACAAATCGCTGGCCGAGGAAATAAAATTCAGCTATGCCGACCAGACTGACTATCGCAAAAACGAAATAAACAACTACGACTGTGAAGCAATGGTGGCAAGCGGTGGCAGCCTTTATCTTTTTACAAAGTGTTGGAAGGATTTGCTGACACGCGTATACAAACTGAGTAACATACCTGGAACCTATAAAGCTGAATTGGTCGGCATTTTCAATACCAAAGGGCTGGTATCGGCTGCTGATATTTCACCTGATGGAAAAACACTGGGACTAACGGCCTATAATCCATACACCAATGCCACACTGCTGTGGGTGTTCAGGGATTTTGAGTCGCAACATTTTTTGACTGGACACAAATACAAAGTGGCAACAGGCGACCGCACCTTTGGTGGACAGATAGAAGGCATCTGTTTTTATGACAACAACAACCTATACCTGAGCAGCGAAGCCTACGGCATCCTGTCTCCTTACCTTTACAAAATGGATATTTCAAAAATAAAATGAAGAAGTTTTACCTGTTTTTTGGGGTGCTTGCACTCTTATTTTTAGTGATACGTTTTTTGCCAATGAAGCTGAACTATACGGTGAGGAGCACCGGAAAAATGTTTGCACAGCGAGAGTGGACACTTGGCCGCAGTGCAGGCGGGCAGCTCATCAGCACCATGAGGGACAACGAAACAGACCGCATTGATAATTACGGAGGTCGCGAGTTTCAGCAAGGCGATATGTTCGATTTTCATTTGGATGAAAAGGTGCTGGCCAAAAAGTTTGTTACCAAAGGTGAGATACTGGGTAGGTTTTATAGCAATGAACTGGACTTGCAACTTGAAATGTTGCGTAACAACCTGAGTGTGGAGCAGGCTGGCTACGAAGTTTCATCCACTGGTGAAAAGGCGGCCATAGTGGACGAAGCCATCAAAAGCAGGGATTTGGCCAAGGAAAAATATGCAGAGCAGAAAAATATGTTTGCTCGAGCCAAACGGATGCACTTGGACAGCCTGCTTACCAAACAGGATTATGAAATAGCCCAGAACAACTTGGAAACCTCAAGGCTATCGCTTGAACTTGCCGAAGCCCATGTGATGCGTTACACTACGGGACAAAAGGAGCAGGCTTTGAATTTTATCCGCACCAAAATAAAGTCCATCGAAAACCAGATAGACCAACTGAACAAGCGGCTAAGCAGCTACTCCATCAAAGCACCTTTCAGTGGTATCATCCAAGAAAAGAAAGGAGTTATTCCCGGTACAGTAGAAACCATTCTGACCTTGCTTGACACCACTTCTTACCTCATCATTTCGCCAGTGCAATTCAAGGAATTGCGGTTTTTAGGTCAGGCAAATTCAGCACAACTGCTGCTTTTGAACGACGATCAGACCTTGAATGGCGAGGTGATTCATATAGACAATACCATTCAGGTAATTGGCGGCAAGCAATGTGTGTATGTCACCATCAGGGTGAAGGACAGGGTTAAAGGAATGATGCCTGGCCTGTTTGCAAATGCATACATTGAATGTGGCGAAATTTCATTATGGGATTATTTCAAAAGGGTGTTTGGCACCATGTTTTATAGGTAAAAAGAGAAATGGCCAAATACCGCTACGAACGCAAATACTATGTGCCTAATGACAGGCTGAAAGCTTTACGTAAAAGGCTTTTGCCCTTTGTGGTGGCCGATGCATTCACGGGAGCCAACGAAGAAGGAGTTAATGAATACAAGGTGCAGAGTATTTATTTCGATACCCCTTTTATGGATTATTATGAAGAGAAAAAGGAAGGCTTAGAACTAAGGAACAAGTTCAGGATTCGGGGTTATGGTAAATACTTTCAGGGCATAACTGCTTTTTTGGAAATAAAGCATAAAACGGGCAACAGAATCTCCAAGACCCGCAGCCCTTATCAGTTTGATCATTCGTATGACTTGCTTCTCAAGGGAAACGTGGATTGTATACTCACGGATGTTTCGGGACACGAAAAGGCCCTTGAATCGGCCAACAAATATCTCTACCGCCACTTCCGAAATTCGTTACGTCCGGTGAACTTGGTTGTGTATGAACGGGAAGCCTATGTGGGGCTTTTTGACAAAGATATCCGAATCACTTTCGACAAGAATATCCGTACAGCCATTTACCCCAAAATACAAGAGCTCTTTGATTGTCACCGGCTGAAATACCTGAACCCTCTATACTTTGTGTTAGAGGTGAAGTATTCCAACGAGCCGCCGATTTGGGTACTTGATATTATCGAAGAATTTTCACTGAGCCTAAAAGCCATCAGTAAATACGCTGACGGGCTTGACACACATATTGGCGGCAAGAAACTCAGGTTTTCGCCCACAGGATTTACTAATTTGAACTATATCTAAAACACAAATATGAATGAAGAGTTAAAAGACATATTTAATTACAGTGTCAGCCCGGTTGAAATACTGCAGCATTTGCTGGTGTCGCTTTTTTGCAGTTTGATAATTGCACTGGTTTATAGGCTCACTTATCGTGGGCTTAGTTATTCTTCCAGCTTTGTGAATTCAGTAATCATGCTCACGTTGGTGATGACAGTTGTAATAATGGTTATTGGCAACAATTTGGCAACAGCCTTTGGATTGGTTGGTGCAATGTCTATCATCCGTTTCCGAACCGCCTTGAAAGATTCTTCAGATATTATATTTATCTTCTTTGCACTGGCCGAAGGGCTTGCCTGTGGGGTTGGGCTCTTCTCAGTGGCCATCTTTGCCAGCATTTTTGTTGGTATCATTTACTACCTAATTGTAAAGTTGAACATCACCACACCAAGAAAGCGTGATTTTCTTTTACAAATGGTGATTGAAGGACCCAATGCCAAAGAGTTTGATGCCGGAAGCCACTTGAACAAATACTGCCGCAAGCACCAATTGGTGAACGTGAAAGCACTTGGTGAAGAAACCCATAACCAACTGGAACTTTCTTTTTATGTGAAGCTGAAAAAAGAAGAAGCTGCCAAAGATTTGGTGAACGCCATGAAAGCAATAACAGGAGTATCACATGTTAACCTTTTCTTTGACGAGGAATAATGAGAGTTTTTCGTTTTTTCGTTTTAGCAATATGCCCACTTTTCTGCTTTGGGCAAGACAGCAGCCTCACACTTGATGCCTGTTTGCGGTTGGCTTTTGAGAAAAATACAGAGGTATTAGTAGCCCAAAAACAGGCCGAACTTGCCAAGAACAATACGGAGGCAACCCGCTACAATTACTTGCCAACCGTGGAAGCCAATGCCCGCCGCTCTTACAACTGGGGCTTGTTCATCGACCCTGCCACCAACGTACTTAGCAATTTTGCCAGTCAAGTATATTCGGGAAGTTTGTTTGCAACGGCTGAGTTATTCAATGGGGGCAAATATTTTTACCTGACGCAACAGCAAAAAGCCTTGGAAGAAGCTGCTAAATGGAATACCGAAAATGTAAAATTCAGCTTAGGATTGAGCATCATAGATAATTACTTCAAGGCTAGGCTGGCGAAGGAAAAAATAAAGCTGGCCGATATAAGTATTGCCAGAGCTGAGGCTATATTGACCAATGTAAAAAAGCTAATGGGGGCTGGCACAAAAACCAAACTGGATTTACTAGCAGCTGAAGGAAATATTTTGTCTGCAAAATCGCAAGCTATTCAGTATCAAAAGGAATTTGAGCTCAATTCCGTGGCACTCTATTTTGCAACCAATACTGTCAGTTTTGCCCTGAACGAACCATTGCAATCGGAGTTTGCTAAGAAAAAACTCGTTGAGAATGCAACAGATTGGTCAGGAAGTTTCCCAAATGCAAGATATTTGACTGCTCAAAATCTGTATCTTCAACAAACCATGCGGCTTGCTAAGGCTATGAACTTTCCAGTACTTACAGTGCAAGGTGGCTTTACTACTCGCAGTTCCAGTCTTATTCAATTGGAGGTTGGCAGTCAGTTTAGCAACAACTTATCTAGGGCTTTTGCCTTCAATTTACAAATTCCTATTTTCAATAAATTTCAAAACAAATTTGCTTACCAGTCTGCACAAATTAACTACGAAATAAATGAAGCCAAGTTGAAGGATGCAGGTAGAAAATCTGATAAAATAAATGCCCTGTTGCAGGTAGAAATGATTGCCGCTGAAAGTGGGTATGCAAGCCGCAAACTCCAACTATTACTGACTGAACAAGAATACGCTGCAACCGAAAGGCTCTACCAAAATGGTACTTGCACACTGCAAACGTTGCTCGATTCATTTACTAAACTGAAAGAAACGGAGAGCAACACTATGCAGTCGTTGGTTGAGTTGAATTACTTCATCAGGTTGCGGGAATATTACTTAGAAACCCTTGCTAAAAACTAACTGATGGAACTGAGGGTAGCCACCGAAGCTGATTTGGGCATCCTAGCCGAATGCCATATCCTTTCTTTTCCTCAAACACTTTCGGCCAAACTGGGCAAGGCATTTGTGATGCAAAGCTTGCTGCCATTTGTTCAGGATAAAAACAAGTTCATGTTGTTCATTTTGGAAGATGGCAAATGTGCTGGATATGTGAACGCCAATATCCGCGATGGTTCGTTGGGCTCAGCCAGTAGCATGTTACAAAGTGCTTTTGGGGTTGGGCTAAAATCTGTTTTAATGAAACCTTGGCTGTTGTTTCATCGAGAAATGCTGGAGAAAGCTGGTTTGGTTCTTAGAAATATCAAATTCAGAATAGCTGGCAATCCAAAGAAAAAAAACGTATACAAAACCCCGGAAGGCAGTTTAGTGGTTGGCCTCCCAGGTATGTGTGTGCATCCAGAATTTAGAGGACGAGGTTACGCAACCATGCTGATGTTGGCTGCAGAAGGAAAGGTAAAAGAACTTGGATACAATCGCCTACGTTGTACTGTTTCCATAGCCAATCCCGCTGCATGGAAAGGCCATAGGAAGATCGGATTTGTGATAGTGGAAGAGGTCAAAGGCCAATACAAAATGGAGAAAGGAATTAATTGAGCAGCTTGCTTAATTTTGTTTTGGAATTGTCATAAAATTCGACTAAATATTTTCAAGTAATTAAATGTCAGCTTAGTAACTAATGGCATTTAATTTGCCAAGTCCGGCTTGCAACTTTTACCGCAACCTATTCGTTCTTATTTACGTCTAGGTTAATGTAACCTGATAATTTAACTTGGAATCTTAAAAATAACCTTATCTTTGAACATTGATAATGAAAGCAATTAAAGCAATTATTTGTCTTTTTGGCTTGATAGGAGGCTTCTCAACTCATGCCACTCACCTAATGGGGGGTAATCTAAGTTATGTTTACTTAGGTAAAGTTAATGGCATGGAAAAGTACAAGATGACTCTAAAAATTTACAGAGATTGTAGCAAAGGAAGCCCTGTATTATTTGATGATGAAATCATGGTAGGTATTTATAATAATGATGCCACTAAGTCATTGTTGAGGATAAAAAATATTCTCAAAATTGACGAGAATCCAGTTGGGATACCTTGGAATAAGATTAATTGTCCAGAATTACCTGAAGTTTGTATCAGTGAGGGTATCTACAGCGATACCATTTTTCTTCCTCCATCGACTGCGGGGTACCATTTTTACTATCAACGTTGCTGCCGCAATAAGCAAGTAAATACTACTGATGATGAAGGCCAGAGCTACTATGCTTTTATTCCTAACACCAACGACAAAAACAATTCTCCTGATTTTACCAGCATTCCTGCTCCATTTATTTGTGTAGGAGACACCAATGACTATCAGAATACTTGTACTGATATCGATGGAGACTCTTTAATATATTCACTTGTTCATCCTTGGGCTGGCGGCAACTCACAAGATCCTAAACCAACGCCTCCATCCTATCTTCCTTGGCCAATCCCCTCCTTGGTTTATATTTCTGGTTATACAACAGCAAAGCCTTTCGGAAATAATGGCTATGTATACATTAATCCTACAACGGGGTTATGTAAATATAAAGCTAGCTTATCAGGACATTACGCTATAGCCATTGAGGTAAAAGAATTTAGAAAGGGAGTGTTGTTGAGTACAGTGAGGAGAGATATTCAAATAATTGTAGGGAATTGCAAAACAAATTTCCCTCCCAAACTCGCAGCTGGAACGCAAACTTCATACACAATAGTAGAAGGAGATAAACTTTGCTTTAACGTAAAATTTATCGATACTGCTACTACACAAAAAATTACTTTGACAGCAATTGGTGACCCTTTGAGTGGTTCGGGTGGAGTTATTTCACCACTGGCCACGATGAGTGGCGTGATAGGCACTGGTTCTGTCAGCTCCCAATTCTGCTGGCAAACGGGATGCGAGCATGGCCGCACCCAGCCTTACTTTATTACCGCTGAGGCTACCGACGATGGATGCCCACATAAAACAACACTGATAAACTTTTTCATTACCGTTAAACCTTTCACATCCCAGGGCAACATCAGTGGCGATTCGCTGGTATGTTTGGATGAGGGGGCTGTAACGTACACCTCCCCACAAAAGACTGGCTATATATATGACTGGACAGTGAATAACGGCAGCATCACCGCTGGACACGGTAGCAATAGCATCACAGTAAATTGGTCAGAAAGTGGCACGGGGATGGTGGTTTTGACAGAGAAAAACCCTGCTGGCTGCCTAGGAAGCCCCGATACGCTGGACGTGGTGATACTACCCGCTGTGCCTATGTGGCTCATACAGGGCGACACCGATGTGTGTGAGTATGAAAAAACAGTATCCTACAACATCACCAACACTGCTGCATCCACCTACCAGTGGTTTGTGACGAACGGATCCATAAAATCAGGACAAGGTACCAGCAGCATCACCATTGACTGGTTTATCAAAGACAGTGGAACAGTTTCGGTGATAGAAACCAATTCCAACAACTGCAAGAGCGGCCTTATGCTGCAAACAGTATGGATACACAAACCCGTGACCCTGCCGATAGGCGGAACACCATCGGTATGCCCCAACTTGCCTGGAGTGGAGTATAGCACATCCGGAACATCCGGCAGCCAATACTTTTGGAAGGTAACTGGCGGCACACAGGTGGCTGGAGGCACTTCCAACATTATCTATGTGGACTGGGGTGGCATCGGCACTGGCGAAGTGGCATTGCTGGAGATAGACAAATACGGTTGCCTGGGCGACTCCTTGAAATTTGCCGTAACAAAAGAATATAAATTGGAAAGCCAGGTCCCCGAGGGCGACACCATCCTATGTGCATTTTCTCAAGGGATTCTGTATAGCGTTCACAAAACCAACCGAAGCATGTATGCATGGACGGTGACTGGCGGCAGCATCATCTCTGGGCAAGGCAGCCATGAAATAGTTGTAAACTGGGACGGCCCCGGACAAGCCACCGTGACTGTGATAGAAACAAGCTACGACTCAGTGACTGGATTGCCTTGTGTGAGCGACCCACATACCTTAAACATACGCATAGCCGCACTGCCATCAGCCGACCTGATCACCGGGCCTTTCAACCTTTGCGAAACTACTACAAGATATAGCTATTCAACCAAAGGGAACACAGGCTCAAGCTTCATCTGGGCATTGAACGGAACGCAACAGCTATCAACTCTCGATACCGTTTCTTTTGTGTTTGAAAAAGCTGGACTTTATACTATTTCATTTATAGAAATAACAGTAGATAGCTGCATCGGCCTACTCTTCGACAGCATAGTGACGGTGCATCCAAAGCCCACAACAGGCCCAATAATAGGCGATTCATTCATCTGCCATCCCAACTTCCTTTCGCATATCTACACTGTGTCCGGCTTCGCAGGCTCTACCTATTTGTGGGGTGCAATTGGTGGTAAAGTAATGACTGGCCAAGGAACAACACAAGCTAGCATCGACTGGCTGGGCAGCAATCCTGCTAAAGTATTCGTGCGGGAAACTTCGGACAAAGGCTGCACAGGCGACAGTATACAATTACAACTCTTCATTGATAAACCGGGCATCAACCTCACCTTTGCCACCGTAGGCATACAGAACGATCAGGCCAACGAACTGAACTGGGAACTGACCAACGCACCCCGCTACAACAGCCCCTTTGATATATATCGCAGAGGCGACACAAGTTCTTCATACATCGTTGTGGGCACGGTTGATTCAGCCACTTTCAAGTATACAGACATCCGAGCTGCGGTGAACGATAGTTCATACCAATACTACATCTCAGGCAAAGACCTCTGCGTGCAGGAAATATACAGCACTCCGCACACTACCATACTTTTGAAAGGCGAAAAGGACTTTACAGGATATAATGTGAACTTGAATTGGAGTCGTTACAAAGGCTGGCAAAATGGGGTAAGCAACTACGCCACGCATCGCCGCCTGGCCGACGACCCAAACTACAACATATACGAGGCTCAGTACGACACCACCGCCTTCTACACCAACGGTTTTGACAGCTACCAGCAATACTACCGCATCGTAGGCAGCGAAGCCAAAGGCAAGTACCAAAGCTGGAGTAACAAAATACTGTTCTCGTTCGACCCCGTGGTGTGGGTGCCCAACGCGTTCAGCCCCAACGAGGACAGGCTCAACGACCTATTTCAACTCAAAGGAGGAAGCCTCAAGCACTTTGAAATACACATATACAACCGATGGGGCGAAA
>SHWZ01000066.1 GCA_009693575.1 Flavobacteriaceae bacterium | reverse complement strand
TAAAAAAAGTGAAAGAATCGAACACTTGCCTGTTGTCAGCCAGGGAGGACAATTACCTAAACTATTTCGGTAGTACTCCATACATCCTTCTATTGCATGAGGATAGAGATATCAGCATTTATGCATTTCTCAACCACACCTATGGAAGCTAAGTACCGTCCACAACTTAAAGCTATAAGCTAATAGCTCACTTACCTTTGCCCAATAGTTATTTGATTTATGGGGCTGACCGGAATTGACGGGGTGAGCAATCCGGGTGTAAGCATGCAGTGCCTTGAATGGATGCACTTTAATCTGAACATTCAACGCCTTAACTGGCAACACTTCTTACGCAATGGCTGCCTAATCAGTTAGATTACGCAATTGCCATAGGTTCCCGGGGTTCTTGCCTGGTGGAAACCCGAATCGGAGCCTTCATCCTCACCGGGACTTTGCGGCCCATTGGCCTGTAAGCCGCAACAGTATTTCAGGCATAAGGCAATAGTTGGCAAGCGGGATGCCTGCCATTGCCCGACAATCAATTTCCCGACAAGCATGTAGAAAACACTACGTATTCCATCTCCGGACGTGGGTTCGAATCCCACCAGCTCCACGATATAGTGAAAAAGCCCCGCAAGGGGCTTTTGTTGTTTCGAAGCTGAGCCAAGCTTTGCTTGAGCGAAGTTGAGGAATTACAAAAGCAAGACACGATAGTGTGGCTTTTTCACTATATCTGCACTCAATGATAACGCCAGTAATCCCGCCAGCTCCACAAAACAACTCAAATGCCCCTGAGTCTGCTGAATAAGGACTCAGGGATTGTTTGTAAGATGCTATATTTGCAGAGTGAGTCTTAATCATACACTGCCCCACACCCCTGCTGAGCGGCCAAGGCAGCTGCGAAATAGCGGAGGGGTGAGGGTAAGTGGTTGGTGATAACACCAACCGTAGGCAAAATGATGAAATCCTAAATCTGGTTATTAGTAGAATCTATGAAGAAAATTATTATATTTATTTAGCTTGTTTGTACGGCCTATCCTGTAATGGCTGCATATGACCATGATGGGTTGGTAAGGCAAATAAATACGATGACGACTATATATATTGGATTGGTTTATTTTTTAGCAATTCTATATGCTCTAAAAAAGAAAGAGGGATACTTAATCGGCCTTCTTTTATTGTATTTTATTATTTTCATATATGCCATTTTAACTTTCGAAGAACTAACCGCTTATGATTATGTATATGGCCCTTACCATAGCAATCAACAGTTAAAAGAAGACATAATTATTCAATTTTTTTCTAAAATTTTCATGTATGTCCTTATTTTTCTTCCATTATTTAATATCATTTTCAATTCTTTAATTTCTATGTCAAAGAAAAGTAAGTAAAATTATGGCAAACGATTTTCCGACCCAAGCCAATTTGCAATTGGCTTGACTAAGTTTTGCGGTCCCGATAGCTATCGGGATGCAATCCTAACCAGCAGACTTCAATCCCCCATCTCACCCCTCTGTCCTAAACCTTAGGCAATCATCCACCGTTGTAAATAAAACACAGGCAACGATTTGGCAGGGGCAGCCGCATTTTTGCCCAATGTACTTCCAAGAATTTTTACAACCACTTGATTTTGCTTCATTGCCCAAACCGAAGGCCCAGAAAAATTGGCTCAAAAATGCCCGCCTTTACGTCGATGAATTTCCAGACCTTACGGGAGTGAAGCTGGCCATCTTCGGCACGGATGACGCTGCGGCAGACCATGTGCGAAACCAACTGTACACTCTTGTGCAGGCTTACGATATTGTAATTGCCGACCTTGGCAATGTAGCACGTGGCGAAAGCCTGTCGGACACGGAATATGCTATTAGTTCGATAGTGAGTGGATTGCTGGATGAAGGTATCATCCCAGTGTTTATTGGGGCTGACACACAATGGACATACCCCTGCTACCGTGGGCTGGAGAAGATGTACAGCTACATGGGCTATGCCTGTCTGGATGCGGAGATTGCCCTGTGGGAAAAGGAAGGAAACCCTACTTATTTGAACAAGATTATTACCCACAAGCCCAACTATTTGTTCAATGTAAGTCAGCTTGGTTACCAGACTTATTTCACTGAGGCCGACACCATCCATGTCATGCAGAAAATGTTTTTCGACCTGTATAGGCTGGGCTGGGTGAACAGCAACATGGAAGAAACCGAGCCGCTGTTTCGCTCTTCCGACTTTATGAGCATCAACATGAACTGTGTGCGACTGGCAGATGCCCCAGCACAGAATGTTGGGTCGCCTAATGGTTTTTTTGGGGATGAGATATGCCGACTCACTCGCTATGCAGGCATGAGCAGCCGCATCAATAGCCTCTGCATCACTGGCTACAATCCAGACAAGGATTACCATGGCCACTCGGCCATGCTGATAGCCCAAATGATTTGGTATTTTGTGGACGGCATCATGTCTAGGCAGCGGGAAAATCCTGAAGAAAGTCCGGATAGCTTTACGAAATATATAGTGGGCTTGAACGAGAAAGTGGACGAAATTGTGTTTTACAAAAGCAACCGCAGCGACCGCTGGTGGATGGAGGTACCCAACCCCCACAACCGCAACGAGCATCACGGGCCGTATCTTGTGCCCTGCTCCTACAATGATTACCTGCAAGCTACCAAAGAAGAAATACCCGACCGCTGGTGGAATGCCTACCAAAAACTGATGTAAGGAATCTGTCCGGCCAAGTCATGGAGGGAATACATCGAAGTTTGTAGGGAATTTAGTAAATAAGTAATACTACAAACACAACCTAAATGCATAAATTTGTGTCTTCAAAATTGAAACTCAAAAGCTAATCATGCGAAAAAAAATAGTATCACTTTTCTTGTTGCTTGGAGTGTTTCAATCGCAAGCTCAGTATGGCAATGAATGGATAACCTACGGCCAAAAATACTATAAGATAAAAATTTGGCAAGAGGGAATTTATGCCATCAAATACTCCGACCTGCAGGCTGCAGGGCTGTCAACGGCTCAGATAGCGGCTATTGATGTACCCGACATCCAGATGTATTATAGGGGTAACCAAATACCCCTTTGGATTTCTTCTTCTGGCCTAAATTTTAGCACAACAGACCGGATAGAATTTTATGGACAGCCCAACGATGGCAAGCTCGACCAGAAATTGTATCGCAAACCCGAGGAGCAGCCACATGCGTTCAAAAGCCTTTACACAGACACAGCGGTATATTACCTCACTTGGTCAGACATAACAGGTGGAGGGAAGCGGTATCAAGATGTAAACAAGACCAATTACAGCAGCATGACGGCTGAGAATTATTATATGTTCAACCAGTTTGTGCCCATGTACACTACCTACCAATATGGCCGCACCGGGATAATATATGATGAGGCACAAAGTAGTGACTACACACAGGGTGAAGGCTGGGTAGGTGGGTCTTGGAGACGACAAACAAATTCGACCCCTTCTGGCTTCGGTTATCAGACTTTCGACATCCAACTGCCCAACATTTATACAGGTGGGCCCGATGCGGAGTTGTATTCAAAGGTTTATGGAAGCTCCAACGGCACATCGGCAATGGGTTCTGCTTACAAACATCACTTGCAGATAAATACTAAAGCCAAGAATGCAGCAACCACAGTTTGGGATACCATTATGGACACGCTTTTTTATTTTCACGGGGAAATAATTTGCAAGAAACCAGTTGCCAATGCCAAACTTTCGGATTCTATTTTTCAAGTCCGGTATTGGGGTCCGAATGACCAAGGGCTAAACTTTGACAATAAGTATATCTCTCACATTGAAATGAACTACCCACGAAAATTTGATATGCGGGGACAAACCATATGGTCTTTTAGTTTGCGGGGCAATGGCAGCAGCGATATTTACCTGAACTGGGCAAATAGTAGTAGCACGGCAGCAAATGGGTATTTTTACGATGTTGAAAATGGGTACCGATGTCAATCAACAAATACAGGAAGTACACAACAGGTAATTCTTCCTGGTGCATTGGCAGACCGCAGAGTGTTTGCTGCTGATGTGGCCAACCAACTGTCACTTCCTTCCGCCCCTATTCCTTATACTTTTTCGCCTATCAATACTGCTGCCAACTACAACTACCTCATTATATCGCACAGCAAGTTGGCTACTGGGGCTAATGCCTACAAAACCAACAGGGAAGCGGCTGGTTACAAAGTGTTGGTTGTATATGCCGATTCGCTGTACGACCATTTCCACTACGGGCAGCATAGTCCGATGGCTCTCCGCAATTTTTGCAATTATATGGTGAATGTGCCTGCAAAAAAAGCCGACTACCTGCTACTGATTGGCAAAGGAATCGAGTGTAATAGATTGCTGAGTGGGGGCAAGCACAATGGAGGTATATTGGCAATAGACCGAGTGCCAACTTGGGGATATCCTGGTACCGATATATTGCTCTCAGCCGGACTTGATGGCAATGGCTTTGCTCCTGCATTTGCCACAGGCAGGCTCGCAGCCGACAGTGTAGAGCAAGTTACAGACTATATAAAAAAAATGGTGCAGTATGAAAAGGAACTGGCATTCACGACCAATACAGCATCAATCTGGAAGAAGAACATATTGCACCTCTGTGGGGGTAGAACCGAACAGGAAACGCAGAACCTATTGTACTATATGAACTTACTGAAACCTTTAGTAGCAAAGGACTCCTTTGGCGGTGTAGTAAAAACGTATGCCAAATATGATGCAGCCCCCATCACTTCTTCGCTGAAAGAAGCCATCCGAAAAGACCTGAACGATGGAGTGGGCATGGTTTATTACTACGGTCACGGGGCAGCCGATTTGTTGGAGATAGATATTGGCGACTTGAAGGAAGTGTCCAATGCACGTATGCCTGTAATGATGTTTGCTGGTTGTATACTTGGCAATTCGTATAGTGATAAAACATTTTTGGGTGAACGTTGGATATTTCCCAAAGACAGGAAGGAACATGGAGCAATTGCATGGATAGCCAATACCCACTACGGCTTTGTTTCTCCACTTGCTGATTATGCCAAGAACTTCTACAATCAAATGATGAAGGAGTCCTATGGAAAATCTATTGGCTTGGCTCAAATTGAAGCTATCAAAAACTATCAGGACAGCAACGATAAATACAATGAGTTCCATTGCAAGCAAATTGTGATTCAGGGCGACCCTTCGGTGAAACTGTTTAGCCCCGCCTACCCAGAGTATTATGTACACAGAAGCAGTATATCGGTTTCGCCAATTACGGTCACCTCGGCAACCGATTCTTTTGCTTTGAAAATAATAGTCCGCAACCAAGGGAAGGCATTTACCGACACCATAAAAGTGCAAGTGAGCCAAGTGCTACCCAACAGTCAACGGATAGAGCATACCTCCATTTTTATTCCTGCCCCGTACAACACAGATACAGTTACTTTCTGGATAGATCAACGGAACTTAAACACCAAAGGCACCAACCGCTTCACTGTGCATGTGAACCCAAATATTTTCCCAGATAAGTATATCAACGAGAATGGTAGGTATGGCAACAACAAAGATAGCATTGAATTTTATATGCCGGGTAACGGAGCCAGCATTATTTTCCCCTACAATTATTCTCTGTTGAGCTCAACCACCGCTCAACTGATTGCCACATCCATCAACCAGACGGCAGGCAAGGAAACTTTTGTTTTCCAAGTGGATACCAACTATCAATTCAGCAGCAGCTACCTCGATTCGCAGCGGGTGAGCAGCAGCGGCTTGGCCACTGGCAGTTTCAACCTGCTGAACAAGGACACCCAAGTATATTATTGGCGGGTGCGGATAGACAAACCAATAGCGGAAGGTGGAAGATGGCAAACGGCTTCTTTTACTTATATAAAAAACAGTGGCAATGGCTGGGCACAGGCAGATATACCACAAATGCTAGCTTCAAGCAACTATCGCACTGTGATTGACGAAGCTGCTAGGACATTGGATTTTGCAACTACCTCCTCAAATACCTATTGGATGGCGAGTTTTGGCAAGAATGTTCCGTTTGGAATTTCGGGTAGATTATTTAGAAAAAATTCAGGGACTAACTTCGCAATAAGAGACCCTGCAAAAGGGGGTGGCCAAGTAGGTAACGGCTTTGGTTTTATAGCCATGAACCCTGTAAACGAAAATCCACTACGGTTGCAGAATTTTTGGGGATATCGTTACTATTATCAAACTTCAAATCCACTTTATTACAACACAACGGGAAATTGGAGAGGTTCAAATCAGCCGCAGGATACTACCCCAGCATTATACATTTTTAACACACAGATTGATAGCCAACGTGCAGCTATGGCTGTGTTTATCAATGATTCCATACCAGATGGGTACAGGGTGATGGTCATAAAAGGTGATAACCCAGGCTTTAGCAAATGGAGTAATTCCGATTTTGACTTGTTCAAGAAAATAGGTGGCAGCGGCATTATCAAAAAAGTGGGCGAAGACTGGCCTTATATACTGAAAGGAACTAAGGGACAACCAGCCAAAGGACGCGAACAAACAGCAGACCCTAACAACCCAATATATACCGCAGACCGACAAGGTGTGAAAGACTTTGACCAACTTGGACCACGATTTATTGAGGGAAATATGCAATCGGAGATGGCCGGCCCGGCAAAAAGCTGGACTAAGTTTTATAAACAACATACTGGCTACGATGACCCACTGGATACCGCTTGGTACTCACTTGTTTTTATAGATAAAACAGGCACCGAGAATGAGCTTTTCTCCAATATCACCGACGACTCGATGGACATAAGCGGAGTGGATGCAAGTATATACCCTTGGATGAAGGTGAAAATGATGGTACGTGACAGCGGACAAACCCGCAGCCCGCTGCAACCCAACTACTGGATAGTGAACTACCAAGGTGTGCCCGAAGGGACAGTGCTGCTGGGTGCAAAAGCCCCATTTGTGGTGAACCCAAAAGACACTATTTCGGAGGGCGATTCTGCTTTCTACAGATATGGCTTCACCAATATAAGCCAAAGCGATATGGACAGTGTGTTTGTAGAGGTGAAACTGACCGACCATCTGAACAATGTGACCACCTTGATAAGCCGCAAACTAGAGCCCATGCCAGCCAAGGACACAGTGTTTGTGGAAGGTGGCTTTGATACTAAACCATACCCAGCCGGAAATACACTCACCGTCACCTTCAACCCTGGTTTTGCACAGCTCGAACAATATAACTACAACAATACCTATCAAGCTAAATTCTTCTGCAAACGTGACTTTGAAAACCCAATGCTCGATGTCGTGTTCGATGGTGTCCGCATCTTCGATGGAGATATAGTTTCAGCAAATCCTATTATCACTATTTCGGCTAAGGATGAGAACAAAAATTTCCTGATTACGAACCATGACAATGTGAAACTGTATATTACCTACCCCAAGCAAGCCGAGCAGGAAATTACATCGTCTTCGCCCGATTTTACCTTTAGTGCCGCAGACCCAAACACAAGGAAAGCAACAGTAACCTTTACCCCAAAAGCATTGCCTGATGGCGACCAATACAAGCTGCGTGCACAGGCGTATGATGTGGCTGGAAATGCGGCTGGAAGCGGTTCGTATGAAGTGCGGTTCAAGGTGGTGAACAAGTCCATGATCAGCCGCTTTTACCCTTACCCCAATCCGTTCAGCACCAAGGCCAAATTTGTATTTACATTGACAGGAAATGAAGTGCCAGACCAGATGCGTATCCGCATAATGACCGTGAGCGGACAGGTGGTGAAAGAAATACTGAAAGAAGAACTAGGCCCGATTCACATTGGCAACAACATCACCCAATATGCCTGGGATGGCACTGATGAGTTTGGCGACAAACTGGCCAACGGAGTCTATCTATACCAAGTGACCGCACGACTGAACGGCAAGGACATAGACCTAAATACCGAAAGCGACCCAAGCCTTGCCACCAACGAGCAGTTCTTCAAAAAGGGGATTGGAAAGATTGTGATATTGAGGTAGGCAGTTTTCTAAGCCAACTTTCTCAAACCCATTTCACCCCGCAGCAAAGCCCAGTCGATATATTTGCCGTGAAAATGAAATTTAACTTCACGTTTCTTGCACTGCTTTTCTCCTTCGGCCTGTCTGCACAAACGCCCCGGGTCATCTCAGGCCCTATGCTTGGCTATGCCGAACACCGCGAATGCCTTGTGTGGGTTGAGACGAGATGTGCCCTGAGGCTCAACATTGAGTATGTGTGCGAATCGGACGACAAGCTAAAAGGCTCAGAGGTAATAAAACTGAAGCATGGTGACCACTGCCAGCCTGTGGTTTCCAAGTTTGTAATCTCCAACTTGCAGCCCGGCAAAACCTACAAATACAAACTATCGCTCGACGACCAAGAGATAAAATTTGATTACCCATTAAAGTTTTTCACCAAAGAACTCTGGGAATACCGCACCGACCCACCTCCATTCACCTTCATAGCCGGAAGCTGTGCGTACATCAACGATTCCCTATATGACAGACCGGGCAAGCCTTATGGCCAAAGCACAAGTATATTCAAAGGCATGGCCGAAACCAATAGCCAGTTTATGCTTTGGCTGGGCGACAATACGTATTTGCGGGAGGTGGATTACAGTTCGGAGAGTGGCATACGCTATCGCTACCGCCACACCCGCCGCAACAAGGATATGAATAAGCTTATGGCCACCCGAAACAACTACGCCATCTGGGACGATCACGATTTTGGCCCCAACAATTCCTGCAAGACCTTCGACTTGAAAGATGCCAGCCTCGAAACATTTAAGGAATACTGGGGCAACCGCAGTTATGGGCAAGATGGTAAGGGCATATATAGCCGCTTTGCCTGGAGCGATTGCGATTTTTTCATGCTCGACAACCGATACTTTCGCGATGAAGACAATATGCCCGACAGCCTTTTGGCAAACAAAACTCAGCTTGGTGCACACCAATTGGACTGGCTGAAACAATCACTGCTTTCAAGCCGGGCTGCTTTCAAGTTTGTGTTGATGGGTGGGCAGTTCCTTAATGTGAATACAGATCAAGAAAGCTATGTATATTTCAAAAAGGAAAGACAGGAGATACTAGATTTCATTACTTTTATGAGGATAAAAGGGGTAGTGTTTATGAGCGGCGACCGCCACCACACCGAAATAATAAAACTGGAGCGGGTGGACAGCAACATCATAAGAACTGAAGAGGCAAAAGCCTTGGAAGATGACACCCAAAAGAAGGACAAGAAGAAAGAAAAAAAGAAGAAACAAGAAGCTATCGAATCCCCCGAACTAAGCAAGAAAGATGACGACGATGAACCTACTGGCCCTAAGCATCCATATACTCTTTACGAACTCACTTGCTCGCCTATGACCAGCGGCGGCAGCAACGTGATGAAAACCCCCGAGGCTAAAAACCCTATGCGTATCACACAGACAATGGTGGATGTGCCCAACTATTGCCAAATGACGGTGAGTGGTAAGCCCCACAAACGCAACCTCCTCATCAAGTGCTTCGATGCCAATAACGAGCTACGCTGGGAGTTCACTATTAATCAAGCTGAGTTGGAATAAGGTTAATTCGTTCTGTAACCATACGCCTGTCCATACACTGACAGTTTACCACGTAACATTCTGCGGGCCACAAATATGCGGGTCTTCACGGTGCCAATAGGTATCTTCATCAGGTCGGCTATTTCGTGGTACTTGTAGCCAGTAAAGTTCATCATAAAGGTATTCTTCAAATCGTCTGGCAGGGTGTCAATAGCATGTTCCATATCACGCATCATAAACTTGCTTTCAGCTTGGTTGCCCTCGGCCACACTCATGCTATCAAGATAGTAGGTGTTGTCGGTCTGGTCTATGAAAGTATTCTGCTTCACCATGCGGCGGTAGTTGTTTATGAAGCTGTTCTTCATAATGGTGTATAGCCAGCCTTTCAGGTTGGTTTGGGCAACAAATTTTTCGCGATTGGTGATAGCTTTCAGCATAGTATCCTGCAACAGGTCGTTAGCATCGTCCGAGTTTTTGGTCAGTTTGTAAGCATATTGACGCAGAGGGGTTTTCTCCTTGGTCACTGCGGTGGTAAATTCCATATTAGTCATCTCTGTGTATATTATTACTTGAATTGTTACACAAAATTAGGAACTCGCTTCTCAATCTTCCAAACTTTTGTTTAATTATTTTCTATTTTTATTTAACATTAATGTTATTTTACTGAAAATCAATGAATAAATCTTTGAACTTGAACGAAGCATTTCCTTCTGGGTAAAATAACTGGGAGATCTTTGTGTGATTTATTTAAGCTAACTTGTTTGAAGTCAGGTAAAATTTAGGCAAAACCTTGCCAGGCCTACCTTTGTGTCAAAATAGCAGCAAACTCAACCAAGCGGCAGTTTTCTTGTAAAAAATATTACAGAAATAATTGAACAATTGGCAGCAATAAGTGTTAACTCAATTCTGATGCAAGCCACCGTAGCCCGCCGAGCCATGTTCAATGCTGCACACCGTCTGCATGTGGCTGCATGGAGCGACGAAAAAAACAAGGAAGCCTTTGGCCCATGCAACAACGCCAACTACCACGGCCACAACTATGCCCTCACAGCCAAAGTGACTGGCGATATTGACCCGGTAACAGGCTATGTGATTGACATAAAAACCCTGAAAGACATTATAGAAACCGAAGTGGTGCAACGCTACGACCACCGCAACCTGAACCTTGACTGCCCCGATTTCGTAAGTAAAAACCCAACTGCCGAAAATATTGCGGTAGCCATATATGGGCACATCAAAAAGCATTTGCCCCCAAACTTAACACTGACCATAACTTTGCATGAAACAGACAGAAACTATGTTGAATACAACGGAAATTGACAAGCGAAACGAAGAAATAGGAGACGAGCACCTTTCGTGGGCGGCTGAAACTCCCTTGCGTGAAGACGCATTCCGACTGGACGATAACCTGAAAGTGGAACTGATTGAAGAAAAGTTCAGGGAAATAATGCACATACTGGGGCTGGACCTTACGGACGACAGCCTTCGGGGTACTCCAAGACGAGTTGCCAAAATGTATGTTAAAGAAGTTTTCAGTGGACT
>SHWZ01000014.1 GCA_009693575.1 Flavobacteriaceae bacterium | reverse complement strand
ACCCGAGCCTGTTTGCAACAGGCCCGCACAAGGCTAAGGGTTTGCAACCCGAATAAAAAACAAAAAGGCCAGCATAACCGCTGGCCTTTTTCTATTAAAAAAAACCACCAGTCACAAGGTAGTCCTTCACATATTCATCAACGCCCGCCTCAAGTGGGGTGAACTGAACCGGGCAGCCCGCCGCAGCCAACTTGCCCATCTCGGCCTGTGTGTAGTATTGATATTTATCGCGGATGTCGGCGGGTGTGTCTATAAATTCAATTTCGGCAGCTTTTCCAAGTGAGGCAAATACAGCATTGGCCAAATCCAAAAACGTGCGTGCCTGTCCGCTACCTAGATTGTATATGCCGTTGTGCTTTCGGGTTTCCATGAAGTGCAGCAACACCTTGCATACATCGCGTACATACACAAAATCGCGAAGCTGCTCGCCGTCTTTGTATGCTGGATTGTGTGAGCGGAAAAGCTTCATACTGCCGTGCTGTTTTATCTGATTGAACGTATGCAGCACCACCGAAGCCATGCGGCCTTTGTGGTATTCGTTTGGGCCATACACATTGAAAAATTTGAAGCCAGCCCAAAAGTATGGCTTCTCCGTTTGGAGCAATACCCATTTGTCGAACTCATTTTTGGAAACACCGTAAGGATTGAGCGGCAGCAAAGAAGGAATAATTGCAACATCATCAGTAAAGCCAAGCTGCCCATCGCCGTAGGTGGCGGCTGAGCTGGCATAGATTAGCGGCAGGCCATATTCTACACATTTTTGCCAAACGGCCTTGCTATAATCGAGGTTGAGGCGGGTGAGTAATGCGGTGTCAAACTCAGTAGTATCGGTGCGTGCCCCTAGGTGAATCACAAACTGCACTTGGTTCTCATTTTTAGCTAACCAGTCAATAAACTCGTCACGATGGATGCGGGCTGAAAGCTGCTTTCCATCAAGGTTAAGGTTCTTTTGTGGCTTAGAAAAATCGTCAACAGCTACTACATCTTTGTAGCCACACTCGTTGAGATAAGCTACCATGCAACTAGCTATGAATCCTGCTGCCCCAGTTACCACTATCATTGTTTCTTGCTTGTTTTTTTAAGAGGTCAAAGGTATGGTCATCCTATCTTTGCCGACCAAAATGTCGAGTAATACTGTATTCATCACCCGCAAGGCTCATTTCAATGCAGCACACCGCCTGTTTCGTGCCGACTGGAGCGAAGAGCAGAACGATTCAATGTTTGGCAAATGTGCCAACCAAAACTGGCATGGCCACAACTTCGACCTGTATGTGACCGTGAAAGGAACACCCAATCCCGATACTGGTTTCTTGTTTGATTTTAAGAAACTGAAACAGATAATGGAAACAGAAGTAGTAGAAAAACTGGACCACAAAAATCTGAACATGGATGTTGACTTTCTGCAAGGCAAAATGCCCAGTGTAGAGATATTGGTAATGGAAATTTGGAAGCTGCTCGAGCCCAAACTTGACGGCTGCCAACTGCATTGCGTCAAGCTATATGAAACACCAAACAACTACGCTGAGTATTTTGGTTGAAAATGAATTCGCCTTCGACGTTGAGAGCTGCGAAGAGTCTGCGAAACGAAGAACCAAAAACTATAAACTAAGAACTATAAACTAATTTCTGCCATGAATTTCTACGCTCACCCAACTGCCATTATTGATGATGGTTGCCAAATAGGTATCGGCACCAAAATTTGGCATTTCAGCCACATCATGCCTGGCTGTGTGCTTGGCGAACAATGCAATGTAGGACAAAATGTAGTGATAAGCCCAGAGGTGGTACTTGGCAATAATGTAAAAGTGCAAAACAACGTTAGCATTTATACAGGAGTCACTTGCGAGGATGATGTTTTTTTGGGGCCAAGCATGGTTTTTACCAATGTGATAAACCCCCGAAGTGCTGTGAACCGCAAGCATGAATATGCCAAAACGCATGTGGGCAAAGGAGCTACAATAGGGGCAAATGCAACCATCGTGTGCGGACACGATATCGGCGAGTATGCATTTATTGGGGCTGGGGCTGTAGTTACCAAAACAGTCGCTGCATACGCTCTCGTGGTGGGCAATCCCTCCAAACACATTGGCTGGATGAGTCAGTATGGACACCGCCTGCAATTTGATAAAGACGGAAAAGCTACCTGCCCCGAAAGCGGACAGAACTATGAACTAAAAAACGGAGCAGTGACTATATTAACCAAATAGGTATTTATAAAAAGCATTGCCAATTGCATATTGCTTGTCGCCTACTTCTCCTTCTTGTCGCTAATCTTCAGTTCGTGTTTCAGGTAAAGCTCCAGTCCATCGTGGGCAAGCTTTTTAGCCAAAATTTTCTTATTCTTGTCTAAAAGAATAATGACTGGGGTGCTGCTAATGTCGTAGTATTTGCGGAACTCGGAGATATTGTAAACATCAATCACATTGATCCATTTCAGGTCGTTAGATCTCACATAGTTTACCCATTTG
Source organism: Flavobacteriaceae bacterium (assembly GCA_009693575.1). Taxonomy (GTDB): domain Bacteria; phylum Bacteroidota; class Bacteroidia; order UKL13-3; family UKL13-3; genus SHWZ01. The sequence continues at coordinate 47,048 of SHWZ01000014.1, read as the reverse complement.
TCGTATTCCTGCTCTACTCCTACCCCATAAAACTCCACACCATATTTATGGTATTTTTCATAGATTTCTTTCAGGAAAGGCATCTCCGCTTTACAATGGCTGCAATCTGGATCCCAGAAAATGATGACAGTGTATTCTGCTTTTACCTTGTGCAAATCCGTTGTTCCAAATTTGGCCATTTGTGCCAATATTTTTGCATTCCGACTTTCTATGATGGTGTCTGTTTTTACAATACGAATAATTTCCTTCGCCAAGAGTGAATCATGCATCGCTATATTAGGGGCTATTTGGTGGCAAAGGGTTGGTAGCATAGCCTCTGCTCTGGTGCGGCTGCGGATAATTTCTGTGCTATCCACCCACCAGCAATCCTTAAAAGTATAGTATTTCAAAATCATGTGCACGGGTACAGCATCCATACAAATGAAGCTACTGTTGGCGTATGTATTGGTAATATATTGTACGATGTATTTGTAAAGTTCTGGAGTGCCTTTTGATTTGGCTATGATTCTGTCAGCTTCATAAATGATGCTATCGGGGTCTTGAAGTATCTGGTCAAAATATTTCTTTAGCTTGTTGTGAAATACTGGAGAACGCAACATACAGTCTCGTGTGAAGTCCATCTTATCCCAGTAGTGGGCAAGAAAATAGTGGTACTTAAAATTGGAATCAACCATGCTACCATCAGGGTTAAGTGGCGTAGCAGGTATCTGCAGTTCTTCCATAGTTTGCAGCATTTGGGTAAACATCTTCCCTGGATTTTTCGCTACCACTTCTTTCACATAGTTCACTTCCTTTCGTCCATTCAACGACATTGAATCTCGCCATACAGCTGCTTCCTTCTTCTTTGTGCTATCTTTTTCGGCAGCCAGCATCAGGTTTCTGAATTTGTAAATTTTCGACCCAAGTTCGCCGCTAACTAGCTGATATTTGAAAAACATATCATTTTCGGCTGAGCCTTTTACCTTCATGTTTGCAACAAGGTCTGCAGTATCAGTTTCCAGTGTAAAAAACTGCTCGTTGACGGCAAACTCAAACAGTTTAGTATAGCCGAGTGCGGTCATATACACCCCACAAGGCAATGGGTTTTTCCCCTTAAAAATTGCCCAGCCATTTTGGTCGAGCAATGCACTGTCGGCTTTGTAAGTTTTGTCTGCAAAGTAGTTGGCCAAATAGAGCATCTCGCCCTTGTATCCCTTTACCCGAATTTTTATCTCGTATCCGCCTTTGTTCTGAGCAAATAGAGAGGGTGACAACAATAAAGAAACCAATAAGGTGAGATAGGTGATGTTTATTCTTTTCATATAAAGAGATGAGCCTAAGACGTAATTTGAAAGATAAATTGGCTTGCTTACAAATATTGCTCCAATGCCAATGCGGTGCAAATATCGGGTGACTGAAGAATTTACTGCTTTGATGTTGCAAGAATTAAGCTTTTGAATATGGGAGAAGATATCCTAACCTTTGCCAATCAGACCTACTTCTAACTGGATTTTCAACCTTAATCCATAGTATCAAAATCATGGGCTTAGGCAAACAAATCCTGGCAACAAAAAGCAAGAACGGAACAACAATTCCCCTCGACATAGAGCCACTAGCTAGCAGGGTCTATTTCATCGAAGTTGCCGGGCAGCAGTTGAAGTTTATGAAGAAGTAAAACTGTTGTTAACGTATCAAAACATATACGCATCTAGAAACTCTTTCAGTTCGGCGTTGCCACTGTCACGCAGCATGGTCTTGTCGCCTGTCCACCATTTCTGGCCTTTGTAGATAAAGATAACCATATCACCCATTTTGAACACACTTTTCATGTCGTGCGTGTTGATGATGGTGGTAGTGTTAAACTCTTCTGTTATTTCCGTGATTAGTTCGTCAATCACTCGTGAGGTGAGTGGGTCGAGGCCGGAGTTTGGCTCATCACAAAATAGATAATCAGGGTTGAGGGCGATGGCACGGGCAATTCCTACACGTTTCTTCATGCCTCCCGATATTTCTGAAGGAAACTTGCTACCCACATTCTCCAAGTTCACTCGCTTCAAGCAAAAGTTCACACGATCCATCTGTTCGGATGTTCTATCAGTAGAAAACATTTTGAGCGGAAAGTGTACATTTTCCTCCACCGTAAGCGAATCGAACAATGCACCTCCCTGAAACAACATCCCTATCTCTCGCCGCACCTGTTTGCGTTCATCGTAGTCAATATGCACAAAATCGCGGTTATCGAACAGCACTTGGCCGCTATCAATTTTCTCTAGCCCCACTAGGCATTTCATCAGCACACTCTTTCCGCTGCCGCTGCTGCCTATCACCAGATTACACTTGCCTTTTTCAAACGTGGCCGACACATTTTGCAGCACTTGCTTTTCAGCAAAACTTTTATTGAGGTTTTTTATTTCAATCACTGAGAATTGTGGATGCTATTTTTCAATTATTAATTCCTAATTCCTAATTTAAGATTTTCGGCACAGGCCACAAAGATACCCACTTGCCATTTTCGTATTAGTAATTTAACCCAAAAATGCCCATCTTTGCAGCCCAATTAAGCAACCAATGGCACTTTACCGCTTCAAAATATCCTTGGAAGACTACGAAGATTTCTTCCGCACTATCGACATTCACAGCACTCAAACCTTTCAAGACCTACATCTTGCGATACAGGACTCCGTAGGTTTCGATAAGTCGCAACTGGCATCGTTCTACATGAGCGACGACCAATGGAAAAGGGGTTTTGAGGTTACCTTGGAAAACATGACTAATGCCGAGGATGAAAACGACGACAAGGCCATGCCTATGCCCGTAATGAAAGACTGCCGCCTTTGCGACTACATTGACGATCCTCATCAAAAGATTTTATATGTATTCGACTTCATCAATATGTGGACTTTCTATTGCGAAATGACGGGAATTATTTTAGAAGAAAACCCAAAGCTTACCTACCCGGCTGTGGTGAAAAGCGAAGGCCTTGCACCCAAACAATACGTCGACAAAAAATTTGTATTAGTAGATGATGAAGAGTTTGAGGAAATAACCGAAAGCATATTGGGCAACGACCATGAAGACGGCCTCGATGAAGGTGACGAAGAACTGATAACAGGCGTAGCCAACGATGAGGAAGAAGCTGCACCACCCGAAGAGTTCGGGGCTGAGGGGGATAAGATTTAAGCGTGGATTGAATATGTATATTTATTGATTCGGCTTGTTAACCAGTTTAATCTGACTTTTTCACTTTTGTAGCCTTTCCTAAACATCCTGTGGATTCAAATATAAATCTGCTCGCAAGTGATTGGCTATTTTTGCCCGATTAGCCCAATGGCAAAAAAGAAAAAAATCGAGACGGATACAGACAACTTTGAGCCCGAAAAAGCCGAAGCCGAAAAGGTAGCAATAAGCCGCTGGGACTGGCTGTGGGACGAACGCTTGCACAAAGGCATTGGGCTGATGCTGATACTTGGCTCGTTTTACACCGCACTTGCTTTCACATCGTTTCTATTCACTTGGCGGGTGGATCAAAGTGTGGTGGTGGATGCGGGCTGGAGCATGTTTGTGAACACCAACCCCGAGGCCGCCCAAAACTGGATGGGCATTGTGGGGGCTGTTTTGTCGCATCAGTTTATACATGCTTGGTTCGGTATAGCTAGTTATGCTCTGGTGTTGTTGTTGTTTTTGGCAGGCTTCCGCATCTTGTTCAAATCGTGGCTACTACCTTTTTTGCGTACCCTCAAGTATTCATTTTTTTTGGTCATCTGGTCCAGCATTTTTCTGGGTATGATATGCCATTGGACTAGCGATTACTACTTTCTAGGCGGTGCATTTGGCTACCACAGTTTTCTTTGGCTCAAAGGTTTGCTCGGAAATATTGGAGCCGTGATGTTTGTTGTGTTGTATGCTTTGCTGTTTCTTGTCGCAGTGTTCAATATCGAATTTTATAGACCTCGTCCAGTTGTGCAAGAACTTCCATTAGACTCCCCTCTCTCCTCTCCTCTCTCGCAGCCTGATGACGAAGTACACGACTACTACACCCATAAAGCCGAAATAGAGCAGCCCGAAGAAGAAGGCATGTTGGATTTTGAAGTTAAAAATGGAGAGGAAAAAATAGAAGAAAATGACGAACACGAAGTCTTCATAGATAAGAGTGTGGCAATGCCCGGCAATGGCAGCGAAGCCGAACTGGAAATAGACGAAGGCGTAGAGGAAGAATTGGTGGACAGTCCAACAGCACCCGAAGCCCCAAAGCATTTTGGGATTGATACTGAATATGACCCCACTTTGAGTTTTAGCAATTACAAGTACCCTACCCTTGATCTTCTGAAAGAGGTAGATGAAAGTAAAGGACGTGTGGGTATGGAGGAGTTAGAAACTAACAAAAAATTGATTGTTGACACGCTCAAAAACTACAATATTGGCATTGATAAAATAAAGGCTACCATTGGCCCAACGGTTACACTCTATGAGATAGTGCCCATAGCAGGTGTCCGCATTTCCAAGATAAAAAACCTGGAAGATGATATAGCTTTAAGCCTTGCAGCATTGGGCATCAGGATCATCGCACCCATACCCGGCAAGGGAACAATTGGTATAGAAGTACCTAACCAAAAACCGGAAATGGTAGCTATACGTTCCGTATTGGCCAGTCAACGTTTTCAGCAGTTTGAAGGCGAATTACCAATTGCCTTTGGCAAAACCATTAGCAACGAAGTATATGTGGCCGACCTCACCAAGATGCCACACCTGCTGATGGCTGGTGCTACTGGGCAAGGGAAATCCGTTGGTATCAATGTCATTCTTTCTTCGCTGCTCTATAAAAAGCATCCTTCGCAATTGAAGTTTGTGCTGGTTGACCCAAAAAAGGTGGAGCTTTCCATATACAAAAGTATCGAGCGGCATTTCTTGGCCAAAATTCCGGGCGATGCGGATGCCATCATCACGGATACCAAACTGGTGGTGCGTACCCTGAACAGCCTGTGTGTGCTGATGGACAGCCGCTACGACCTGCTGAAAGATGCGGGTGTGCGGAACATTAAGGAATATAACGCCAAGTTTCAGGAACGCAAACTGAACCCACTGAAAGGCCACCATTTCATGCCATTTATTGTGGTGGTTATAGACGAGCTAGCCGACCTGATGATAACTGCAGGCAAGGAGGTAGAACAGCCCATTGGCCGCTTGGCACAGCTTGCCCGTGCCATTGGCATTCACCTTATTTTGGCTACGCAACGGCCATCGGTAAATGTGATAACTGGAACCATCAAAGCCAACTTCCCGGCGAGGGCGGCATTCCGAGTTTCTTCCAAAATTGACAGCCGAACCATATTGGATGGCAACGGTGCCGACCAATTGGTGGGCAAGGGCGATATGCTCATCAACAATGGCAGCGACACCGTGCGGGTACAATGTGCCTTTGTAGACACGCCCGAAGTGGAACGCATTGCGGACTTTATTGGCGGACAAATGGGCAGCGAACCCTACTTACTGCCAGAGGTGAAAGATGACAGTGCCGAAGCCCAAATGGACGACATAGACGATGGCCAGCGTGACCCTTTGTTTGAAGATGCTGCCCGTATCATTGTTCAGCACCAGCAAGGCAGCACCAGCCTGCTGCAACGCCGCATGAAGCTTGGCTACAACCGTGCGGGCCGACTCATGGACCAACTGGAAAAGGCTGGCATCGTAGGCTCATTCACAGGTAGCAAAGCCCGTGAGGTATTGATAGCCGATGAGTTTGGGCTCGATAAGCATTTGAAAGGGGATTGATATTGCAATTTTGGCAAACACAAGGAATTGTTTGGTTTCACTAAACGAATTACCGAATCATCAAATTATCTTTGCCCCCATTATTTTAGAAAATAGTACTTATGAAAATATTGGTAACTGGCAGCAGTGGGCTTATTGGCTCTGAGGCGGTACGCTTTTTTGGCAAGCAAGGGCATCAAATCATTGGGGTTGACAACAACCTCCGCAAATACTTCTTTGGTGAAGGCGGTGACACCACCTGGAACCTCAAGCTACTTATGAGTGAGGGCTACAATTTTACCCACGAAAACACGGATATACGCAACCGTCAAGATGTGCTTGATTTATACAAAAAGCACAAGCCCGATGCCACCATCCATTGTGCAGCCCAGCCCAGCCACGACCTAGCCGCCAAAATCCCTTTCGACGATTTTGACACCAACACGGTGGGTACGATGAACCTCTTGGAAGCAAGCCGCCAACATACATTCGACTCCCCGTTTGTGTATATGAGTACCAACAAAGTGTATGGCGATTCGCCCAACGAACTAGAACTGGTGGAACTGGAAAAACGCTGGGACTATGCCGACCCAAAACTATATGAAGGCATAGACGAAACTTGCCGCATCGACCGCACAAAGCACAGCCTTTTTGGGGCAAGCAAGGCGGCAGCTGATATTATCACTCAAGAGTATGGCCTGTATTTCAATATGCCTACCGTGTGTTTTAGGGGTGGCTGCCTCACTGGCCCAAGCCACAGCGGGGTTGAGTTGCATGGCTTCCTTTCTTATTTGGTGAAATGTGCCATCAGCGGCAAGCCGTACACCATTTTTGGCTACAAAGGCAAGCAGGTGCGTGACCAAATTCACAGCGAGGACGTGGTAAAAGCCTTTGAGTGTTTTATCAAAACCCCCAAGCCCGGGCAGGTGTACAACCTCGGTGGTGGGCGTGGCAACAGCGGCTCTATGTTGGAAAGTATAGATATGATTGAGGAACTTTGCGGAGCCAAACTAAACTATAGCTATAGCGACCAAAACCGCATCGGTGACCACATCTGCTATATCAGCGACCTCAGCAAAATGAAGCATGACTATCCTGAGTGGGACATTCGCATTTCATTAAAGGAAATCATGGAGCAAATCATCGCAGCGGAGCAGAAAGCTGTTAATGTGGGAATATGATAATGTGGGAATGTGGGGAGATGGAAGAATCATACTATACTGCCTACTGACTAAATGAAAACCATCTGGATTATAAACGGACCGAACCTAAACCTGCTGGGGCAGCGGGAAACGGACATATATGGAAACGAGCCGTTTGAATCCTACTTGGAAAGACTAAAAACGGACTTCCCCGAATTTGACCTCAACTACTATCAATCAAACATAGAAGGTGAACTGATAAACAAACTGCAAGAAGTTGGTTTCTCGGCTGCTGGCATCGTGTTCAACGGTGCTGGCTATACCCATACATCCGTCTCTATTGCAGATGCTATTGCTGCCATAAAAACTCCGGTGATAGAGGTTCATATCAGCAATATTTTTGCCCGCGAAGAGTTCCGCCATCAGTCGTTGACAGCCAAAAACTGTATTGGCTGCGTTACAGGCTTAGGCTTAGATGGATATCGGCTGGCTCTCATTCATTTTCAGCAGAGGCTTGGCTTGTAGGGGCTATTGTCCTACTTTTGCAGTCCTTTTTTCGAAAAGGGATCGAGATGTAGTACAGCCCGGTAGTACACTTGCTTGGGGTGCAAGAGGTCGTGGGTTCAAATCCCGCCATCTCGACACTAAAGACCCATAAACCTTCCGCATTTTGTGGGAGGTTTTTTGTTTTATTCATAAGCATCCAAAATCCCATGCATATATTCATAGATGTCGGGGCAGTGCTCTCCTATCTTGTCGTTTGAGCGTTTGTGGCCGAGCCGCACAATCACTAAGTTTTTATCGGGAATCACTAGGCAATATTGCCCCAAGATACCCCGCATATAATATACTTGGTGGGTTTTTCCTTTGTGGTCTATATTGGTAAGCCACCAGCCCAATCCATAGAAATCGCAAGGCTTTCCATGTTCGTCGTTGATGTTGGCTGGGGTAATCGATTCAGCAACAAAACTACTGTCCAATATATCGTTTCCATATAGTTTTCCATGGTGCAGATAAATTTGCCCAAATCGTGCAAAATCAATTGCATTGCTATTGATGCAGCAATAGGCTTTTTCGTGGCTGTCCTTTTTGTCAAGGCTCCAAGTGGCATCGTGCATGGCCCCCATGGGCGTCCAAATTTTTTCGCTCAAATAAGTGCTCAGATTTTGGCCAGTTGCTTTCTCCAGCACCGCGGCAAGTATTATTTGATTCCCGCTTTGGTAATCGAACATTTTACCCGGTTCAGATACCACATTAAGTTTCTCCATCAGGGTGGGCAGGTTGTTGCCGTAGTATGCTTCGGTGGTAAATGAAAATGGATTGACATAGCTTTCATCAAAATTGTTAGCGGCACTCATTGTCAGCAGATGGCGTATGGTCAATGCCTTGTTCTTGCCTTCAGCGAAATGTGGCAGGTAGTTGCCCACGGGTTCGTCCAGCGATTTTAGTTTACCTTCCTTCAAAGCAACCCCAATCATAGCGGCAACCACACTTTTGCTGATGCTGAAAGAACTGCTGAGACTGGATTCACTATAGCCGTCCCAATATTCTTCGTGTAGCAAACTATCGTTACGAATTGCTATGTAGGCAACCGATTCCATTTGTTTGTGGTAATCCAATACCTGTTGACTCATCTCGCCTTGATTGTATGCCACCGAACGTGGCAAGGCTACTGGCTTACCAGCCTTTATGGTGCGGCTTTCAAAAAATTGAGCATCATCAATGTCAGCAAGATTATACCACACAGCTTTATAGATGTAGCTGTGACCACTTAGAAGAATATACAGGTTGACCAAAAACACCAAGGCCAATAAAACAACGAGGATGCGTTTGAATAGTTTCATTGTTAAAATTCAAAAAACAACTTTAGGGCATAATTCAAATGGCCGATCCGTAAAATTCCGTACAACGAAAATTAGTTTTATGGAAATCGACTACCAAAAAAAAGACCCCCGATTTGGGGGTCTTTTTTAAGCTTTTTTTGCGGTTTCCAGTTGCTTCACCTTGGTAGTCTTGTAGGCTTTTCTCAGCCTGTTCACACCCCAAGAGCCAATGCTGATTTTGCCACGTTTGCTGCGTTTGTCACCTTTTCCCATTGTTGTATTTATTATAAATTGACTGCAAAAATAGGCATGAATCAGGAAACGGATTCGGCTTTTTCCTTTTTCCATTTCAGGTAGTTGATGGCCATACGGATTTGGCTGTGTGTAGTTTCATCGTTCAATTTAGCTTTTACTGGGCTTGTGCCAAGCTGCTCAGTTTGGTCGGCGGCTTGTTTTATTTTTAGAAGCTGTTCGGTGGTTATGAAATCAAAGACATCAACTTCGCCCGTCCCTACAAACTGAGCCAGATGCCCTTCGATAGTGCTTTCAGCAAATCCACGTGTGAGTGCAATCTCTGGTATTTTCATCCCGGCTTTGTATAAGGTAAGTGTCTCCAACTGGCTACTGCCCCTAGGCTCTTTGGCATTTCTTTCTACCACAGGCAGCACAGTAGTTTTTTCAATTCCTTTCACCTCAAAACTCAGGTCGCCAAAGCTAACCCGCTCCACTTCACGCAGTTTTTTCCATACAAAATTTTCCAGTTCGTTGGTGATGGTCAGGTATTTTTTTACCTGTTTTTTGCCTTTCAAGTTGAATTGGATGTTGTTGATTGGCTGTATGATTTCATCATGCAACACTTTAGCAAAATAGCTCTTGGCCTTGGTCACCCGCTCGTTCAGCATTTGACTGTCCATGGTGTCTTGGCCAAGTATATTTTGCAGTTGCAATAAAAATTTGTCTGCTGTTTCGTACTGAGCATTTGCCTTTTCCAGCATTACCGAAATAATCTGTTCGAACAGTTCCGGTTCTGGCAGCTTTTTGGTTTTGGTGAGTTCCTGGAAATGTTTGAGCTCACCGAACAGTTTTGCCCAGTCGAAAGTTTTAAGTAATACCATTGCGGCAAATTTGGGTTTCTCTTCTGCCAGTATCCTACTCACTTCTGTCGCCTTGTTTTCTTGTTTTGAGAATTGCAAAATCCTTTCATCACTCTTTACACTTTGCGGAAAAATCTTTGACAACAAGACAATGCCATCCAAAGTTCGGCAGCGGCTCAGGGCTACATAGACCTGCCCGGCGGCGAATGAAGCCCCTGCATCTATAATCACATTGTCGAACGTGAGCCCCTGGCTCTTATGTATAGTAATAGCCCAAGCTAGCCGCAGCGGATACTGGGTAAAACTACCAATTTCATCTTCCTCTATTCGGTTGGTTTCGCGGTTCAGGTTGTAGCGTATGTTGCTCCATTTCTCTTTGTTCACCACCATTTCCTCTTTGTCTTCGTTGCCCAGCACAGTTATTCCATCCTTCGATATTTTAGTAACTGTGGCCAGCTTTCCATTAAAGTATTTTTTGTCTTCCGTATCGTTTTTGATGAACATCACCTGCGTTCCAACTTTCAAGTCCAGCCGCATTTCGGTAGGCAATGCCTTATCTGAAAACTCACCTTTTATCTCACCCATAAAACTATGCGTTTCTCCATCCAACTTTTGCAATTCCTGTTGATTTATTTGGTCGGCAATGCGGTTGTGGGTCGTGAGGGTAATGGTGCCTTCGTATTCGTCCATGGCGGCTGGACGGTAGCGGTTATGCAGCCACTCATAGTCCTCATCCTCCATCGTGTTGTTGCGTATATTGTTCAACAGATTGATGAATCGTTCTTCGCTTTGCCTGTATATTGTTTTTAACTCGATAAACACAGGAGGATTTTCATGAAGCACCTTAGCACTAAAGAAAAACGGACTAGCATAATAGCCTTTCAGCATGGCCCATTCGTCGTCGCCTACCACTGGAGGAAGCTGAAACAAATCACCGATAAACAGCACCTGTACACCCCCAAAAGGCACTTTACGTTTGTTCCTGTAGTAGCGAAGTATCTCGTCAATGGCGTCCAACATATCCGCCCGCAGCATACTCACTTCATCTATAATCAGCAGTTCCAACTCATTCATCAAGTCTATCTTTTCGCGGCTCATCTTCATATTGCGAATGAGAGAGAGCCTATCCACCGTGGCCGAGTTGCCGAAAATGCGGGTCTCATCAGGCAGAAAAGGATTGAACGGCAACTGAAAAAACGAATGCATGGTGACTCCGCCTGCATTAATAGCCGCCACACCTGTTGGTGCGATAACAACTGTACATTTCGAAGTTGTTTCTTTAATATATCTCAAAAAAGTAGTCTTACCCGTACCAGCCTTCCCTGTCAGGAAAAGATTCTGCGAAGTATAGTTCACCACCTCGGCAGCTAGGTTGAAAATGGGATTGTCAGAATTGAAAGTCACGATTCAAATATAGATTTACTCACCACGCAATCCCAAATTTTTCTCCAAGACTTATCAAGTCTTTTTCTACTAGTTCATTCAATGGAATGCCTGTCACTAGTCTTTCTGTTTCCATCTCAGATTCGGGTTCACCTGGAATGATTACCCGCTCAAAACCTGGCTCAGGCTTAGCTGCTTTGAATCGTTCAATCCAGCGGTCAATGTTTTCGTAATAGTCGGCAATTGGCCTAAATGCATCCACACGCATTGCACCAAAGAAATGTCCTATGCCCGCCCCTGGACTATCGGGCAGTACGGGCAAAAAACTGACGAAGGGAGGAACCCAAGGACCATAGTTGGCTCCACTGAGTATCGCTGAAAATATATCCACTACTGCTCCAAGACCATATCCTTTGTGGCTTCCATGATCGCGGTCGCTTCCAAGGGGGAGCAATGACCCTTCATTTTTTAGTTCGTGAGGATTGGTGCTTGGCTGTCCGTCCTTGGTCTGCACCCAACCATGTGGAATAGGTTTGCCTTCGCGTTGGGCTATTTCTAGTTTGCCATTGGCAGCGGCGGCTGTGGCCAAATCCACCACTATTGCATTATACTTTTTGGCTGGAATGGCAAAACACATTGGGTTCGTACCTAGCATTCGCTCAATGCTGTGGGTGGGAGCCACCAACGGACTCGCATTGGTCATACTTATACCAATCATGTCATGCTCAAGGGCAAGCATACTGTGACAGGCAGCTATGCCAAAATGATTGCTGTTTTTCACTGCTACCCAACCAGTGCCACAGTCTTTGGCTTTTTTGATAGCCAATTTCATAGCCTCTTGCCCTAGGGTTAGCCCTAATCCTTGGTCTGCATCAATGGTGACTGTACTTGTAGTTTCGTACACCACTTTCCATTTGGGCTTCATGTTAACCCTACCTGATTCCCACAGCCGGATGTAACCACTTAGTCGAGCTACTCCGTGGGAGTCAATCCCCCGTAGGTCGGCGGCTACCAATACATTGCTTGCTGTCATTGCATCTGCTTGCTGCATCCCACAATGCACAAACACATCCTGCAAAAATTCTCGCAGTTTTTCTGCTTTGTAAATATTCATTGGGTGCAAAGTACGGGTTGGAGAAAATGTGTTAATCCTGCTTTCGTGGGACAGGTTACGATAATGTGAAAATTCCAAGACAATTTTTCAGTAGGCTTTCCCGTTACATTTGCAAAACCAAACGAAAACACGAATGCAAAAGATAATCTTTTCAGCTCTGCTAATGCTACTCGGGATAAGTGCTCGCAGTCAGTATACCCCAAGCCCCGTGAGTGACACCCTTAAAATGCTGTATGAAGAGAATGCTATCCACCTGAGCAATTGGGGCATGTACCAAAAGAATGGCAGCTACTATAGCAATGGTTTTTGGATAAGCAACCTTAAAAAAGAACTGGAAGGTTCTACAGATGCTATTGAACTTTTTAGCAAAGGCAGAAACATGCAGTTTGCTGGAGTTGGGACCATATTGGTAGGGTCGCTACTGATAATCGCAGGCCCCATTTTAGCATTCAGTTTGTCTGGAAACAATAACGGCCTTCTGCCACTTGGTGTTGGATTGAGTGGGGTGGTAGTAATGGTCGGCGGCAGTATAGTAATCAGTATTGGCGATTTTAAAATAAGAAAAGCGGTGGACTACTACAATAGGGATATACTGCTGAAAGCCATTAGCAAGCCATAGAATGCGGCATACCAATAGGCTGTCAGAATCGCTAAGTCCTTACTTAAAGCAACACGCACAAAATCCTGTGAACTGGTTTCCCTGGGATGAGGAGGCTTGGGACAAAGCCAAAGTGGAAAACAAATTGGTCCTAGTGAGTATAGGGTATTCGGCTTGCCATTGGTGCCATGTGATGGAGAGGGAAACCTTTGAGGACATTGCTTCAGGAGCCATAATGAACCAGCATTTTGTATGTATAAAGGTGGACCGGGAGGAACGGCCCGATGTGGACCAAGTGTATATGGATGCATGCCAATTAGTGACCCATCGTGGCGGCTGGCCGCTAAACGTTTTCTGCTTGCCAGATGGCCGCCCAATCCATGCCGGAACATACTTTCCCAAGGCCAACTGGGACGACATGCTAGTGAAACTTTCTCATTTTTACAATACAAAAAAAGAAGAAGCCGAACGCTATGCTTCTGAACTTTCGGCTGGGGTACAGCAGTTGGACCGCTTAGGTTTCAATGCAGAATCCGAAGGAATGAGTATAGAAGGATTGAAAGCGGTGGTGGAGAAACAGAAGCAAAGTTTTGACCCTGTGTATGGTGGTTTCAATTGGTCTCCAAAGTTCCCCATGCCGGTGTGCTGGCAGTTCTTGCTGCATTTCCATTCATATACTTGTGATGAAACAGTGAAGTTTCAGGTATTGCAAACGCTTACACAAATGGCTTTAGGTGGCATATACGATCAAGTTGGCGGAGGCTTTGCCCGCTACAGCACCGACAGCCTTTGGAAAGCACCCCACTTTGAAAAAATGTTGTACGACAATGCCCAATTGATTAGTCTGTACATAGCTGGATGGCGACTAAGCAAAGACCCATTATACAAACAAGTAATTGAAGAAACAATAGCCTTTGTTTTTCGCGAGCTGCTTTCTCCTGAAGGTATGTTCTTCTCAGCCCTAGATGCTGATAGCGAAGGCGAAGAAGGAAAGTTTTATGTTTGGACTGAAGCAGAGTTTGAGGCAATTGCACAAGGTACTGATGCCGTCATTGCGAGGGCTAAACAAAATATTATTTCTGATGAAGAAACTAATAGCCTGAAGCAATCTTCCATTATAGATGAGATTGCTTCGGGTCAGAACACCTATATTCCAAATAAACTTTCTACTAACCCTCGCAATGACGGGCTACTAAAAGAATACTATTGCATTAGCCAAGAAGCCCTATGGGAGCATGGACAAAATATACTCTTAGCCAAACACAAGCCCGCCGACTTTGCTGCCTTGAAAGGCATTGGCCCCGATGACTGGAATAAAACACTCATAGAATTCAAGCGACAATGCTTAACCGAAAGAGCGAAACGCATCCACCCCGGCCTAGACGATAAGTGTATCACTTCATGGAATGCTTTAATGATAAAAGCACTTGCCGAGGCTTACTTGTGTTTTGGTGATGAAACTTGGTTGGAGAAAGCTGTAGCTTGCGGAGATTTTATTCATACAGAATTAATAGAGCCGTCTGCTGTAGCTGACGGCAATGGATTACTCCCCCATCCCCCATCCCATCTCTCATCTTCCTGCCTCCGCCGCATCTACAACAAAGGCCAAAAGTCTGTTAACGCTTTTTTAGAAGATTACGCCTTACTTGCTGATGCCTATTTGAGTTTGTATGAATCCACGGCAGATGAAAATTGGATAACTAGGGCAATGGATTTGATGAACGTGTGCCTAGAAAATTTCTTTGATTTAGCTTCTGGTTTCTTTCTTTTCAAATCAAAAAAAGATGCACCACTCTTTGCTGTTAAAACCGATTTGACGGACGATGTGATTCCCTCGGGCAATTCGGTGATGGCTCAAGTGATGTATAGACTTGGTCATTTGCAGGGAGATATACAATTGATTAATACAGCCACTGAAATGCTGCGAAAGGTGAGCGACCAATTTGCGAAGCACCCCACTGGAAATGGAAATTGGATGGATTTGCAATTGGCCAATCAGCATGGTTTGGTGCAGTTGGTTATTTGCTGCAAAGCAGAAGAAAGGAAAAACCTTTTGGCCGACTTGGGCACTTATCTGCTGCCACATGTTTTGCTCGTTTGGCAACTTGGCACTGCGAAAATTCCGTTGGCCAAAGACAAGAAGACCCTTGGTGGCATTACGTTTTATGTGTGTAGAGCCCACACTTGCTACCCTCCTGTGAAGTCGCTAAAAGAGGCTATCACATTGATTTTTAGTATTTAATGCAATTGCTTGATTTTCAAACCAACTATTTTTTTTACCCTATTGTGGGATAACAACTATAAACCCAATTTCGCGGCAAAATAGAAATACAATGTATTGGACACTCGAACTAGCATCTTATCTCGACGATGCACCATGGCCTGCAACCAAAGACGAACTGATTGATTATGGCATCCGCTCAGGCTCCCCGCTTGAGGTAATTGAAAACCTGCAAGAGCTGGAAGACGACGGCGAACCTTTTGAAAGCATGGAGGAGGTGTGGCAGGATTATCCGCAAGACGATGACTATTTCTTCAACTCAGATGAGTTGTAAGAAATAAAAACCTTATTGGGAAAGGCTGCCTCTGGGTGGCCTTTTTTTGTTACCAAATCGTAACATTAAATTTGCGAAGCAATATTCACTTTTGCTCCAATGTATGCCCACTTCGTCAATCTGCTGTTTCCGAATGTCTGCCGCGGCTGCAGTCAACCGTTGGTTAATGGAGAGGAGCATATATGTGCGATGTGTATCAGCGAACTGCCACTCACAGGCTACATAGGCTGGAACGAAAACCCTGTGGCTAAACGATTGTGGGGGCGTGTGAACTTAATTCATGCGAGTTCCTTTATGCACTTTGTGAAGGACAGCATGGTGCAGCAACTGCTGCATAACCTAAAATATAAAGGCCAAAAAGAAATTGGTTTTGCCCTCGGTAAATTGTTAGGAAATGAATTGCTTGAGAACGAAAAACTGAATGATGTCGATTATGTAGTACCTGTGCCAATGTATCCAAGAAAGGAACGCAAACGGGGCTACAACCAAGCATGGACAATTGCTAAAGGAGTTAGCGATTCCATCTCGAAACCTATTGAACAAAATAGCTTAGTGAAGATATTGGATACTAGAAGCCAAACAAGACTGAACCGCTGGATGCGTTGGGAAAACCAGCAGGAAATATTCGCCCTAAAAAATGCAAGCAATTACGAAGGAAAACATATACTACTGGTCGACGATGTGATAACCACAGGCTCAACTCTTGAGGCTTGCACCACCCTGATGAACCAGGTGGATGGATGCCGCGTGAGTGTGGCTACACTGGCCTGTGCAAGTTAGCAATTGCTTTCTGAGAAAGCGAACCCATCATCACACCCTTAAATATAAAATAAAAGGTGGCCATAAATACTATGTGGGCAATGTCGTTGTAATTGAACCAAGGGCTGAACGAGAATTTAATGCTTTGAAGAAGAAGTGAAATCATAGAAAGAGAAATGCCAAATGAAATCCATTTACCACCTACAAAATTAGGCCGGAATAGGAAGATGAGCATTATTGGCATCATAGCAATAATTCCGTGTATTTTCACAACCTGATAACTCTCAAACCAAAGCATTAGCATATAAAACAGAAGAAGTTGAGCCGCTATTAATCCTATCCAAGTCCGCTCTCTCTCTTTTAATAAATGAAAGGATTTTATGGTATGAAACTGGGCGAAAAACATAGCGGTTCCACTTACAAGGCTCATCAGCATCCATGTGTTGAATATAAACTGTTGGCTAAAAATATCGCGGAATCCATGTACAATTGCACCAAGAAAAGTAGCTATACCCATCAACAGATAAAACCATTTCCAATGCTGCGAAACGTGTGTACATTTTGCACAAAAAATAAAACAAATAATTGCTAGCAATAGGTTTGTACTAGCTGTGATGGGCTCAGTGATGCTGAAACCAAAAATAACGATGCGAATGAGTTGTTCAGGAATTTTCAAGGGTTGCAAAATACGGCAACTGAAGCTTTCCAATTAGCCTATCTTCACTGAAGTCACGGTGAAAGCTACAAATGCTGGCGTGTCGTTGAAGAACAAAAGCGGCTCATTTCTCTTGCTTGGCTAACGAATAAAGCAAAGGAAAATAGTGGTGAGGTGTAGGGATTGTAAGTGCTGCAGATTTGACTAGTTTTTCATAATCTATCAACGCCAGATGGTTTCCTTCTGTGGTATGTTTCTTAAAAATTTCGCTAATTTCTATCGCCCAACCTAAACCTTTGCGTAGTATTTACCAAGTTACAACAAGTTCTAATAGGCTTTGTTCGCAACTCGAATTAGGGGTAACTATTTCCCAACTAAATTTGCAAACATTGTGCGAAACCGTTCTTTACTCCTAATTCTTCTGCTGCCTCTTTTTGCATCCTATAAATCCAATGCTCAGTCAGATCATCCCATCCGTGATTCACTGACCAAATATTTTAAGGAAAAACCCAGTATTTCAACCTATTTAGATGGCAAGTATTCTTTTATTGAATCATTTCCCTCCAAAATGTTTGGCTTGTTCATGGGGCTCAACTGGGGCGGACGTGTGGATTTGGGCTTCTGTTTTTACAACAGTTACGATGAGCCGCTCCCGCCGGTATATCTTAAAAAAGGCACACCCTTGGCTGATACTTTTTATCGAAATATATATTTCAATTACACCTCGCTTCGTGCTGAATATACCTTTTACAAGACTAGGAATTGGGAGTTCAATGTGCCAGTGAGTATTGGTGTAGGCAAAGGCAATATTGATGACTTTGATAAGGTGGGCGAACATTATAGCCCACGACAATCGCAAAAGGCCACCATAGTGCCGCTGGAGGTTGGAGCCAATGGTATTTACCTCATCTGGAAATGGCTTGGAATGTCGGCTGGGCTTAGTTATAGGGCCAACCTTTCCAACTTCAAACACTACGAAGAATTCAGTGCCATGAACTATACTTTCGGGGTTTCGGTGCGGTTTGGCACCCTTTACAAAATGGCTAAAAGCAAGTTAACTAAAAAATAATCTGGCCAAATGCAACCCCAAGGGCATATCTTTGGTCTTAATTTGCAATAGGATAATTCTTGAGACACATTTACAAACATATCAGTTCCCTTTATATTGGTCTTGCGGTGATGCTTTCACCTGCAATCGGTCATTCACAGTGTTCCGCACTTTTTAGCAACCAAACGGCCACTGTAAACGACTACACCATCAATTTTACAAATACATCGTCGGGCTATGTTGCAGGTACTCACTTTTACTGGAACTTTAATGACGGCAATTATTCCAGCAAGTTTTCACCTGTGCATGCATTTACAAACGCAGGCAATTATTTCGTCTGCCTCTATCTGAATGATAGCCTTGGAAACTGCAAAAATATCTATTGCGATTCAGTTACCATCTCAACTTCAAGCCCGGGTTGTCAAACAAATTTTTTGTGGAAATTTGAAGGCGATACCGCAGAATTCACCTCCATTAGTACAGGTGTGGATAGTTCAACATCATTCAATTGGAACTTTGGTGATGGTACTACATCAACTGACGAATCGCCAATACACATTTATAGCCAGCCGGGCTATAAAAACGTTTGTTTGAAATTGAACAATGCCTCATGCACTGATTCCGGGTGCCAACAAGTATATCTTAAACCAAAGTATTCTTGCAACGCTCAATATACTAAATCCATTCGAAAGGATACTGTGTCTTTTTTTCACACTTCCTACAATCCCTACGCACTCTATTATTGGACATTTGGCGACCATACCACCTCTACTGACGAGAATCCAATACATGTCTATAAAAAAAATGGGACCTATTCTGTTTGTTTTCAGGTGACTGATACAATTGCACATTGCAATGAAACATATTGCGACTCAGTCATCATTACCAATCTCCCTTGTGTCACCGCCGACTTTGTATATACTACCAAGGACCTTTCTGTTGATTTTACAAGTCTAGCTGACACAACCGCTGATCAATTTTGGTGGGAATTTGGCGATAAAGCTAATGCTCATACACGAGATGCCAGTCACACCTACAATAGTTATGGAACTTTCGATGGATATTATTACATTGAAGATACGCTATCTAACTGTAACGACCGCAAAGATTTTAAAATAACACTAATACAGCCAAAGGAATTTTTTAACCTGAGTGGTCGAATTCATGCTGGTATGCACAAAATTGACTACGCAAACGTGTACATTGCCAAGTTTGATACAACTGCTAATACTCTTGCCATAGTGGACACTATTCAAATCAGTCCTTCCGATTCGGGGAGATTTACATTTCAAAACCTGGCTAAAGGACTACACATCGTAAAGGCCAGTCCACAGTCGGTATCCAAGTTCGTTTCTAATTTTGCCCCCGCGTATTTTGGTGGAAAAGCATACTGGGATTCTGCAATTCTGATTAAGCATGATGTTGATTTTGATAAGGCAGATATCGAATTAATTCCATACTTGCCCATGTCCGGCAAAGACAGCCTATATGGTACTTCAAAATTTGATAACACTATTGCTGCCTATGCTGATTCGCCAATAGCTGGCATGCAAGTACTTTTGCTGGATATGAACCAAAAGATTGTTGGCTGCACCTACACGAAAAGGGAAGGCTGGTATAAATTCAAGAATCTGGCCGACGGTGTTTACTTTCTTAGGCCAGAATGGATTGGCCGGGAGTCATACCTTGTTCAACCCCCGGCATTGGGGCCACTAGCAAGTTGTTTCCGTGTCAATTTTAGAGTTTCTCCATTAAAGGTATATCCGGAGAAAATAATTACAGGTATTTTTACAGAATCTCAGCCTTTACAGATTGTGTGTTATCCAAACCCCGCCGACAATAAACTGACTGTAGACATTTTGGAATCACTACCTATACCACAGCTTTTCAATGCTACTGGCCAACTTATGCATAGTCCTATAGAAAGGAATGGTTTAAGTTACATTTTCGATGTTTCTGGTCTTGCTACTGGCTGTTATTTTATTCGAGCCACAAATACTTCTCAAAGTATTTCTTTCCGTAAAGTGCTTATCATACATTAACAGGAAATACCTAAACTCATTTTTTGCAATTTTTTTTCTTAATCCTACGTAAGGATCGGTAGGAATCATATTTTTATCCTCAGGCTATGGCTCTAGCCTTGCGTGAACAAATACTCCTGTTACAAAAAACTAAGACGCATGTGAAGAATAAGCTCAAGATAAAATAGGGGAATCGTATGCTCGAATTGATTTTAGAAGGAATCCGACAGTAGCCCCCCCTATAAATTTGAAATGAGGAATATGGGGCTTAAATATATTTATATATGTGGCGAAACCCACATGTTCGAATGGGAGGAACAGCAAATAAAAGCCCGCGAAAAAACAAATAATCAATTACAAATCCATTACAAAAGCCAATTGGATTAGCAGTGGGCTTTTTTTTTAGACAAAATACAGATAATATCGCAGTAAGATAATGAAGAAAAAAGTTTTGTTAGTAGGGCCAGCATGGCCATTACGAGGAGGTTTGGCTACCTTTGATGAACGGCTATGCAAGGCATTTGAAGAGAATGGCTGCGAATGCGAAATTCTTTCATTCAAGCTTCAATACCCAGAGTTCCTTTTTCCAGGCACTACCCAATACAGCAGTGACCCAGCACCAGAAGCCATTACAATTTACACTAAACTTAACTCTATAAACCCGCTAAACTGGTTATTTATGGGTTTGAAGTTTCGTAGAAAAAAATATGACTTGATTGTATTTCGCTTTTGGATGCCATTTATGGGTCCATGCTTGGGCATGGTGGCGAGGCTATTACGTAGGAAAGGTAAGACTCGCATTGTTGCCATTACGGACAACCTGATACCCCATGAAAAACGCTTTGGCGATAAGTTCCTCACAAAGTGGTTCATCGGTGGTTGCGATGGGTTGGTAACAATGAGCCGATCAGTTCTGAATGATATCGAAACTTATTTCCCTGGGAAGCCCGCCCAATATAATCCACATCCAATGTATGACACCTTTGGGCAGCCAATAAGCAGAGAGGAGGCATTAAAATCCCTTGGTCTCGACCCAGCCTTTAGATATATGTTATTCTTCGGCTTCATAAGACGCTACAAAGGGCTAGATCTACTTCTAGAAGCAATAGCTGACCCTCGATTTGAAGAATTGCCACTGAAGTTTATTATAGCAGGAGAGTACTATGAAGACAAGCAACCGTATTTGGAAATGATAGAAAAATACAGTCTTCACGATAAACTTATCCTCAAAACAGACTTCATCCCCAACTCGCAGGTGAGCCAATATTTCTGTGCAGCTGATATGGTAGTGCAGCCTTATCACAATGCCACCCAAAGCGGAGTGACGCAGGTGGCATATTACTACAATATCCCTATGCTAGTTACCGATGTAGGCGGCCTTGCCGAATTGGTTCCTCACCAAGAAGTAGGCTATGTGGTGCAGCCGAACGCTCAAGCTGTGGCCGATGCAATTCTGGACTTTGTAAACAATAACCGCCACCAACAGTTTGTAGCTGGCGTGAAGAAATATCGAGAACAGTTCACATGGAACAGCCTGATAGAAAAGCTTTGGTTCAAATAGTGCCACTCATTTCTCAATTAACTTGCCATACAGCTTATAGATTCTTCTAGTATGGAGAGGATTTTACGATGAAATGAAAACCTTTTGCTGACTTCTAAATTGAGTATAAATAGTATTCTCCAAAGTGATCTATTTATTAAAGATTACAAAAAAGAAAACTACCAGCACTCACGCACAGATAGCTTTTGGAATTTTAGTTCTTAGAATAAAGTTACCGTGTTCCTTGGCAAAATAAAGGAGATTTCCTACTGCCTATGGGAATGTCGATTTACTTGAAATACTGCTTTACGTTATCGTTTGGCACCATCTCTTCTTTGAAGGTGTATGCACCAGTCTTAGGCGACTTAACAGCTCGGATAATCTTGGCGAATTCTTTGCCAGCTCCGGTTTTCAGGGTTGCTACTACTTTCTTAGCCATTGTATTTTAATATTTTGATTGTTAAATTTAAGATAGATGGAGAAGCAAATCGAACATCATACTTCTCACTTCGTACATCACTTTATTTCCTTGTGTACAGTCATCTTGCGAAGAATGCGGTTGAACTTCTTCAACTCTAGCCTTTCGGTAGTGTTCTTCTTATTTTTGGTGGTAATGTAGCGGCTGGTGCCCGGCACACCACTAGTCTTGTGCTCAGTACACTCCATGATTACCTGTATGCGGTTTCCTTTTTTTGCCATGGTCGTAAGTTGTTATATTTTCCCTTTTTTCATCAACCTGTCTATGCAGGCGGTGATTCCTTTTTTGTTGATGGTACGCATGGCCGAAGTAGAAACCTTTAAGGTAATCCATTCGCCAGAGTCTTCCATGAAGAACTTCTTGGTATGCAGGTTGGGGTAAAAACGGCGTTTGGTCTTCTTGTTAGAAAAGGAAACGTTGTTGCCCGTGAGTGCTTTTTTTCCGGTTAAGTCGCAAACTCTCATTGTTGTATTTGTTTATTATCTGTTATCTATTGAGACAATCTTATACTGCCTACTGTGTATGCCTACTGATTTACCTTCCGCCACCGCCTCTAAGTCCTCCTCCACCGCCACCTCTGCGGTCGCCTCCACGGCGGTCTGGCCTGTCTCCTCCACGTTCACCACCACGGCGGTCTGGCCTGTCTCCTCCACGTTCACCACCACGGCTGCGAGTTTCCATGCCAACGTTCGGGTTTAGATCACGTTTGCCATATACTTCGCCACGGCATATCCATACTTTCACTCCAATTTTTCCATACACTGTAAGGGCTTCACCCAAAGCATAGTCTATATCTGCACGGAAAGTATGTAAAGGTGTACGTCCGTCTTTGTATTGTTCGCTACGAGCTATCTCAGCACCACCAAGCCTTCCACTTGCCATTACTTTTATTCCTTCAGCACCCATACGCATGGTACTTTGTATGCTCATTTTGATGGCACGTTTGAATGATACCCTAGCTTCAAGTTGCTGACATATGCTGTCGGCTACCAATTTAGCGTCTAGTTCTGGACGTTTTATTTCAAAAATGTTAATCTGAATCTCTTTCTTAGTAAGCTTTTTCAGTTCCTCTTTAATCTTGTCAACTTCTTGCCCTCCTTTACCAATCACTATGCCTGGACGGCTTGTGTGAACAGTTATAGTCACGCGTTTCATGGTGCGTTCTATCACTATGCGGGCTATTCCGCCTTTCACGATTCGTGCCTTCAAGTAGTTGCGAATTTTAAAATCCTCCACCAATTTCTCGGCACCATTACGGCCTGCAAACCAGTTACTGTCCCATCCGCGGATGATACCAAGTCTATTGCTTATCGGGTTAGCTTTTTGTCCCATTATTTGTTATGTTATGCGTTTTCGGTTTCTTCGGTTGGGGTTGCTACAGCATCGGCTGTGGGAGTATCCACTATCAAGGTGATATGGTTGGTACGTTTGCGTATCCTGTACCCACGTCCTTGTGGGGCTGTTTGCAAGCGTTTTTGCATGGCACCTCCATCCACAAATATGGTCTTCACGATGAGTGAATCGTAGTCGGTACTCTCATTCAGTTGACCCCAGTTTGCTATGGCACTCTTTAGCAATTTCTCTACATAAAGTGCATAGTATTTACGGTTGTTGAACTTTAATGTGTTCAACGCATTCTCTACTTTTTGGCCCCTTATCATATCCACCACCAATCGCATTTTACGAGGAGGCAGGGGGCAGTTGTTCAGTTTGGCAATGGCTTGCATTGTATTATAATTCTTTAAGATTTTTTGTCAGGATGTCCTTTGAATAGGCGTGTAGGAGAAAATTCGCCAAGCTTGTGTCCCACCATGTTTTCAGTTACATATACAGGTATGAACTTGTTGCCATTGTGAACAGCAAAGGTGTGCCCCACAAAATCAGGGGTAATCATAGAGCGGCGACTCCAAGTTTTCACAACCGTCTTCTTTTTGTTTTCGGCCAAAGCATGAACTTTCTTTTCAAGCTTAAAATCAACAAATGGGCCTTTTTTGAGTGAGCGTGGCATTTAGTTTTTTAGTTTTTAGTTGGATGACTGCCTTTGGGCTTTGGGCTTCTTTCCTATTATTTTTTTCTTCTATCTACAATATATTTGTCGGAAGCTTTTTTCTTGTCGCGAGTCTTGAAACCTTTGCTCAACAATCCTTTACGTGAGCGTGGGTGTCCGCCTGAGGCACGACCTTCGCCGCCGCCCATGGGGTGATCCACGGGGTTCATTGCTACACCGCGTACACGAGGTCTGCGGCCCAACCAACGGCTACGTCCGGCTTTTCCACTGTACACTTGATTGTGATCAGGATTGCTTACTGAGCCAATGGTGGCTAAGCAAGTCACCAATATCATTCGGGCTTCTCCAGAAGGCATTTTCAGGGTAGCATATTTCTCATTACGTGCAAGCAATTGACAATATGAACCAGCAGAACGGCTCATTTTTCCGCCTTGGCCTGGCTTAATTTCAATGTTATGAATGAGTGAACCCAATGGAACTTCACTCAAAGGAAGTGCATTGCCAACGTTTGGGTCTGAACCCGGTCCGCTCATCACTTTCTGATCCACTTTAATACCGTTCGGGGCAATAATGTAGTTCAACTCGCCATCTGTGTATTCAATCAGTGAAATAAAACAACTGCGGTTTGGGTCATATTCTACTGTTTTAACAGTAGCTTCTATTCCCTGTTTGCTGCGTTTGAAGTCAATGACACGATACCTTTTCTTGTGGCCACCACCGATGTAACGCATGGTCATTTTACCACTTTGGTTACGTCCACCACTTTTTGAAATTTTAGCCAGCAAGCTTCGCTCAGGCTGGTTGCCCACCGTGAGTTCGGTGAAGGTGTTGGCTACCTTGAAACGGGTGCCTGGGGTTACGGGGTTATATCTCCTTACTGCCATGTCTCTTTTTTGTTAAATGCTTTCAAAGAAATTGATTTCCTTGCCATCTTGCAGGGAAACAATCGCTTTTTTGAATCCTGATTTCTTACCTGTGAAAAATCCTTTTTTGGTGTAACGATTTTTACGTTTGCCATTGTACTGCAAGGTGCTGATACCTTCTACCTTCACTTCATACATAGCCTCCACCGCCTTAATTATTTCTGGCTTAGTGGCACTACGCTCCACAATGAAGCCATAATGTTTGTGTTTCTCTCCCAATTTGTTCATCTTCTCAGTAACAATGGGTTTCAAAAGTATATTCGTGTTCATGTCTTTTGTTTTATTATCAATTTTTTACTTCAGCAGGTCTTCCATTTTCTTCACTGAACCTTCAGTCATGATGATGTTCTTGGCATTCAAGATGTCGTAGGTGTTAATGTCAGAAGCAGGCAGGATGCGTGACTTTGTCAAGTTCCTAGCACTCAGAAATACATTTTTGTTTAGGTCGGTAGTCACCAACAGAAACTTTGTTCCTTCCAGTTTCAATCCTTTTAAGATATCAATAAACTGCTTGGTTTTTGGGGTGTCAAAATTGAAGTCTTCTACCACGGTAATAGTGTTGTCCTTTGCCTTTGAACTCAGTGCACATTTCCGAGCTAGTTGTTTTACTTTTTTATTCAGCTTAAAATGGTAATCACGTGGGTGTGGACCAAAAATTCTTGCACCACCCACCATTGTTCCACTTTTGATGCTACCAGCACGAGCCCCACCTGTACCTTTTTGGCGTTTCAACTTGCGAGTTGAGCCACTAATAGTTGACTTCTCTAGAGAGTCATGCGTTCCTTGGCGTTTGTTAGCCAATATCTGCTTCACGTCAAGCCACATCACGTGGTCGTTTGGCTCCACTGCGAATACATCTGCAGAAAGAGTCACTTTCCGTCCGGTTTCGCCGCCGCTTATGTTCAATACGTTCAGTTCCATTTTATTTTTCTATTAATATATACGAACCCTTAGAGCCAGGTACAGAACCTTTCAACACTATCAGGTTGTTATCCTTGTTAATTTTCAATACCATTAGGTTGGTCATTTTTACACGCTCACCACCCATGCGGCCGGCCATCCTCATGCCCTTGAACACACGCGAAGGCCATGAAGATGCACCCAATGAACCGGGAGCTCTGAGCCTGTCGTGTTGCCCGTGAGTAGTACCACCCACACCTGCAAAGCCGTGGCGTTTTACCACACCCTGAAAGCCTTTGCCCTTACTTGTGCCAACTGCTTCTACATATTCGCCTTCTACAAAAAGATCAACGGTAACAATACTGCCCAAGGCTGGTATGCTTTCAAAATGTTTGAACTCCACAATCTTGTGCTTGGGTGTAGTGTTGGCCTTATTGAAATGGCCTGTCATGGCTTTGCCAGTGTTCTTTGGTTTGGCTTCGCCAAACGACAATTGAACGGCACTGTAACCATCGGTCTGTTCGTTCTTCACCTGCGTTACTACGCAAGGCCCTGCCTGTATCACCGTGCAAGGGATTTTCTTTCCTTCGGGGCTAATGACACTGGTCATGCCCACTTTTTTTCCTATTATTCCTGACATCGTTTCTTGTTACTTTATTTCCACTTCCACACCGCTGGGCAGTTCCAGTTTCATCAGTGCATCTATGGTTTTGGTGGTTGTGCTGTATATGTCGAGCAGCCTTTTGTAGGTGCAAAGCTGAAACTGCTCACGGGCTTTCTTGTTCACGTGGGGCGAACGGAGTACCGTGTATATTTTTTTGTTGGTTGGCAACGGGATAGGACCGCTCACCACCGCACCTGTCGAGCGTACGGTTTTCACTATTTTCTCTGCTGATTTGTCCACCAAATTGTGGTCAAATGATTTCAGCTTGATGCGTATTTTCTGGCTTGTCATTTTCGTATTTTTTTTAGGAGTTCACTTTTTTACCGTTCACTTTGGCCAATACTTCAGCGGCTACGTTCTGTGGAGCTTCGGCATAGTGGTCAAATTCCATACTGCTACTGGCACGGCCTGAGGTGATGGTACGCAACTGGGTTACATATCCAAACATTTCGGCCAAAGGTACTTTAGCCCTTACTACTTGAGCACCTGCACGGCTATCCATACCTTCCAACATACCACGACGACGGTTCAAGTCACCAATAACATCACCCATGTTTTCTTCAGGAGTTACCACTTCTATTTTCATAATAGGTTCAAGCAAGATGGGACGGGCTTTGCGGCAAGCTTCCTTGTATGCTATTCTGGCACAAAGCTCAAACGACATTGAGTCAGAATCCACTGCGTGAAAACCACCATCGAATAAACGAACTTTTAAATTTTCTACAGGATACCCCGCCAACACACCATTTGACATGGCGGAAGTGAAACCCTTTTGGATTGCAGGAATAAATTCCTTTGGAATAGACCCACCAACTACTTCGTTCACAAATTCCAACCCTTTGGTTTCTGGGTCTGGTGGCATCAATTCAAATTGTATATCGGCAAACTTACCACGGCCACCCGACTGCTTCTTGAACACTTCGCGGTGAGTAACTGCTTGACTAATGGTTTCTTTGTATGCAACTTGAGGAGCACCTTGGTTCACTTCAACCTTAAACTCACGGCGAAGACGATCCATGATAATATCCAAGTGAAGCTCACCCATGCCCGACACAATTGTCTGGCCTGTTTCCTCGTCCGTTTTCACACGGAAAGTAGGGTCTTCTTCTGATAGTTTATTTAATGCGATACCCAATTTGTCAATATCAGCCTGCACCTTCGGCTCAATAGCCAATCCGATTACAGGCTCAGGAAAATTCATGGATTCCAATACGATTGGATGGCCTTCGGCACATAGCGTGTCGCCAGTTTTAATGTCTTTGAAACCAACAGCTGCACCAATATCTCCAGCACCTAAGCTTTCGATAGGGTTCTGCTTGTTAGCGTGCATCTGAAATATGCGGCTGATTCTTTCTTTGTTTCCGCTGCGTGTGTTATATACATACGACCCTGCATCGAGTTTGCCAGAGTAGGCACGCATAAAGGCTAACCGGCCAACGAACGGGTCGGTGGCTATTTTGAAAGCCAGTGCACAGAAGGGTTCGCTATAGTCAGGTTTACGTTCTACTTCTTCACCTGTATCTGGATTTGTGCCAGTCACATGATCTTTGTCGAGCGGGCTTGGCATCAGTTCCATTACCAAGTCAAGCATGGTCTGCACACCTTTATTCTTAAATGACGAACCGCAAACCATCGGAACAATTTTCATATCCAATGTTGCTTTACGAAGAGCATCTAATATCTCACGCTCAGTGATGGTTGATGGGTCGTCGAAGAACTTCACCAGTAGTTTGTCATCATATTCTGAAACTGTTTCAAGCAGTTTTTCACGCCATTCGTTGGCTTCCGCTATCATGTCCTCTGGAATTGGGATGGTCTTGTAGGTCATTCCCTTGTCATCCTCGTTCCATACCATGCCACGGTAGTTGATCAAGTCAACTACTCCTGTAAATTTATCTTCGCTTCCAATAGGCAATTGCAAAGGGATGGCATTGCTGCCAAGCATCTCACGTACTTGTTTTACAACATTCAGAAAGTCGGCACCGGCACGATCCATCTTGTTCACAAATCCGATACGGGCTACATTATAGTTATTGGCAAGCCTCCAGTTGGTTTCGCTTTGTGGCTCTACACCATCCACAGCCGAAAACAAGAACACCAACCCATCAAGGACACGCAAAGAGCGGTTTACTTCCACAGTAAAATCAACGTGGCCAGGGGTGTCAATAATGTTAATATGATAATCTTGATCCTGGTATTTCCAGAAAACCGTAGTGGCAGCAGAAGTGATGGTGATACCACGTTCTTGTTCCTGCACCATCCAGTCCATGGTAGCGGCACCATCATGCACCTCACCTATTTTGTGGTTCACACCTGCATAATACAGAATGCGTTCCGTAGTGGTGGTTTTCCCCGCGTCAATGTGGGCAGCTATGCCGATGTTCCGGGTATATTTGAGGTCTCTTGCCATTGGTGAAATTCCGTAGTAATTTGTTTTTTAATTATGCTCTAAAATGCGAGAATGCTTTATTGGCTTCAGCCATCTTGTGCACGTCATCTCTCTTTTTCACCGTTGAGCCCTCACCTTTAGAAGCTGCAATGATTTCATTGCAAAGCCTCAATGCCATTGATTTTTCGTTGCGTTTGCGAGTATATTCTACCATCCATTTCATGCCCAATTGTATTTTGCGGTCGGGTCCTACTTCTATTGGAATCTGGAAGTTGGCACCACCTACACGACGGGCTTTGGTTTCTACACTAGGCATTACATTGCTCAATGCTTTTTTCCAAACATCGATGCCACGTTCCTGTGTCTTGGTCTCCACCATATCAAGGGCATCGTAAAAAATGTAGAAGGCTGTGTTTTTTTTGCCGCTCCACATCATGTTATTCACGAAACGTGTTACCATCACGTCATTGTATTTGGCATCGGGTAGCAGGATGCGTTTCTTGGCTGTTCCTTTTCTCATTGTCGTCTTCTATTTGTTATTTTTTGGCTACGGCTTCTTTAGGTCTTTTGGCTCCGTATTTCGAGCGGCGTTGACGGCGTTTTTCCACACCGGCTGTATCCAATGCCCCACGAACAATGTGGTATCGCACACCTGGAAGGTCTTTCACTCTACCGCCACGAACCAATACGATACTGTGCTCTTGAAGATTATGTCCTTCTCCAGGGATGTATGCGTTGACTTCGTTGCCATTGGTGAGCCTCACCCTAGCAACCTTGCGGAGGGCTGAGTTTGGTTTCTTTGGCGTGGTGGTATAAACACGGGTACAAACACCCCTGCGTTGTGGACAAGAGTCTAAAGCAGGAGACTTTGACTTGTCAGATTTGTGGGTACGGCCCTTGCGTACAAGTTGCTGGATAGTTGGCATTTAAGTACAGTCTTTTTGAAAAACGGACTGCAAAAGTAGGTCAACTGCCTATAAAATCAATCGGTGGTGAATAATTTTTTTGTGATTTGATAAGGGTGGGTGGGGATGTGGGGGGATTATTAACTTCGAACTTTGTGGACTGAAGTTTCTGGAACGGAATCACATCCGTATTAATTTGCCTTCCCAACAAAAAAGCCCAAAGACATAAAGTGTCAGTGGGCTTTTTTGTTTTTTGAAGATTGGCAAAAGCAGGTACTAAAATTTTGTAAGACTTAAATCTGGAATCCATGTTAACGCTCACAGCCCCGAAACTATTTGATTTCTAGGGCTAGTCACCTGAAAGCCAAAGGTCACTTTCTTGCTGTCTTTCACACCTATTTTTACGTTCCAAGTAAGTTTGCCATCTATCTCCGAGTAGTCGGCATTCGAGCTTTCTTTGAGTTCCACCTTAATCCCTGTTTGGCCAACTTGTACCAAGGGTATTTGGTCTTCAATGGTTACATAGATAGGTATATTTTTGGTGTTGCGAACCACAATTTCATAATACAACTTTTTCACATGCTCATCATGTATCACCTTTTCCGAACATTCATCTTTCAGCTTGCGTTTTTGTATCACCAAGCTATTATCGCGACCCATGTTAAGCAACAGGGTATCGGTTGTGGCATCGGGGTTGATGCTTGTATTTCCGGCAAGGTTTCCATCATAGAATATCTTGGCCTTTCCGGGTATGAGGTTCAGGTCTTCCCATCCGGTAACCCTTGCCATCAGGTAGGCCTTTTTGTCCAATTTTGGCACTACTGAATAGTAATAACTAGCAGGTAAATCCTTGGTTTGGATAGATACATAGTGATGTTGGTCGTCACTTGGAATATTGTATTTTATTTTTAGTTCATATTCTGTCAGTATCATGTTCTGTGTGGCCACCGCAAAGTTTGACATGTCTTCTGCCACTTCTGCTTTTACATCATCTGTCATTGCATATCCATTGGTTTCGGCAGCCTTGGGTGCTCCACTATACATTTTTTGTGCTTTGTCTTTTTTATATATCTGTGCCTGATAGAACCCAACATACCAATTACTGAGTTCAGGTTTGTAGCTGAATCCATTAGGTGTAGCTGTTGATAGGGTTATGCTTGCATCCTTCCAGTCCACCAATGATTTTTGAAATATAGAAGCCATGTGTTTCAACTTAATGGAACCATCCGCCGGTTCACCATGTAGTTCGTAATAAGGCACCCAGCCTGCATTAGCCACAAAGTAGGTGATACTTATGGTGGCCTGCGTAGCCGCATCTGCAAAAACCGTCACCACCACCTGATTGATTGCTTCAGCACTTTTTGGTTCGGATGAACGACCTTCCAGTAAAAGTTCAAGTTCCTGTTTGCGTATTTCAAGTTTTGTTTTCTGTTTGTTCAACCTCCTTTCCTCCCGAGAAATTTTCAATTGCTCTGCATAAATATTGTTTAGGCGTTCACGCAAAAAGTTCATGCCATCACGCAAAAGGGGAAGTGAATCCTTCTGTGATTGACCCGTAATAATTCGGTTGCCTAGTAGCATCTTTTTCTCTGTTTCTAAAGTTGAATTTCGGTTGCGGGTGCCCATAAGTAAGTAATCTATGTCGTCGATTGAGTCCTGCACTTGTTCTATTTGGCGGACATATTTTCCTTCAATCTTAGGGGTTGTCAATTCCTTAAATTTATGAATGAATCGTGTCTCTGTGATTATGAAATTCCCTTTGCCGCTAGCCTGTATGCCACTTTCTTGCAAAACTGACGACACGCCATCAAAGATTATATCGGTTCTACCTGCGTTCAGGTTCAAGGTTTCACTGCTATAAAGCTGAGCTCCTTGCAAATAGACTACGGCCTTTTTCACAGTGGCCTTCACTGTTTTTTCATGTTGAGAATAGAGCTGACAGGCAAAGGCCAGCATGATTGCGAGGGTGAATAATTTCTTGTTCATAATAAAAATTGGATTAGTTTGGGGCTTGGTTGCAACACCTCACAAAAAGTAAATGAAACAACACGGTAATAATATATTCCAATTTCGTTCTGAATTCTTTAACTCTTTCTGCGAATCCAAAAAGGGTGAAGGCTGCTTTGTCTAATTAGGAAAATAAAAAAGGGTGCAGACGGTTTCCCGCCTGCACCCTTTTTTGATTAGCAATTATTTACAAACGCATTTTCCTGCATCATTGCAAGCAGCTTTGCACTCGCCCGAGCAATCGGCACAGGAGCATGGCTCATTAGCATTGCATCCACCCGAGCAGCTTCCTGCACCAGCTTTGCTACTACCGGCCATTGCCATACCTGCTGCTACTGCCGAGGCTGCGGCTGTTCCCTGTTTGCCTTCGCCACAAACGCATTTTCCTGCATCATTGCAAGCAGCTTTGCACTCGCCCGAGCAGTTGTCACATGAACAAGAAGTGGAATTGTTACAAGTTTCATTGCAACTTGATGCTGTGGTCTGAGCAGTCTTTTCCTTGGTTTTGCAAGATTTGTCGTTTTTGCAGCAACTGCTTCCACCACAAAAGGCGTAAGCGATACCGGCAATGGCTACTATAGCGATGCCGATGATTATTGATTTTTTCATTTTAATTATTTTTGTTTGTTAATGTTTTTGTTGCAGCCTACACGGATGCTGCGAATTGAGATTTGAAGACAAGCCGTGTCATTGTCTGATAAAAGTAGTTGGCGAAAAAGCCAATCAACTAGAATATATAGTAAATGGTAGGAGAGCTAAGCCATTGTTGGTCGCCGGACCAACAACAAGCAGGTTAGATAATTTTCAACAAGTAAACTTGCATAGCACCAAATGTCTTCGTAGTTTATAGCATCCCGGTAGCCCCTTATCACTATCAAAAGTGGTTGATTTAGACGAAGGAATTTTGACCGCAGCTACAAAATGACTTCTATTGGCAGCCACAGATTTCATCGGCTTGCTAAGCGAAAAAGCTTCACTTGCGGTCTTGTGTTCTGTTTGGTTTTTGAAATGGTAATGCTCGTTCTCGCAGCAGTCATCGTCCTCATCTTCGCAGCCGCAATTGGCATCTGAACCTACAAAAGTTACCTGACTAAGTTCTCCGTCACAGTAGTGTATCTGCACATCTATTCCCACTGTGCTAAGCAGGTATGCAAATAGACTTACGATGAGTAGGATTCTTTTCAAGGGAGTACAAAATTAACTGCGAAAACCGTTCCTCAAAAAATAATTTATGAAAAAGGTTAGGCAACCTTCATTTTTGCGGCATGGTTCAAAGCCTCCCAAATCAATTACGAATCGGTATCATAGGCGGCGGGCAACTTGGCTGCATGTTGATGGAAGAAGGATTCAGGTATGACTTGCATTTCAATACACTTGATAACGAAGACGCACCCGCCCGACACCTTGCCCGAAATCATATACATGGCAGCTTACAGGATGAATTGGCCATTCGCACTTTGGCTTTAGAGAGTGACATACTGACATACGAAATTGAACATATCAGCTTAAATGCATTGCAGAAATTAGAAAGTGAGGGCAAAGAGATTATTCCATCAGCAAGTGTGCTGCAAATCATTCAGGACAAAGGTTTGCAGAAACTCTTTTACCAAAAAAATAATATAACTAGTCCCGATTTCAGACTCGTTAAAAAAGCAGATGATTGGGCAAGTGCACTCCATGAACTAGGCAATCCACAAACCTTTGTGGCCAAAACCTGCAAAGGCGGCTACGATGGAAAGGGTGTTCGGATTTGTAAAGCCGGAGATAGCCCAATGGCTGGTTCTTTCGTTCTCGAACATTTTGTGGAATGCGAAAAGGAATTGAGCGTCATCGTTGGAGTTGACAGGCTTGGAAAAGCCAAATGCTTTCCAGTAGTAGAAATGGTTTTTGATCCTAAACTCAACTTGGTGGACACACTCCTTTGCCCCGCCCGTATCCCTAAAAGTATATTGAAAGAAGCTGAACAAATTGCGATTTCGGTGGCTAAGGCTCTTGGCAGCCCCGGACTATTTGCCATCGAATTATTCTTGGATAAAAATGGAAAACTGTGGGTGAATGAAACCGCTCCTCGTCCGCACAACAGTGGCCACCACACCATCGAAAGCTGCGTAACCAGCCAGTATGAACAACTAATTCGCATCCTTTGTGGCTGGCCATTGGGTGATACCACCAGTATATCTCCTGCTACCATGATTAACATCATCGGCCCCGAAGGCCTGACAGGCAAATACCAACTTGCAAACCTTGGAACACTGCTTGGTATGCCGGGGATTTATATTCATCTTTATGGCAAAACTGAAACCCGACCGGGCAGAAAACTGGGTCACATCACTGTGATGGCTGAAACGGTTGAGGAAGTCTTGAAAAAGACGAATGAAGTGAAAGTCTTGTTGGCGATTCAGGCAGCTTAGTGCTTGTGGTCGTGATCGCCATGTTTATGGCTGTGACCGCCGTCTTTGAACACTTCGGCTTTCTCGGCAAAGTACTCGCCAAAGCCTCTCATCTTGCGGGAAAGCTCCACGTTTTGAGTAGCGTTTTCGTAGGTATCGGCCATCGTCATGATGGTTTGAAAAAAGAAAAAATTCATCTCGTCCACCCGCATGTCTTTGGTCCATATATCTATGCGAAGTGCGTTCTGTTCCTTGCTGTCCCACAGCGATAGCAGCATGCCTTGGGCATCTTTCAATTCGGAGCCAGGGGCATCATCGGCCCGCCATTCCATGCGTTCGGGAACATTGTTTTCGTCTAAGTGTACTTTGATGCTGATGTCGGAGGTTTTGGGCATGTCTAAATATAAAATTAGGAATTAGGAATTGTCCT
Source organism: Flavobacteriaceae bacterium (assembly GCA_009693575.1). Taxonomy (GTDB): domain Bacteria; phylum Bacteroidota; class Bacteroidia; order UKL13-3; family UKL13-3; genus SHWZ01. Next base: position 12,495 of record SHWZ01000014.1, on the reverse strand, counting down.
TGACAAGATTATAGTTTGATTATAGAGCATTATCATTTTACTAATTTACTTTTACACTCCAAAATCAATTCGCCTTACCAGGCTCTCCTATGGTTGGGGTTTTGTCGGCATTGTAGAAGCGGTGCAGTTTCCAGCGGTCTTTCTCCCATACATAGTAGTCGAAAGTACCATCGGGTACGTACATGTGTTTTAGCTCAAATGATTTGCCATCCTTGGGTATCAGGTTGTCGAAAATGATGGTCTTTTCTTCGGACAGGTATCGCATGGTCATGGTGGCATCGTTGTCGTAAAGAAATATCACCCGCTTCTCACGGTTTTCCTTTTCAGTATTCTTTTCTTCGTGTATCAGCACTTCAGGATGGTAGCCTTCTACTATCGTTTTCTCTACTTTCCGCTGGGGTGTGTTGTTGTCGAAAATGAGAGCCCCAAAATGTGGAATGCCTTCTGCATCAAACCACAATACATCTATCACTTTTCGGTTACCCATCATGCTGTATCCATCCATGCCGAGGAGCGTATAATATTTTTTCTTCTTTACTTTAGTGGTAATTATTTTGTAGTAATGCCCTCCCCACCATTTCTCAGCATCACACACCGTGTGCAAAGGGTCAGAGACACTATCGCTGCGGTCTATCAACGGGTAGTATAGCTTGGGCTGTTGCTTTTTTAGGTTAAAAAAATCAGGATTCATTTGGATTACACCATACTGTCTGTTCGTACCATCGTTCAGCACCAAGTGCCAGGTGATAATGCGGAAAGTTTTGTCCTCTGGATATAATATACTTAATGACTTCACCGAATCGAATGGGTAATAGTATGAACCCTTGATTTTGAATGCTGCTACCAGATTCTTCACCATAAAATAGGTACTACTGATTCGGGCTCTTTCATCCTTATCGTTTAGCATAACCATGGCCTGCCCCTGTATGTGAAACTCGAGACTCTGTAGGCTATCGAGCCTAGCCGAATCGAGCTGTGCTTGCCCGCGAAAAGCAAGCAGGTGAAAGTAAAGGATAACTAGTTTGAAGGAAAGTCTCATGGTTGTTTGATGGGGCAAAAGTAGCCAATGCCATGCCAAGAGAAATGAAACTATAGAGAACTTAGCAAGATCTAGCAGCCAACAGAATGTTGAATATGGGTTGCCACTGGTGTTCAAGAATGAATTTTTGGCGATGCAAATCACAGCAAAACCAACCCAATTAGGTATCCCCCAAATGTGCTAATTTTTGCTACTCTTGGCAAGGTAGACAAATATGGGCTGGTGATAACACAATACCACAGGCAAAAATAACTAATATCATCCTGAATGAAGGCGAAGGGCCAAACCCCTACAGCCTATAGCTCAGCATCAATATGCCTAAAGGAATCACTTTAGTGTTTCGTTGATAGGTATCGATGGGGTTTTCATTTTTGCTTAAATTTTTGGACGTCACTACTCCGTTCGTTTTTCGAATATAGCTGTATTCCTGTATCATATTGCCTTTCAATTGCAGATGAGTATAATCGAAGGAGGCCTCATAGCTTAGGCCAATATGTTTGCTAAGTTTAGTGCCAACGCCAAAAAACAAACTTCCACCAAGGCTTGTAGTTATGTTTTTGGTCTCAGTCTGGTTAAAAGTTATTGTTTCATTGAGGCCTGGGAATTGGACTATTGTGGAAGCATAGCCAGAATGCGAATCCATCATACCTAAAATGGCATCAATGCCTGCATACATCATCACCTTGCCTGCTTTTTTGTTCATTTGCCAACCAATTTTCGCATTCAAAGTCCTGTTCCAAGCAGGCTTCGATTCGTAAGTGGAGTTTGTAGTGCTTGTTGTGTTGATTGATTTATATGCGGCAGTATAATTATTATCCATATCCAACCGAAGCCGATAGGCCATTTTTTCCTTCACATGCAGGCGATACACCAGTGATGGAATGTTTTGGCTGCCGCCCCCCCCGCCATTTTGTTGAAACACACTTTTAAGCAAAGGATACAAGTCAACCCCAACTTCATGGGTAATGGCCTTGGGCTTCTCTTGGGCTTGGGTTGTGTTTGGTAAAATGAGTGAAATGGGCAAAGCAAGTAGGGCAAGGGTTTGGGATAGTTTCATGTTAGTTTATAGTTGTTTGTAGTTGGGGCGATTCATGTACGGGCGATTCATGAATCGCCCGTACTGGGGTATTCGAATCGGATTTTCTGTTCAATATCGGGGTGAAGGCTTTTGGCCACTGGGCAGGTGAGGGCTGCCCGTTCCAATATTGCACGTTCTTTTTCGTCGAACTCACGAGGCATCCAAATAGTTGCATGCACCCCAATAATTCGCCGGGGTTCCGTGCCCATCACTTTTGTTATTTCCATCTTCAGGCCCTCCAGCCCATCTATGAAATGCGTGTTGGCAGCTATGCCCATCAGCGTAATCATGCAACTGCCCAAGGCCGAGGCCACCAGGTCGGTGGGGCTGAAGGCTTCGCCCCTGCCGTGGTTGTCCGTGGGGGCATCGGTCAGCACTTTTGTTTTTGATGATAGGTGGGTCATCTCGGTACGCAGATCTCCAAGGTAGGTGATGGTAGAGGTTGGCATGGTGGGTAGGGTTCGAGACATGATTATTGGGGTCTTTATAATGAGGCTGAGTATTTATTGGGCAAAAGTATTAACGGGACTGAGTATTAAGATTAAGGAATGCTATCAATTCGAGCGATGGCTTCCCTAAAAGAATGAAGCCCTCTTATTTTGTTGCACTGCCCCTGCCCCAATATCTTTGCCCGATTAACGGATGATAGACGACACACTAACGGCAAGCCCTCCACCACGGGTGCCCAAACCCAGTTGGCTGAAGGTGAAGCTGCCCACAGGCGAAAACTACCAACGGGTACGCAAGCTGGTAGACGCCCACAAGCTCCACACCATTTGCGAAAGCGGAAACTGCCCCAACATGGGCGAATGCTGGGGGGCTGGCACAGCCACCTTCATGATATTGGGCAATGTGTGCACCCGCTCTTGCTCGTTTTGTGCAGTGGCAACAGGCCGCCCCACGGAGTATGATATGGATGAGCCCCGCCGTGTTGCAGATGCCATCAGGCTGATGCAGGTGAAACATGCCGTGATAACCTCGGTGAACCGTGACGAACTGAAAGACAAAGGGGCAACCGTGTGGGCCGACACCATTCGCCTGGTGAAACAGGAAAGCCCCGGCACCACCATGGAAACCCTTATCCCCGACTTTATGTCGAAATGGGATTTGCTATACCAGGTGATAGACGAACGCCCCGAGGTGGTGAGCCACAACATGGAAACCGTGAAAAGGCTTTACCGCAAGGTGAGGCCACAAGCCAAATACGAACGCAGCCTGGAGCAGATAAAACTGACCAAGCAACGCGGACTTCGCACCAAAAGCGGCATGATGCTGGGTGTGGGCGAAACCAAAGAAGAAGTGTTTGAGGCTATGGACGACCTGGCTGCCCACGGCTGCGATGTGCTCACCCTTGGCCAATACCTTCAACCCACCCGAATGCACTTGGCTGTTGAAGAATTTATCCACCCCGAAATATTCGATATGTACAAGGAAGAGGGGCTTTCGCGAGGCATCAGTTATGTGGAATCAGGAGCACTGGTGAGAAGCAGTTACCACTCAGAGCGGCATTTGTGATATATTGCAACCCTTTTACAACAAAAATCGTTATCCCTACAAATAACCATTACCATAAAGATGAATATCAAATCTACTTACCTTTTATCCGCAGGAGTTCTGATGACTGGCCTTGCCATTGGTTTCATAACCAAGCCTGCCACTAAGCTTTACAGCCCACGAACTGAAAAATTTCTGGAAAATGAGGAAAGCGAATCTAGTGAAGAAGGCCGCGAAGCACGTGGCATGTTGAGCATGATGCAAACAATAAGAGCGAACCAGATTACTGGGATAGTAGACCCAAAGGATGTGCAAAACGCAGTAAATCAAGCGAACCGATTGAGTGCCCAGCGTGGCAGCTTCCCACTACAATGGGAAGAACTTGGCCCTGATAATGTAGGAGGACGAACCCGTGCCATACTCATAGACCGTCGCAACCACAATAATGTGTTTGTAGGTGCGGTAAGTGGTGGGCTTTGGAAATCAATATCGAACGGAACTTCTTGGAAAAAGATAACCGACCCTCAACCGAGTGTAAATGTATCGAGCCTAAGTGTTTCTAGTATTACCCAAACTCCAAATGGAGACATTTATTATGGCACAGGCGAGGGTGTGTTTGGCAGAGCTGTGAATGGCAGTGGACAATCAGGCTTCACAGGTGGAGGAGTTTATTATTCAAACGATGGGGTAACCTTTACTCTATTGGGAAAAACCGACCCCAGCAAAAACGGACAAAGTGCATGGAACAATGTGCAAGCAATGGCATCAGACCTGCTGACAGATCGTGTGTATGCAACCAATAACGGTGGCCTGTGGTGGAGCGAAAACCAAGGTGTAACTTGGACAAGGGTTACCACTGTATCGGGAGGTACGATGCAAGATATAAAAGTAGCTAAAAACGGAACGGTATACACCTGCACCAGCAGCATTATTTACAAATCAACTGACGGCAAAACATATGCAAGGGTAGGTAACCCTTCAAACCCAACGCCCACCAATACTAATATTCCGACAGGTGGCTCACGGATAGAACTTGCCGTGTCGCCAACAGACCCTAACTATGTGTATGCACAGGTGGCTGGATCTGATAACAAACTTTTGGGTATCTACCAAAGTACTGACGCAGGAGCGACATGGACAAGGATAGGTCAAAAATCAACTAACAATTTTGATTTCGACCCGCTGTCGAACCCAGTAGGTGGGCAAGGTGACTACAACAATGTGATAGCTGTTGCCCCCGAAGACCCAGGTCGCATTTTCTCGGCCGGGGTGCAACTGTGGGAATGGAAAGACCCAAACACTCATGCAGCCAACATATCAGGCTGGACGAAAATAGCCGTGACTACCGGAGGATTCTTGGGCAACAACCTTTATGTGCATGCGGACAAACACGCAATTGTGTTTGATACACTTACCAAGCCATACACCACCTACATTGGATCCGACGGAGGCGTTGGAAAATCATTGGATGGTTGCAAAACATTTATCCAATCGAACAAAGGATACAATGTGACACAGTTTTATGGCATGGCCAAAACAACCAAGGACTATGTATTAGCTGGTTCGCAAGACAATGGCACTCAGTTCATAAAAGGCAACGGCAACACTAGGCAATCGGCCATCGAGATAAATGGCGGTGACGGCTTTCAATGTGCTGCTTCAATCATCAACCCCGATCTGATGTTTTACGAAACATATTACGGAGACATCGTTCGCTCAGGCAATGGCGGACAAGCTGCTGCACCTTTCTTCGACTGCGAAATGGTATGGTTTACCGATTCACGTTATGGCCCACACTCAGGAGCAGCAGGTAAATGCGAAGACAAGACTGCTGATTTTAATAGGATTTTCAACACCCCAATGTATTTGAGCGAAAACCCTGTTGATTCTTCATCACGATTTCTTACAATGATGCACAGGCAAAATGGAAGCGGCACAACATTGTGGCTCAGCAAAGATGCTACAGACTTGACTATTCAAGGCACACCACAATGGTATCGTGTTTCCGAAGTGGCAGGAGGAGGCAACGAGCCTTGCCGAATTGAGCTGTCGAAAGATTGGAACTGGGCATGGTACGTGAGTGGTGCTGGACTGTGGCGTGTGCGTGGACTTAAGACAGGTGTTTACGACACGATTTTGGCTCCACGATATAAAGGGAACTTTAACCCTGACAATCCTGGAAATCCTGCGGCCAATGGAATAATAACTGACCAATTAAATTCGCCTAGCCCGGGTAGAGCGATCACTGGGGTGAAGCAAGATCCCTCCGATCCTAACCACTTGATTGTGTCACTCGGTAATTATGGCAATTCGGCATTTATCTACGAAACTAAGAATGCCCTTGACACCGTGAATGCGGTTACTTGGACAAGCATTCAGGGCAATTTGCCTCAAATGCCTGTATACGATATTGCCTTTTTACCTTTCACACCCAATGTGCTAATAGCGGGCACTGAAATGGGTGTATATGTTAGCACCAACGGTGGTGCTTCTTGGACAGAAAACAATGGTGGTATGGCACGTGTGCCTGTGTTTCAGGTGAAGGTTTACCAGAACCATTCGTGGGCAGGCCCATCGGTATACATTGCTACACATGGTCGTGGCATGTTCAGGGCTACCAACTTGGTGACCAGCATAGCCAAACCCAATAATCCAGCAAGCTTAAGAACGGATATTTCTGTGTTCCCTAACCCTGCTTCGGAGGTAGCTAACATTGGCCTTAGCCTTTCAAAAGCCTCTGACGTGCGGGTCACTGTGATGGACATGAGTGGCAAAACTGTGTTGAACATGAACTATGGCAACAAAGCCGCTGGCCAGCAACAGCTCCCTTTAAATGTGGGCTCACTTGCAAATGGCGTTTATGTTGTGAATGTAACAGGAGGCTTTGGCTCGGCCAGTAAGAAGATTTTGGTTAGTCACTAAGTGGTTGGCGATAACGCCAGACCATAGGTAAAAAGGCATAAATCTGAATAGAAATAAAAAAGGGTCGGCATTCGCCGACCCTTTTTTATGTTGCTTCCACAACCAATACGGTATCTGCATTAGTCCAATCAATACTTCGTTTGATTTGAATAAACAGCTACTCTATCTGCATATACCACTGCAATATTTCAAAAGTCCTTTGGACTAATTTGAAATAAGCATTGGTATAATTTCAAGTAAGGGTAAACTTATTAAAACACCCTAAAAACGCCTCGATGCGGGAAGTCGAAACAGTTGATTTTTTTTCGGCTGCCGCTACCTCCACCTAGGTTGGCTAAGCGAAAATTGTCGAGTGCCACTGCCACACTTATCTCGTGGCTGCCCCAGGTGCGGTTGCTGAGGCCGTTGAGGTTAAAATCGAAACTGTAGGCTATCTGATAGCTGCCCCCTTCGCCAAAGCCGCCATCGGCACCAAGGGTGAGGATAAATGCATCTGTGTTTTTGGCAGGGCTGTATGGACTGTTGCGGTAGTCGAGCCCAATGAAGTACCATTCTTTGTAGAACATGCAGCCCGCCATAAAATTCTGGAATTTTACATCGGTGCTGAGGGCTGATTGCTTGCCTTGCTTGCCATAATAAATATGCGGAAACAGGAAGGTAGGCACTTTGCTAAGGGCATGTTGCAAAGGAATCATAGCAGCCAAGTAGCCAGAAACCTTGCGGGGCAAGCGGTGAGGAATGCCCAGAAAGGATTCATCGGGGCGGAAAAGATGGTGAGTAGCACCGCCCCAGCCTATGTACATCTCTTTGTTGGGCAGTCGAAGCCGATGGTTCATAGTGAAGCCAAAATCGAAATCGGGATAGAAAAGAACTGTATTACCGGGCTGTGCAGCCGAGGTCTGGTATATCTTGCCGTAATAGGGGTCAAATTGGTCGGAGAATTCAAAGCGGGTCCAGTCTATGCTTTTGCTCACCATGTTGATGGTAGTGGCTAAGCTGAATTCTGTATTTCCACGTTTGCCCAGCAGGTTGCGGTAGGCGTATGTGAGGCCAAACTTGGTAGTCTTTATGAAGCCTTCTCCCCGTTCATCCTTCATGGCGGTGAGTGCAATTGCCCCGTTCAACACTGGTGCATTGATATCAAGCCCAAAACCACTTGTGTTGAATGGGCCGGGAACATTAGGCCAAAGCTGCCGATGGATGAGCGACATACGCAAGCCCTTATTGGCCCCAGCAAATGCTGGATTGATGTGCAGCCTGTTGGCGAAAAGTTGCGAATATTCAGGGTCTTGAGCATGAGCATGAAAGCCAATACTTCCGAAAAGGATGAAAAGTAAACATGAAATGCTTTGCCTGAACATAGCCACAAAAATGCAGGGCAAACCACGAACGACAATACACTGAAGGTGGTACTTGCTCAAAAAGATGCATAGGCTTTTTCAGAGTTTCTCCAAAAAAGACCTGAAACCAACTTGTACAAATACAGTAATGGAAAGCTTGTCTGTGTAACTATTGAAACAGAAATATTCCTATTACATTGATTTTCAATTTTAATTGGGAATTGTCCAACTCCATAGTTACCCTATTAATGTTGTAAGAAAATAGGCCAATGAAGTTTGGTTGCCCGATTTTTAACTACATACCTTGCACTTACAAAAACAATACACCTATCGAACAATAACTATACTTTTCCAACCCCATTTCAAGCAGTGCAACTCTCGCAGTTGCCAAGCGTTATGAACAGGCTTCCCGCAGGCCGTGATTACAGCCCATTGCCTTTTCATAATTAAGCCAACCAAAGGCCACAGCAGGTCAAATGGTTGACTGCAACACCCAACTTGTTGGACTAAAGCAGTCCACTCACACGAAATTGTAGCTTATTGTTCAGCGGCTCAATAAACGCCTGGTGTTTCTTGGCAGTTTCACCACGCGAAAGAGAAGGTGCAGGCACCACGGTTAAATCCAGTCAATCCACTGCACCCACCACCCAGTCACTCCCTTGCTAATATATTATGGCTTGGGGGTGGCCGGGGCTATTTGTAGGGGTTTATACTAAGAATTGGTATTATTCCTCAAATTCTTTTTGCAGGATGAGCTTCACCTCACGCACAGTTTCTTCTTCCAGCTCGGTGCGTCGTACAAGGTCTTCGTCGGTGCAGGCCAGTACTGATTTGGCGGTATCCAGTCCAAGCTTTTTCAGCTCGTCCAGAATCCAGCTGTCTATCTCGTCTGCAAATTCCTCCAAATCCACATCAAAGTCGTCTTCCTCTTCGCTTTCGCGGAACACGTCTATTTCGTAGCCCAACAGTTTGCCGGCCAATTTGATATTGTGTCCGCCCTTGCCAATGGCCAAGCTCACTTGGTCAGGTTTCAGGAACACAGAGATGCGTTTCTTGTCTTCGTCCACCTTCACACTCGATATTTTGGCAGGACTCAAAGCACGACTCACCATCAGGGGTAGGTTGCTGGTATAGTTGATTACGTCAAGGTTTTCGTTTTTCAATTCACGAACAATGCCATGAATACGAGAGCCTTTCACACCCACACAAGAACCTACAGGATCAATACGGTCGTCGTAGCTTTCTACGGCTATCTTGGCCCGTTCACCAGGTTCGCGTACAATCTTTTTAATGGTGATAAGTCCGTCAATGATTTCCGGTACTTCCAGTTCCATCATGCGTTCCAAAAATACAGGAGCAGCACGGCTCAACACAATGCGGGGACTGCCGTTCAGCATCTCTACCTTATATATCACTGCTTTGATGGTTTCGCCTTTTTTGTAGAAGTCGGCCGGTATCATTTCCTTTTTGGGAAGCACCAGTTCGTTGCCGTCATCGTCAAGCACCATCAGTTCGTTTTTCCAAATCTGATATACTTCGCCGTTGGTGAGCAGTTCGCCTACGCGGTCTTTGTATTTCTTGTAAAGCTCGTCTTTCTCCAGCTCCATGATGCGTCCCATCAAGGTTTGGCGGGCGGTGAGCACAGCCCTGCGGCCAAATATCTCCAGCGGCATTTCTTCAATGCAGTCGTCGCCCACGTTCAAATCTGGGTCTATCTTGCGGGCTTCTGTAAGTTCAATTTCGCTGGCGGTGCTGTAGCAGTCGTCGTCGTCCACCACCACACGACTACGGTATATTTCCAAGTCACCACTTTGGTCGTTTATGATTACGTCGAAGTTTTCATCGTTGAAATACTTCTTTTTAATCATCTGCTTGAAAACGTCTTCCACCACACGTATCATGGTGGCACGGTCAATGTTCTTGAGTTCCTTGAACTCGCTGAACGATTCTACTAAGCCTTCGCTGTGCATATTGTTTAGTTTTTAGTTTGTTGTTTTTTTATAGTAAATTGGTAAAGTGAGTAAAACGGTAAAGTGGGTTGGGTTGATTAAACTTTTTAGTTGCTTATTTACTTATTTTACTATTTTACAAAATCCTCAGCTTCCCACCACCACACTTGCTGTTTCTATTTCGTCAAAAGTCAGTTCCACATCTGGGCGGGGCTTGCGTTTGGTGAGTAGGTTGGTGACCTTTTCCCCAATAACAATGCTTCCTTCCTTCACTTCTTTCAACATATCCTGTAGCTCTTTCCCGTCCTTTGTCTTTATATCCAATTTTCGTCCTACGTGCTTTACATACTGTCTCAAGAACTTCAAGGGTTTGTCGGCACCCGGGCTCGATACTTCCATACTGAAGTTGTGTTCGGGGTCGAGGGCATTCAGCTTTTCGTTCACAAAATGGGCAAGGTCGGCACAACGGTATATGTTCACGCCATCGTCAGCATCTATGTACAGGCTAATCTTTCCGCTGCTGTGATTGTGTTTTATGTCGTACACAAAACAGTCGCTGCCAGCCAACGCCTCATCAGCCCATTCTCGTATGTGTTGTGTTATTTCGCTCATCGGTTGCCAAACAAAAAGGGGCTTGCGGCCCCTTTCCTAAGTGTTCCTGAAAGTGATGCAAAACTAAGGGAAAGGGTTGTTACCAAACAAATTAAATTTTGGATAGCTGTTTTCGCACTTAGAAAATGAACTACGCTATTGTTGATATAGAAACCACGGGAGGCCATGCTGCACAGCACAGCATCATCGAGATTGCCATTGTGGTGACGGATGGGAAGCAGATTCTTAAGCGGTATGAAACCTTGGTTGACCCCGGCATGGATATTCCGAGGCACATTACTGGCCTCACGGGCATTGATGATGGAATGGTGGCCGCCGCTCCCATGTTCGATAAGATTGCGGATGAAGTATATGAACTGCTGAAGGATTGTGTGTTTGTAGCCCACAGTGTCAATTTCGATTTGTCTTTTGTGAAAGCAGAGCTTGCGGCTTGTGGGTACAAGTTCAATCCCCCAAAGCTATGTACGGTAAGGCTTGGCAGGAAACTGCTGCCCGGCCATCGCTCATATAGTTTGGGAAGTTTGTGCAGCAACCTCGGGATAGAAATAGAAAACAGGCACCGAGCCATGGGCGATGCAGAGGCAACCTTTCAGGTGTTCAAACTGCTGATGGAGGGTGATACTGATTATACGATGGCCACGGCCATGAAGCGGACAACGGGCGAACATAAGCTGCCACCAAATCTGTCGCAGGATCAGTTTAAAGCCCTGCCGGAAAAGGCGGGGGTATATTATTTCTATAACGGACAAGGAAAGATTATCTATATTGGCAAGGCGGTGAATATAAAAAAACGGGTGAGCTCCCATTTTACGGCCAACCTCAAATCAGCTCGGAGGCAGCAGTTCATGCGGGAGATACACAGCATATCGCATGAGATACAGAAGCATTGGCCGATATACAACAAAGCCTTGAAGCGGATAGAATTCCACTATGGCGTATTTGATTTATTGGCAACGATGGCTACCTGCGTTTGGCCGTGGACAGGGTGCGGAAGGGCAGTAGGCCCCTGGCCAAATATGACCAATTGGATGAGGCCATGCAATCCATGTTGGCCTTTGCAGAAACCCATCAGTTTTGCATGAACAAATGCCTTATTGCCGGAAAGGAAAAGGCAGGCTCTCCTTGCTCCACGGACTGCTCATGCAAGCAGGGCAAGCACCGCCACAATGCTTTGGTGGAACATTATATCGCTTCATTGAACGAAAACAAGGAAAGCTTTTTGATGCTCTCCCCCGGCAGAAACCCGCAAGAGAAAGCCCTGGTGCTGGTGCAGGACGGTGCCTACAAAGGCTTTGGCTTTGCTGATAGCGTGGCTCAGTCGGACACCTTAATAGACTATATCAAACCCTTTCCGCACACACGGTTATTCGGCAATGTGATTGGCAGTTTTATTGACAAGAAGGGGTATGAGGTGAGGGAGTTGGGTTAGCAGAAAAGGGTTGCAAACCCAAAAACGGTTTGCGGGTTGGCGTTCGGTTTTTTTTTTCAAAAAAACTGACGCTAAGGTGCTGTTATGGGCTGGCTTTATTCTTTTATCACTTTAAATGTTTGTTTCAAATTATCTCCAACACTGAGCAAATAAACACCTCCTGATAAATTTCCTAATTCAATAATTGTGTTTTCTGAATTTATTTTTCCTGCTAATACTGATTTTCCTGTGTTGTCATAAACAATGTAAATAGAACCTAACAATTTTGCGTCTGCTTTCACATTGATTTGACTATTTGCTGGGTTAGGATAAACCGAAAACAAATTGCTCTGGGAAATTTCATTGATTCCAACATTATTTACAACCGTTAAAATTGCTACGGCAGAAGTATCTGTGGAACAACCTGTAGAAACAATACAGCGGAATGGCTGATTGTTATTGGTCAATGTTGTATTTACAATTGTAAGTGTATCATTTGCAGTGCCACTATACTGACCAATACTATTAAAACTTATATAACCAAAACCAAGGTCTGTTTGCCATTGATAGGTGGCCATTGAATCTGATGATGCAGTTGTAAATTGAGCGTTATTGGAAATATTAACCGATTGATTTATTGGTTGTGTTGTTAC
>SHWZ01000065.1:0-10000 GCA_009693575.1 Flavobacteriaceae bacterium | reverse complement strand
CTCCCCTACCCAGCATTGCTGCTGCCATAGCTTCGGCACTACACTTAATGCCCGTTTATTATCCATGCCCCATCGCTCGACTAGTGAGCTGTTACGCACTCTTTAAATGAATTGCTGCTTCCAAGCAAACATCCTAGCTGTCTGTGCAATGGGACCACGTTAGTTCAACTTAGCGTAGATTTAGAGGCCTTAGCCGGTGGTCTGGGTTCTTTCCCTCTCGCCCTCGGACCTTAGCACCCAAGGGCTCACTGCCAGGAAACATATAATCAGTATTCGGAGTTTATCTGAGCTCGGTAGGCTTTGACACCCCCTCACCCAATTAGTAGCTCTACCTCTGTTATACTTATACCTGACGCTGTTCCTAAAAACATTTCGGGGAGTACGAGCTATCTCCCAGTTTGATTAGCCTTTCACCCCTACCCACAAGTCATCCGAAAGCTTTTCAACGCTTACCAGTTCGGTCCTCCATCTCGTGTTACCGAGACTTCAACCTGCTCATGGGTAGATCACAAGGTTTCGCGTCTGCCCCCACTGACTGAACGCCCTGTTCAGACTCGCTTTCGCTTCGGCTACGTCCCTTAAGGACTTAACCTTGCCAGTGAGGAGCAACTCGTAGGCTCATTATGCAAAAGGCACGCCGTCACGGCACGAAGCCGCTCCGACCGCTTGTAAGCGTATGGTTTCAGGATCTTTTTACTTCTCTGTTCGAGATTCTTTTCACCTTTCCCTCACGGTACTGGTTCACTATCGGTCTCTCAGTAGTATTTAGCCTTACCGGATGGTGCCGGCAAATTCCCGCAAGGCGTCTCCGACCCCGCGGTACTCAGGATACTGCTATGTAGTAATACTTTACGTTTACGGGACTATCACCCTCTATGGTATACCTTTCCAGATATTTTCAACTTCATATTACAGTCAATGTTGCAGTCCTACAACCCCATAGAAGCCTAGACCCCTATGGTTTGGGCTGTTCCCCGTTCGCTCGCCACTACTTAGGGAATCACTATTGTTTTCTCTTCCTCCGCTTACTTAGATGTTTCAGTTCAGCGGGTTGGCCAATTTAGGTCCATAAATGGACAGGTTTCCCCATTCGGAAATCCACGGATCAAAGGTTATTAGCACCTCCCCATGGCTTATCGCAGCTAGTCACGTCCTTCATCGCCTCTGAGAGCCAAGGCATCCCCCATACGCCCTTAGTAACTTATTATTAATTCTTATTTCTCAATGAAATTGGTTCAATTAAGACGCAGATACACTCTGTTTGAGTATACTTTGTTTTTAACTCTTATGTTTTCTTTCACCATGTCAAAGAACTTACCCATATCAACCGTTTCGCAACGATATCAATGGCTTGTTGAGAATTCCGGCATCGAACCGATGTGCCATAAAGACACCTGACCTGCTCATATTCTCATCAAAAATTGCTGAAGTACCGCCTTAGTGGAGACTATCGGAGTCGAACCGATGACCCTCAGCTTGCAAAGCTGATGCTCTAGCCAGCTGAGCTAAGCCCCCTAGTTGTAAAGTCTGGCCAACTGCCCGGCAATTGTTGTCCCGGGCAGACTCGAACTGCCGACCCCCACATTATCAGTGTGGTGCTCTAACCAACTGAGCTACGGGACAATTTCAAAGCTCACGCATGAAACTATCACAGCACAGAAGCTTCGGCACCTGTGGCCTATAGGCATTGTCCTTCAACAAATTAATCACAGAACTTTCGTTTTGTCAATGAAGATAATGTAGAAATAGCAGACCTTGAGCCTTTGCTAGAATTGCTCTAGAAAGGAGATGATCCAACCACACCTTCCGGTACGGTTACCTTGTTACGACTTAGCCCTAGTTACCAGTATAACCCTAGGCGACTCCTTGCGGTGATCGACTTTAGGTTCTCCCGGCTTCCATGGCTTGACGGGCGGTGTGTACAAGGCCCGGGAACGTATTCACCGGATCATTGCTGATATCCGATTACTAGCGAATCCAACTTCATGGAGTCGAGTTGCAGACTCCAATCCGAACTGAGGATGCTTTTTAGAGATTAGCTTCACATCGCTGTGTTGCAACCCTTTGTAGCACCCATTGTAGCACGTGTGTAGCCCTGGACGTAAGGGCCATGATGACTTGACGTCGTCCCCGCCTTCCTCACTACTTACGTAGGCAGTCTCTTTAGAGTCCCCAGCATAACCTGATGGCAACTAAAGATAGGGGTTGCGCTCGTTGCGGGACTTAACCCAACACCTCACGGCACGAGCTGACGACAGCCATGCAGCACCTTGTTTTGTGCCCCGAAGGGAAATCCCGTTTCCGGGACGGTCACTCACATTCAAGCCCAGGTAAGGTTCCTCGCGTATCATCGAATTAAACCACATGCTCCTCCGCTTGTGCGGGCCCCCGTCAATTCCTTTGAGTTTCATCCTTGCGGACGTACTCCCCAGGTGGATAACTTAACGCTTTCGCTTGGTAACTGACTGTGTATCGCCAATTACGAGTTATCAACGTTTACGGCGTGGACTACCAGGGTATCTAATCCTGTTTGATACCCACGCTTTCGTGCCTCAGCGTCAGTTATGGTTTAGTGAGCTGCCTTCGCAATCGGTGTTCTGTATCATATCTAAGCATTTCACCGCTACATGACACATTCCGCCCACCTCAACCATACTCAAGTCTATCAGTTTCAATGGCAATTTTACGGTTGAGCCGCAAACTTTCACCACTGACTTAATAGACCGCCTACGCACCCTTTAAACCCAATAAATCCGGACAACGCTTGGATCCTCCGTATTACCGCGGCTGCTGGCACGGAGTTAGCCGATCCTTATTCTTACGGTACCGTCATCACTCTACACGTAGAGCTTATTCTTCCCGTACAAAAGCAGTTTACAACCCAGAGGGCCGTCATCCTGCACGCGGCATGGCTGGTTCAGGCTTTCGCCCATTGACCAATATTCCCTACTGCTGCCTCCCGTAGGAGTCTGGTCCGTGTCTCAGTACCAGTGTGGGGGAACATCCTCTCAGACCCCCTAGACATCGTAGGCTTGGTGGGCCGTTACCCCGCCAACTACCTAATGTCAAGCATGCCCATATCCAACCGCCGGAGCTTTGATGGCCAAGAGATGCCTCTTAACCATGTTATGCGGTATTAATCCCTCTTTCGAGGGGCTATCCCCCAGTTGGATGCAGGTTGCATACCCGTTACGCACCCGTACGCCACTCTCATGGGGAGCAAGCCCCCCAATCCCGTACAACTTGCATGTATTATGCCTGCCGCTAGCGTTCATCCTGAGCCAGGATCAAACTCTCCATAGTAAAAGTGTTTGAGTGGCTCTTTTTTCTTTTTGAAAATCACAACTCAAATGAATTGTGAGGTCCGCTATTTCTACAAAACTTCAAAGAACTTTATTTATCGGTGTTTAGACCATAAATTTCGTTTCGTTTTCCCTTCCGAAAAAAGGACTGCAAAGGTATTGGGTTTTTGAGCTTCAGAAAGAAATTATTTTTTCTTTTTTTAGCTTGCTGAATGCCAATATTTTATCGCTAAACAGTTTGCTTTTTGTCAGGAAATTCTTAGAACTATTTCTTACAGGTTTCCCCGAAAAGGGGTGCAAAGGTAGGGGGCTGCGGTAAACCAGATGCACATTCCTTCCAAAATATTTTGTAATGTGCTGACTTCCTTTGGGAAATATTTATTAGGACAGCAATACTTTGTCCTAAACTGCCTTTTCTTCTATCTTTGCCGCACTTTAATGGTGGGGTAGCTCAGCTGGTTAGAGCACGGGATTCATAACCCCGAGGTCGGCGGTTCGATCCCGCTCCCCACTACTAACACTGCAAGCCTTGACATTTATGGAGGTTTTGTTTTTTGATTTCAACAAACCAGAAGTTTGCTTTCAGTGTTTGATTCTTACCTCTCCAGCATGTAATGCTTTCTCAACTTCTATCCATACTACCCGCCTTTCTTTCTTGTTGACCCAAGCAAGCACCACCCATTTGTCTGTTTTGGTGTTCTTGTCTTTTACTTGCATGGCGGTGATTATGGTTGCTGTTAGTTTTTGAAAATTACATGGTAGGCGTTTGCCATCAAGGTCGCCGGTGAGGAAGAACATTGAATAGAAGCCTTCACCAGTTTCCTCGTTATACCAAAGTGATGTGTCAATTATTCTTGTCTTGGTATAAAGATCGATGAATTGATAGCTTTCTTTACCACTACATGGTTCAAACAATACTGTATCGCCAATTGAAAAGTTTAATGTGGTTTCTTTATTTTCTATCTGACACTTACATAACAAAGGTGCGAAGAGTACGAGGATTAAAAATTTATACTGACTATTTTTCATATCATTTAGAAATTTGTATGGCAAGGGTGTGGTCAAAGATGCTGCCATTCAACCATCTTTGCAGTAATATTTATGACCAACGAAGAACTAATACTTGGATGGAGCCAGATAACACAATGGTGGAAAGGGCGGTTTGATAAGGCTCCTGACCTGAACGCAATTTTGTTCATGATTGGAATTAGAGAACTTGGTCAAGTAAAAGAGCAATGGAAGAAGGAGGAGAAGATGGATGTGATGCATATAGCTATCTGTTCATTGTTGAGCACCGATGGTTACTATACGTTAGAGATGATTGATGATGATGGCTGGCCGCATTATGACCAGATTAAGGAGTTACCTGCTTTAGATATTTTTGAGCAAGAGATGATGCTAAAAAAGCAAGTCATCAAGTATTTTAGGGCGGAAGAAATCTTGGATTCATAGGAAGTTTTCTAGAACAAAAAACATTTTTTGTAAATCAGGCTTTTAGTAGTTTTGTCTTGCCTAAGATTCAGACAATTGGTAATTATCGCATTACCTTTGGCGGCTATGTTTCAAAAATTTACTCTTGGCTTATGTGCCACAACAATACTAATTCTAACAGGCTGCAAAACCAAGTCACCTGTAAAAACCATGACAGCTCCGAACCACTTGGAGCATTTTATTGAACTACAAACCACGGCTGGCCCTATAACTCTGAAGCTGTATAATGAAACCCCAAAACACAGAGATAACTTCATCAAGTTAGTCCAATCCGGATTCTATGATGGGCTTTTATTTCATCGAGTAATCCGTGAGTTTATGATTCAAGGAGGTGACCCTCAAAGCAAGAATGCACCAACGGAAATGCAACTAGGCAATGGAGATGTAGGGTACAAGATACCTAAAGAATTTAATTCAATATTTTGCCATAAGAAAGGAGCATTGGCAGCAGCAAGGGATGAGAACCCTGATTCGGCTTCAAGTGGCTGCCAATTTTACATCGTACATGGCAAACAGCAAGATGATGTAGTACTTGACCAATGCCAAACTCGGTCTGGCTGGAAATACTCATCCCTCCAAAGAAGTGAATACAAGACCAAAGGGGGGGCTCCACATTTGGATGGTCGCTATACTGTTTTTGGCGAAGTGACAATTGGCATAGATGTAGTGGACAGAATTGCCCTTAGCCCAACCAAGCCAGGTGACAGACCAATGATTGATGTTAGAATAGTTCGTGCGGTTTATTCCCCAAGGCCGTGGCCAATTAAATAAGCCAAAAGGGTGCGGTCTCATTTCATTCTACTGATCATCTTTCTTTTAAGGTTAGCATCTGCAAATTCGCAAGAAACAATAGTGAGCGGCAGGATAATGGATGCTGAAACTGGCGATCCTATCCCGTTTGCCTCGGTTGTCGTTTTTGGCAAGAATATTAAAACAGCTACCGATTTTGAAGGAAGATACAAACTGAAATTTAGTGTGAAGGCTGACTCTATAAAGGTTGCTATAGTTGGGTATGAAGCACGTTCAAAAGCAGTCGTGATTGGGACTATACAAGTCATAGACTTTCAACTTAAACAAAGCAGGGTAGAGCTGACTGGGATGGTGATAAAGCCGAAAGCCAACCGTGCATTAATTATTATTGACAGTCTGTTGGCTCACAGAAGGTTCAACGACCCAGCACAGCTCGAATCCTACGAATGTGAAAACTTCAACAAGCTGGAACTAGCAGTGAACAACATATCGAAAGACCTAAAGAACAATCCTTTGGCCAAGAAACTGGGAGCCATATTAGATACTGCCAATCACCTAGCGGGTGAAGATGGACGGCCTGTGCTGCCTGTATTTATCTCTGAATCAGTCACCGATTTTTATTTACTCAAAAACCCTTATCGAGTTAAAGAATACATAAAGGCTACCAAAATAACTGGGGTAGGAGTGGAGGATGGCAGCACTATTTCGCAATTGACCGGCTCTGTATTTCAGGAATATAATTTCTACGACAACTGGATAAAGATAATTGACAAGCAATTACCCTCGCCAGTAGGCAAATTCTACAAACAAAATTACTACCTAAGGCTAATGGACAGTAGCGAAGAAAATGGTAGAAAAGTTTGGGAGATCAGCATTCGTAAACGCCGTAAAAACGACTTGCAGTTTAGTGGTACCGTGTGGATTGAAGAGGGATCCTTTGCTATGAAACGCATTGTGCTTGAAGTAGACAAGTCGGCGAATCTAAATTTTATAGAAAAAATAGGATTTCAACAAGAATTTGAACCCACAAAATCCGGATGTTGGATGCCAGTGCGTACACGCCTCATTATGGATATTGACCAAGTGACTAAGTTTTCGGCAGGGATCCTGGCCAAATATTATACTACCTCAAGCAAAATTATTCCGAACAAGCAAAGGCCCCTTAAGTTTTTCGACGAACGGATAGAGGTGGCCGAAGACAGCAAGCTTCAAGAAGATAGTTTCTGGCTGAAACAAAGGCTTAGCCTTGGTAAAAGTAACGATGAGCGTTTTCTGAAAATGGTGGATAGCCTGAAAGAACTTCCGGTGATAAAAACGTATGTAGATTATGTAGAACTTTTGGTAGGCGGCTACAAACGAATCGGCAAGATAGACATTGGCCCCTACATCCAACTATACAACAACAACATTGTGGAAGGCCACCGTTTTAGGTTAGGGATAAAATCGAACTATACGATGAACCGCAATTTTTACTGGCGTGTTTATGGTGCTTACGCATTAAAAGACCAACGTTGGAAGTTTGGGGGTGGCCTAGACTATGTGCTAAAACGCAAGCCATGGAATAAGATAGTATATGACTACAAAAACGATGTGGAGGCTGTTGGCTTAATCCCTAGTGATATAAGTACTGCTGGCAACCTCTTCACTGCTGTTTCTCTTTTTTCACGCATTGGGCGTTGGGGCTATGTGAGCCAGCATAGGCTCATGTATGAATTAGCTCCAGCCAAGGGCTTCACAACCCGACTGAAATTGGAACACAAAAGATTTACTGCAACAGAGCCTTATGGCGGCTGGAACTTCGACTATTTGTACAGTGGCATTCACACCCAAAACTTCACCAACGCCAATGCCACCGCAGAGATTCGCTATTGTCGCAAAGATATTTACATACAGAATGACAACGACCGCATAAACGTGGGCGACAACAACCGCCCCATCTATTTACTGGCCTACACCAAAGGAGCCAAGAATGTTCTTGGCAGCCAGTTCGACTATCACAAACTAAGGGCGAACATTCAGCACACTGTTTTCTTCCGCAGGTATGGCACTGGCTACTATCAAGTGAGTTTCATTAAATTTTTTGGGGCTCTCCCATACCCTCTTCTTGATGTACAGTATGGCAACCAATCATTCATTTACAATTCAAAAACTTTCAACCTGATGCGGTTTTGTGAATTTGTAAGCGACCAAAGCCTAAGCGGTGAGTATGAGCATCATTTTGAGGGCTTGTTTTTTAACCGTATTCCAGTAGTGAAAAAATGGAAGCTCCGACTTTTTGCCAATGGTAGGATGGTATGGGGCAGCATCAGCCAGAAGAACCTAAACCTGATACCGAAACTTGACGATGAACAAAAGGAAGTCACCACCTTCAGGCCGTTCAACAATATACCTTATGCAGAAGTTGGTTATGGTATTGAAAATATTTTTAAGGTCTTACGAGTTGACTTTGTACACCGCCTTACTTATCTTGATAGCCATGCTAACAGCACCTTGCCTGTTCGGCCTTTTGGGGTGCGGTTGAGCTTGCAGTTCAAGTTCTAGCTTTATTTGCTTTTGGTAAAAGGTTGATAACGCTACTAACTAAGATGAGTTGTCAAGAAATAAAAAAGGCAGCTAATAGCCGCCTTTTTCTATAATAAGTTTATTTTTCAATGCTTCACAAATCGTGAAACCAGTATTTCCCCATTACTGTTGCTTAGCTTCAATAGGTAAATGCCGGGAGCAAGCCCCGATACCGAAATGCTATTACCGATCGCCTTTTCTGAAGAAACTATTTTGCCGTCAGCCGACAATACTTCGGCAACAATGCTACCTTGGCAATTGCTCACAATGTTTAATCTATCAGTAGCCGGGTTTGGATATACTTTCAGCAGTTCAACTTCGGCATCCTTAATCCCGATTGGTGCTGCCGTGCCGCTCACATTCACATTCTGCGTATTCGCACCTTGGCTGACAACGTTCACGCTGCCGCTATGGCTTCCTGCTCCCGCTGGATTATAGCGAACATAAATGATGGTGGTCGAAACACTGCTTCCGCTTTTGGTCAGGGTAAGGCTATTGGTAAATCCAGTTCCCACATTCAACGAAATTTCAAAATGCGTAGGTACTGTCACAGATACATCAGCGGTGAGGTTGCTGCCACTGACGGCCATGGCCTGCGGTGCTGACGGTGTGCCGACCGTGGTGGTAAATGCGTTGGAAATATTTGTTGCAGTAACCACAGGACCGGCTGGCACAGTGGCTGTGCCGCTCACAGATACATCCTGTGTGGTCGCTCCTGCAGCGGCACAACTCACATTTCCGTTGTGGCTGCCTGATGTGGTGGGATTGTAACGAACATATACATTCCCATTATTAACCTTGCCGCCACTTGGAGAAAAAGTAACCGAACCGCCAAAGCCGCTGCCCGAACTGAGCGATACTTGAAAATCAGCAGGAGCTGAAACCACTAGAAGGCCATTCAGGTCTGTGCCAAGCACATTAAACAATTGGGTAGATGAAGGTGTGCCCACTTGGGTGGAAAATGCCACGAGTGAATTGGTAGAAACGGTAATAACAGGCGAAACTGTGCCTGAAGTAGTGCCGCTCACTAACACATTTTGGTTGGTAGCCCCGTTGCTACTGCACACCACATTGCCACTATGCGGGCCTGCCACACTTGGGTTGTAGCGTACATATACTGTTGCATTGGTCACCTTGCCACTGGTTGGCGTGAACGAAACCGAGCTGCCAAAGCCGCTGCCCGAAGTGAGTGAAACCTCAAAGCTGGAAGGAGCGGTCACCGTGAGATTAGCCGTAAGGTCTGTTCCCGACACAGTGAACGATTGCGAATTGGATGGTGTGCTAGTACTGGTAGAAAACACATTGAGTGATGATACCGAAGCCACTATGGCTGGTATTGGGTTGCCAGTAGAGTTGCCGCTCACCGCTACATTTTGGCTGGTAGCCCCGGTACTGCTGCAAACTACGTTGCCGCCGTGCGAGCCTGCCGCCGATGGATTATAACGCACATATACAGTTCCGTTGTTCACCTTGCCGCTGCTGGGGCTGAACGAAACTGTGCTGCCGAATCCGCTGCTTTGCGATAGCGAAACTTCAAAGCTAGTTGGTGCGGTTACAACCAAGTTTGCCGTCAGATCATTCCCCGTGACGGTGAATGAAAGGCTGCTGCTGGGTGTTCCTGCTGTGGTGGTAAATGTATTGAGGGCACTTATAGAGGTAATAATGACTGGCGAAACCGAACCTGTAGTACCGTTTACAGCCACTGCCACAGAAGTAGCCCCCGTGCTGCTGCAATTAATGTTGCCATTGTGCGAGCCCGCCGCCGATGGATTGTATCGCACATAAACCACCGTGGTAGCCACACTGCCCGAAACGGGTGTGAGGTTTAGCGATGCACCATAGCCGCTGTTTTGCGATAGCGATATTTCGAACTGCCCTGGAGCTGAAAGGCCAAT
>SHWZ01000064.1 GCA_009693575.1 Flavobacteriaceae bacterium | reverse complement strand
CTGCTGCCGCTTGGGTCGGGCAATGGACTGGCTAGGCACTTGAAAATTCCTATGAATATTCAAAGGGCTTTGCAGCATTTTAATCACGCACAGTATCAGGACTTGGACTGTATCAAGCTGAACGAACATTTGGTGTTTAATGTGGCAGGTATTGGTTTCGACGCACAGGTTGCACATGCCTTTGCCAATATGCCCGGAAGGGGGTTTGGCAACTATGTGAAAGCTGTTTTCAAAGAGTATAAATTGAGTGCAGAAATAGTTTTTTTATATGAAGGTGCAAATGGAAAGCAAACACAGAAGTCTTGGCTGCTTAGCATATGCAACAGCAATCAGTTTGGCAACAATTTTCGCATTGCCCCCAAAGCCAGTGTGAACGATGGGCTGATGGACATTTGTTTCTTAAAGAAAATACCTTTCAGCCAATTCCCAATTCAAGCTCATCGTTTGTTTTATGGTAGTATTGGCAAATCGTCTTACTACAAAACTTTTCAGACAAACAAACTATCGATATACTTGGACGCACCCACCCTCGCCCATGTGGATGGCGAACCCATCATGCTGGAAGGCATAGTGGAGTTGAGTATGGGTGAGAAGCTGAAGGTGTGGTGTTGATAGCCTCACCCCAACCCCTCTCCGAAGGGAGAGGGGCGGCACATTGTCGAATCAATGATATAAAATTTTGTGGGTTCTCTCCCGCGACGATGGGACAGGTTGTGCCTCTGCGTTCAGACCTCACCCTTCCCTCTCCACAGGACAGGGTGGCACATCGAAATGAAAATCTCTGCGTTCTCTGTGCCTCTGCGTTCTATCATTCTCATTACTTTTGCTGCATGGCCAAAACCACTACCGAGACAGACTCACGCTACCGACACTTGGAAAAAATGTCGGTGAAGGAGTTGTTGCAAAGCATCAATGCCGAAGACAAAACTGTTCCTTTAGCCATTGCCAAATGCATCCCCAAAATAGAAAAACTGGTGGCGGCAACGGTGAAGCAAATGAAAGCCGGAGGCCGCTTGTTTTATATAGGTGCTGGCACTAGTGGCCGACTTGGTATTGTGGATGCATCCGAATGCCCTCCTACGTTTGGAGTGCCACAAGGCATGGTGGTAGGGCTGATAGCAGGAGGAGATAAAGCTATCCGCAAGGCGGTGGAGTTTGCCGAAGACGATACTGAACAAGGTTGGAAGGATTTGTTGAAACACAAAATAAACAAGAAAGATGTATTGGTAGGCATTGCTGCATCTGGCTCTACGCCATATGTGGCGGGTGCTTTGCAAAAAGCCAATGCCGCGGGATTGGTAACAGGATGTATAGTTTGCAACAAAGGAAGTGCAATTGCCAAAGTTGCTAAATTTCCAGTGGAGGTGGTGGTAGGCCCTGAGTTTGTGACTGGCAGCACCCGTATGAAATCGGGCACCGCACAAAAGCTGGTGCTTAATATGCTTTCTACTTCAGTGATGATACAACTTGGACGGGTGCAGGACAACAAGATGGTGGACATGCAACTGAGCAACAACAAGCTGGTGAAACGAGGCACGCTCATGCTGATGGAGAAACTGAAACTAAGCGAAATTGCTGCCAACAAACTGCTGCTCAAATATGGCAATGTGAGGAAGGCTTTGGCTGCTGCTGAAATACTATAATTGCCGCAGCTAAATTTGCAACTCATTCAAAACAAACTGAATCAACAATGAAAAGAAACGAATTTATCAAAAAAGGATTTTGGGGCGGTATGCTGGCTTTCCTGTCGTCTTCGCTGGGCAATACTGTCCAAGCCGCAAGCAAGCTTGCTATCAGCAAGTATCGTGGGGTAGAAGGGGTGGTGTAGAGCACCACGACAGCAAGGGCAACCACGGTATTATCAACGCGGGCGATATACAATGGATGACTGCAGGCGGCGGTGTGTTGCACAAAGAATACCACGAGAAAAATTTTGACAAAAAAGGTGGGGCTTTTGAGATGGTGCAGTTATGGATAAACCTGCCCAAAAAACACAAAATGACTAGTCCAAAATACCAAAGTATTTTACATGGCACTAAGCCTGCCTACACACTGCCAGGCAATATGGGAAGGGTGCATGTGGTGGCTGGGGAATACAATGGGGTGAAAGGCATTGTAGATACTTTTTCACCAGTAAATATGTATGATATGCACCTGAGCAACGGCTGATTTTTCTCTCACTTTGCCAGCCAATTTCAACTCAGGCATATTGGTGATTGATGGAGCAATAACCGTGAATGAACACAAGGTGCCCGAAAATCATTATTTGCAACTGAAAAATGAGGACGGCGAAATACATATCAAAGCAAGCAAGAACAGTATTTTGCTAGTGTATAAGTGGCGAACCACTGAACGAACCTTTTGTAGGCTACGGGCCATTTGCGATGAATACGGAAGAAGAAATTCAACAAGCCATTGAGGACTACAATGCGGGTAAGTTTGGCTTTTTGAAAGATTGAGATAGCCTTAATATTGCACAATGCCAAATACAGAACAAGACTCCGCCCAACGCAGGCTATTTGCCTATATCAACGAAACCTTTGGCAAAAAGTATAATATAGCTCAAGAACTGCAAGACCTGCTGAAGGTGAGTGCCGATAGTGCCTACCGACGCATGCGATGCGAGACTCCACTCAGCTTTGATGAGTTTGCACTGATTTGTCAAGAATGGCACCTGCCTTTCGAGATGTTTATCAACGCCAAGTCAAGAGGAATTGTGTTTGAAAAATTTGAACATGGCTCGGTTGACACAGCCATTTTATCACATATAAATAGCATTGTTGATTTTGCCAAAAGCCTCACGAACATGCCCGGCACCATGCTGTACCAGATTAATGAGGAGTTGAAAATTTTGCGTATATTTAATTCAGAATTGTTTTCGGCATTTAAAATTTTTGTTTGGAATAAATCTTTCCTGAATAATGCACGATTAGAAGGCAAAAAGTTTAGTCCCGCCTTTGTGAGCGAAGTGAAAGAACAACTGCAACAGAGTGCCTTGATGAACGGCTTTTACCAACATACCGACAGCACGGAGATATTCTTCGACGAAATTCTGGATGTGTATATAAAACAACTGGTATATTATCATGAAAGCGGATTCATAGACAGCCCTAAGACTAGCTTGGCACTGCTGAATGAACTGCGGCAGATACTGGAACAATTGCAAGAGGACATTAACCGCGGTTATAAAACCCGCAATGGTGATGGAAAAATTACCGCCTATTTTTCAGAGATTCCTTTGCTGAATGGTGTGTTCTTGGTGAAATCGCATGAAGGTCTGCGGATGTTTCAGGGGTTACAAACATTGGATTATCTCACCACCACCAACGAAGCCTATTGCAAGGAAGTATTGGAACGGATAGAGAACTGTTTCAAACGCTGCATAAGGCTTGACGGTGCAGCAGAGAAAGTGCGGCATCAATATTTTGCCAGGCTGTTTGCTAGGCTCGATAAAGCCGAAGAGCAATTAGCCAAATAGGTTCCAAAGTTTTTGGTTGGCACAAAAGCGTTCTTTTTCCCTGCCCGAATATTGCCAGCAAATTCTTATGCCCGATATATCTTTCAAAAATACTGAAATAGCATTTCAATCAAAGAGCGTTGGCCAATTGCGGCGTGCACATTTACTTTTTAGAGCTCTTGGATTAGGTTGGTTGGTGAATGCTGGCCCCTGTTTGGTGAACTTGGCGTTTTCACTGCGACTACCAGTGAAAGGAATAATTCGTCGCACCGTCTTTGCTCAGTTTTGTGGAGGAGAGAATATTGAGGACTGCACTGCTGCAATCCAAAATCTTTGGAAATACAAGGTGGGTACCATACTCGACTACTCTGTGGAAGGGGAGGAAACAACAGCCGTATTTGAAGCTTGCACCGAAGAAATTATCAGAACAATAGAAAAAGCCAAGGGAAATCCAGCCATCCCGTTTTCAGTGTTTAAAGTCACGGGTATTGCACGTTTCGATTTGTTGGAGAAAATAGCAATGGGTGCGTCACTCAGCCCTGTAGAGCAAGCTGCCCAAGAAGCTATCCTGCACCGCATGGATACCATTTGCGGGAAAGCGAATGAATATGGAGTCCGTTTGTTTATAGATGCTGAAGAAAGTTGGGTTCAGCCCGCCATTGATAATTTGGCTGAAACTATGATGGCACGATACAACATGCATACGGCCATTGTTTACAACACCGTTCAATTATATCTATCTGACAAATTGGAATACCTGAAAGAACTTCATAAAAAAGCCACTGCAGGTGGCTGGCAGTGTGGGGTAAAACTGGTGCGGGGAGCCTATATGGAAAAAGAGCGTGAAAGGGCATTGGCACTTGGTTATCCCAACCCAATTCAACTAAGCAAAGCTGCAAGTGATGCAGATTACAATGAAGCGTTAGAATTCTGTATAGAACAGATACAAAACACCTACGTGTGTGCAGGCACACACAACGAAGAAAGCAGCATGTTGCTCGTCGAATTGATGAACAAACATGGCGTGGACAAAGCCGACAAACGCATATACTTTTCTCAATTGCTTGGCATGAGCGACCACATTAGCTACAACCTCGCCAATGCTGGATACAACGTAGCCAAATATGTACCCTATGGCCCTGTAAAAGCAGTGCTGCCCTACCTCATCCGCCGGGCACAAGAGAATACCTCAGCAAAAGGACAGGCTGGCAGGGAACTGACGTTGATACAATCGGAACTCAGGAGGAGGAAGGGGAAATGATGAACCAATTATGGAATTCGCCAACTTGCTAATTCAAGAAGTAATTGAATAATTTCTTGTGCCATAAAAAACACTTATCTAGGGTATGTTTTGAGTATTTGCCGTCCTTGTTATTTCTCGCATGAAAATCAACATGAACATTTGTGCGGAGGTGTGCGAAAGCAGGGGGGTTTTTGCAACCAAAACTGAACCAAATTTATGCCTTTGAAATCAAGTTGCAAAACACCTCCGACTGCGTGGCAAGAAATGTTTGCATTAGATTTTCAAGAAAAATAACAGAGCCTTGATTTTTCTTTTGGTTACTATTCTTTCCATCAAGGAAAAGAAAAGTGACAAAGCAATTTTATATCCTAATAGGCATAACCTAATTCAGCAATTCTTACTCCTTCATCCCGGCAGCTATCCAAGCCTTCACTTGGTTTATGTCGCAGTCTGAAAATTTGCTGGCCATCTTGGGCATACGAGGCACGCCTTCTTGGTGTTCAATCACCTTCATCAAGATTCCCTTGGCCGCCTGTTTTTTGATATTTTCGTAACCTTCAAGGTTCACGCCATCTGCACCGTTTCCGTTGCTGTGGCAATTCTGGCATTTAGCCTTCATTAGCGGTTCAATGGTGGACACAAAGGTTGCCGCTGAGGCATTGCAATCATCGGCCTTGTCTTTGGGTGATTGGTTTTGGGGTACAATAGGCAAACACCACTATAGCGGCAGCGGCCATTATTTTTGACGTGTTATTCATAAAATTTTTTGCCCGACACCTAGCAAACAACATTTCGTTTTAACCCATAGAAGAAAATGAGCAGCACCCTGATAAAAAACGCAATAATGGTAAACGAAGGCCAGTCCATGGTGGCCGACTTGCTCATAAAAAATGGCCGCATCGAAAAGATAGCTAGTTTTATAGACCAAACTGTCACAAGAGAAATTGATGCCACAGGATTGCATCTTTTGCCAGGGGTCATCGACGACCAAGTGCATTTTCGAGAACCGGGATTGACCCAAAAAGCGGATATACATTCCGAGAGCCGGGCTGCGGTGGCTGGCGGTGTCACTTCGTTTATGGAGATGCCAAATACCAAGCCCCCCGCCCTCACTCAAGAGTTGCTTCAACAGAAATATGACATTGCCGCAAGAAGCTCTGCCGCCAACTATTCCTTTTTCATGGGCACGGGTCTGCACAACTATGATGAACTGATGCGGACCGACCTAAAGACCGTTTGTGGCATCAAGATTTTCATGGGCTCGTCCACGGGCGATATGCTAGTGGACGATGAGCCCCTGTTGGAGAAAATATTTGCCAATGCTCCGAACCTGATTGCTACACACTGCGAAGACGACAAGTTGGTGAATGAAAATCTGTCTAAGTATATAACTCAATACGGTGAAAATATTCCTGCTCACTGCCACCCAGCGATACGCAACGAGCAAGTATGCCTGAACAGCAGCAGCATGGCGGTGGACTTGGCCAAGAAGCATGGCACCCGGCTTCATATTTTACATATCAGTACGGCGGATGAACTGGTTTTGTTTAGGAATGATATTCCGTTGAAAGACAAAAAAATCACCTCCGAAGTATGTGTGCATCACCTCTGGTTTTCTGCTGATGATTATATACGACTTGGCCACCTCATCAAATGCAATCCTGCCATCAAAGCGGCCAAGCACAAAGAGCAATTGCTGCTCGCCTTGCTCGATGACCACCTCGACATTATTGCCACCGACCATGCACCACATACCTGGGAAGAAAAACAAAACCCTTATCCAAAAGCATATGCAGGTTTGCCATTAGTACAACATGGGCTCAGCATGATGCTGGAGTTTGTGCGTGAAGGGAGACTATCCTTGGAAAAAGTGGTGGAGAAAATGAGCCACAGCCCTGCCGTTTGTTTTAGGATAAAAGAACGTGGCTACCTCCGCGAAGGCTACCATGCTGACCTTGTGCTGGTGAACCTGAAAAACCCCACCACCGTTTCCAAAGAAAATCTGTTGTACAAATGTGGCTGGAGCCCACTTGAAGGACAAGCATTTACTTCATCCGTTGAATATACTTTTGTAAGCGGACAACTTGCCTACGAAAATGGCAAAGTGAATGAAGCCGTTAGGGGAGAGCGGTTGGAGTTTGAAATTTAAAACTAAGCCGACTAGATATTGCATTACGAAAGACCTCGAGTCTCAGCCTCGTTCAAGCCATGCTTTGGAAGACACGGCTGTGAAAAAAAATATATTGATCATACTGAAACTGAAATCCCAAAGGCGACCAAGACCCATAGTAAAAAATAAAATGCTTAAAGCCTTTTTTATACTATTTTTTACTATCCATTTTGGGCTCGCTATTAGTCAGCCAAATGCTAGATGGTTTTCAAATGATACGTTTAGAATAAAGACTGGTAGAAATTTACTAAAGTCAAAAAAGAACGAGACTAATACGTTATTCATTTACTTCAAAAGTATAAAAAGATATGACCTTATTAAGGTAGTTTTAAATGATACATTGGTTTGGGTAGCATCCCCTTTTCACAATTTGCCGTCGTCTCTGAAAAATCTCCCAAAATCAACACATTTAAAGTTTATTCATATAGCAAAGGAACTATCTCGGAAAATGTTAAATTAAAATGGGGGATTTTCGACTTGTCTATAAAAAAGACAAGAGTTATTCAAAAAAGGAGGTTTTCCTTTTTTTATGGAAGGTCGGATTAAGGGTAATGTAGGTAGTGTTCCGCTGGGGCACTTTCGGAAGATTCAATGCGGTGTCAGGTGTTTCCACCTGACTTTTGAACGATGTTTCTTGCCTCTGGGGAAAGCTGCCTGTGGTTTGTTTATAGTTTAAAACTAAGCCCCAGCAAGTAATGCCTTTGCTCGAGGTAACGTGCCGGGTCGGTGGGTGGTGTGCTGCTGCTGCGTGGGTCGCGGGGGTCTATGTATCGGGGGTCTTGCCATTCGGTGGGCACATCTTGCCCTGGTGCATAAGCCTTGCCTGTCACGGGGTTCACTATCGCTGCGTTTTTGCTATTGAATATATTTGTCACCTCTATGGTGAGGGCCAATTGGTATTTCTTTTTGAACGTCCACCACTTCCTAAAGTTCAGGTCCATCCAAAACCAGTTGGTGCCTAGCTTGGCATTGCGGCTTTCAGGGTTGGGGTCAGTAACCCATATTGGGCGGTTGGTGGCTGGTTCGTAACCCGTAAATATATATGGAGTATACCTCCTTCCACTGCGGAAAGTTCCTTCCAGATAAAAAGCCATCTTGTTTAGCCGTCCTTTAAAAAATCCTTTCTTATCGTCTTTTTTAAAGGTGGTGTTCAGCTTGATGTCAATTGGTTTGTCCCAAGGCAGGTAGAAATCTTTGGTGTCTTCTTTGGCCCCTGTTGCGAGAAGTTCCTTCAACGATTCGGAAGCAGAGGCACTTTGCCCGGTTGCATTCATATAGGATATGGAAGCCTGCCCATAAAACCATGTTTTGATGCGTTTGATATACGAAACCTCGAGGCCACGTATGCGTGCATAATCGCTATTGATACGCAAGGTGCGGCTCACCATCCTCCCGCTCACATCGGCCACTAGCACACTGGCAGAGGTGATGAAATCATATTTATCCTTAACATAAGCTGCTATGGCCAGGGCATCGTTGCTGGTAATCTGTGACTTAAGCCCAAGTTCGTAGCTGATGTCCACTTCGGGGTTCAAGTTCGGGTTACCCAAACGGGCAAGGGTGCTGCGGTCGGTATACTCCGGGTTTAGCCCTTGATATATATAGGAAGGATGTGGCAAAATGGTGCTGTGCCCGTAGTTAAAATAAAGCATTTGGTTCTCGCGGATGGGAAAGCTGGCAGCTATTTTGGGAAGCAATCGGAACTTATACCGCAGGCCACTAATCTTGGTACTCGTTTGCAAATAGTCTTTGCGTATTTCGTCCCTGATTGGTGACTTGGGATTGTTCACCGCATCGTCTACAAATCGGCCTGGAGCCCAGTATTCAAAACGGAGACCCATATCGGCCGCTAGTCCTTTATACTTTATTTTATCGGTAACAAAAGCAGCTCCTCGACGCACATTCACTTTCCATATATCAGAAGCATCGCCCAAGCGGAAGCTTTGTGTGTTTTGGCCATTGGCCAGTTGAATAGGAGCCCCTACCCATGGGCGGTTTATATCTATCCACAGCAGCTCCTGAAACTTCATCTCTGTGCCAAAGTTCAGCTTGTTTCCAGCTTTTCCGTGAAAATAGGTTCCGTTCCATCGCAAGGCATACTCTTCAACATAGTGGTGGTGCCAAAGGGTGGCAATGCCATTGTTGTTATATAATCCATTGGCGGGGTTCACAAAATTCAAACTGTCGTTTGTGCTGAAATAAGTGGAAGGAAATGTGATGATATTATCGGGGTCAAATTGCTGGTCGACACTGGCAGGCCGCCATGGACGACCATTGGCATCTCCCCGCAGGTTCACAAACATCCGTGACAAGTTAGCCTTATAGAAGAACCGTTTGGAGGTCGTATGCTGAAAATTGAGTATAGCCAAATAATTATCGTGGGTGAAGGTGTTGGCATTGTCCATCTGCTTGCTGAACAAATACTGGTAGCCGGGGTTAAAACCAACATCGTTGCCAGTTACCCGCAGCATATTCATGTCTTGATTAATGGTGAGCGAACGCAGGTAGGTGAAGCTCAATTTTTTTTTGGCACTGAAATCATAATTCAGTTTCAGCATCCCACTCCAGCGGTTGTCTTGGTAGGGGCTCCAGAAAGTATTTGGATATAACGAAGACACCAGTTGCTTGGCAGGATTCCGATAGAACTCGTCCGAAAAATTGCCCCGAAGGGTTGTATAATATTTGAATTTCTTCTTGAGCTTTTTCTTCCACAACATGCCGCCCAGATTCATTTCCATAGCTTGCTGATTCCAAACCGCTGGAGAGTTTTTGTAGTTGCCAAAATTGTCGCGTTTGTAGTTCAGGCTGAACTCTGTTTTTTCTCCTCCGCTTTTTGTTCGGGCACTCACCACTCCTGCCGTGGCATCACCTATTTCAGCACCCACCCCACCGGTTGTTATTTCTATATCCTGCATGGCATTTGCCCCCAGGTCTATCCCGAAGCCTGTGCCGCCCAGTGGGTCGGTCGCATTCACCCCATCTATGTAAAAGCCCGTTTCGTAGCTGCGACCACCACGAATATTTATCCCTGTTGGCGAATTCATAACGCCCACTTGGGTATTAATCAACTTCTGCACTTGCCGCACGGGAGCTAGTTCTATCTGGTCTTGGCCAATGGTGTTCACGGTTTGGGTTTTGTCCACGTCAACCAATGGACGCTTGCCTACAATCTTTACATTTTGGTCAAGCGTCACAACGCTTTGTTCCAGCACCACATTCAGCTTGTAGGGTTCGCCAGCCTTTAGTTTTATCTCTGTAAATAGTTGTCTTTCGTAGCCCAGTAGCGACACCTCGATGGTATACTCTCCCGGCTTCAGGTTCTTCAGTTCAAAGTTGCCTTTTTCGTCTGTAAAAATGCTCCTTGAAGTTCCTTTGACTTGCACATTGGCAGCATCTACAGGTGTTTTTTTTGAAGCATCAGACACGTGCCCCGAAAGGGTTGCGGTCTGCCCAGAAAGCAAATTGGAGCCCAGAAGCAGGAAAGTAAAGAAGGTATTTTTCACAGGCTGTCTTTGGTATTGTCCTTTGGTTCTTCTGTCACCAAAATTTTATCACGCCGCAACACATTTTCCATGAGGCTGCTGAGGATAGAAACAATGAAGCTGAACGCTAATGCCCACCAGAATCCATCCACCGTAAAACTGGGGAGCAGCCTATCAGCAAGCATGATGATGCCTGCATTTATTACCAAAAGAAACAGCCCAAATGAAAATAGGGTGACAGGAAGCGTTAGCAAAACAAGCAAGGGCTTTAGCAAAGTATTCAACAGGCCAAGCACTGAGGCCAGCATCACTGCCGAAACAAAATCGTCTTTGGGCACAAGGTGCACCCCACCCAGAAAATATACAGCAAACATCACAGAAATCGTGCTGACAAAAAGTTTAATAATGAAATTCCGAATTCTCATGGCAGGTCTATTTTAGCTGTTCTGTTTAGGTGGCGGCTACCTTCAAAGGCTGTGAACAGGAACGTATTCACCATGGCAACTGCTGTGGCTTCGTCCACAAAGCGGGCTGGGATGCACAGCACGTTAGCGTTGTTATGCTGTCGGGCAAGGCTGGCCACTTCCACATTCCAACAAAGTGCTGCCCGCACTCCTTGATGTTTGTTGGCTGTCATGCATACTCCGTTTCCGCTGCCGCAAATAAGTATACCCAGTTCGCTTTTGCCAGTCGCCACTGCTTCGGCTAGTGGGTGTGCAAAGTCGGGGTAGTCGCAACTTTCGGCTGAGAAAGGCCCAATATCAGACAATTGGTTAGCGGCTTGCAAAAGCCCAATTAACTTGGCTTTTAATTCGTATCCGGCATGGTCGCCGCCAATGACAATATTCATGCAGCGAAAGTAGTACTGGCAGGTGAAAGGTAAATGAATTGGTAGGAGTAATGGACATTTTTGATGCTTTTTCAGAGACGATGTTCTCTAATGGACATTTTTGATGCTGTTTATTTTTCAGAAGTAGTCGTTGTTTTTGTAATGGTGTTTAATCTTGCTCTGTTGGGCAAAAACGGAAGCGGG
Source organism: Flavobacteriaceae bacterium (assembly GCA_009693575.1). Taxonomy (GTDB): domain Bacteria; phylum Bacteroidota; class Bacteroidia; order UKL13-3; family UKL13-3; genus SHWZ01. The sequence goes on along the minus strand of SHWZ01000064.1, from coordinate 54 downwards.
CAATGCTGGAGAGCAACCTGCCAGGGATTAGCTTGACGGTCGACGGAAGTATTA
>SHWZ01000063.1 GCA_009693575.1 Flavobacteriaceae bacterium | reverse complement strand
GACTTCTGTAGCATCGACCATTGCTTTCATTTTTTGGCAGCAGAAGCTAAGGGCAAAATGGTAGGCATGGCTTTGTATTTCTACAAATACAGCACCTGGAAAGGTCGTTGTATATATCTGGACGACATTGTGGTGAACCAATCTTTCCGGGGCATGGGTGTGGGCACAAAACTATTTGGCGAACTCATAAAACTGGCCGACCGCGAGAAAGTTCGCAAGCTGGAATGGATGGTGCTCGACTGGAACGAAACCGCCATCAGCTTCTACGAAAAATACCCAACCGTGTTCGACAACGAATGGATAAACTGCCGCCTGATGGAGCAGCAGATACATGAATTGGCGGCTATGAATTGATTTTTAGGCCAGAAAAAACGATTGACGATTTTAGCTTGTTTCCATTCTTTCATAACGCAATTTTCCTAAGATTTTAATTCGTAGTTTCTACCATACTAGAATACCAAAAGCTTTTGTTTTAGTCCTTCAAAACAAAAGCCACTCTTTGCTTGTTTCTTATCCATACGAACCACAAAGAGGCATTGCCCTTACCTTTGTGCCGTATTATTTTTTTAACAAGAGCATCACAGAAACATAGATGCCGGGCGAATGGAAGTTTTTTTCAACCGCTTTTTCAAACCAATTATTCTTAATGTCATTTGACCAATTAAACCTTATTGAGCCAATCCTTCGGGCTCTGAAAAATGAAGGATACACAACCCCAACTCCCATTCAGGAACAATCAATCCCCCTAGTGCTCGCACAAAACGACTTGCTTGGATGTGCCCAAACAGGAACAGGAAAAACAGCTGCATTCGCAATCCCTATTTTGCAACTACTGAGCGAGAATCATGTAAACAGCAAAGGGCCGCGACAAATCAGGTCGCTGATACTTACCCCCACCCGCGAGCTTGCCATACAAATAGAAGAAAGCTTCAAAGCCTACGGAAAATTTCTTGGGCTCAGGCATTTGGTGATATTTGGTGGGGTAGGCCAAAAACCCCAAACGGATGCCCTGCAACGTGGCGTGGATATACTTGTTGCCACACCTGGCCGCTTGCTCGACCTGATGAACCAAGGCTATATCAGCTTGCAACACCTGAAGATATTTGTGCTGGACGAAGCAGACCGTATGCTGGACATGGGTTTCATACATGATGTGAAAAAGATAGTGGCCAAGTTGCCCCATCGCAGGCAAAGTTTGTTCTTCTCAGCTACCATGCCCGACGAAATACAGAAACTGGCCAATACCATTTTGGTGAAGCCGATGAAAGTGGAAGTCACACCCGTTTCTTCTACTGCTGAAACCATAGCCCAAACGATCTATTTTGTAGACAAAGGAAATAAGAAAGACTTGCTAAAACATGTGTTGGATGATAAATCTATTATATCTGCTTTGGTATTTACCCGCACCAAACATGGTGCCGACAAAGTAGCCCGAGACCTTGCCAAAAGCGGGGTGAAAGCCGAAGCAATCCACGGCAACAAATCGCAGAATGCAAGGCAGCGGGCTTTGACTAATTTCAAATCTCGAATCATCAGAGTATTGGTGGCTACCGATATTGCCGCCCGAGGTATAGATATAGATGAGCTTTCGCACGTGATTAATTTTGAGCTGCCCAATGTGCCCGAATCATACGTTCACCGCATAGGCAGAACAGGTAGGGCAGGCTCAAGTGGCATTGCTATTTCTTTTTGCGATGAAGAGGAAAAGGCATACCTAAAGGATATACAAAAACTGATTGGAAAATCGGTGCCTGTAACTGATGGACATCCATACCCGCTGGTGGAAACAACTATACCTCAGGCCAAGCCCCAGCAAAGGAATACCCATACACGTATGGCTCGTACGGGGGATGGCGGCAAATCGCCAAGAGGAGGTTCGTGGCGAGGCAACCGTCAAGGTGGGCCAAGGCAAGGCAGAGGATAAAACAATTACCCCACCTTTTCATACCCTTCAAACTGCAGTTCTGTGAGCTTACGGTATAGGCCGTTTTCCTGTTTCATCAGTTGCTCGTGGGTGCCGCTTTCAGAAACGATTCCATGGTCGAGTACCAAGATTTGGTCGGCATTGCGGATGGTGCTGAGGCGATGGGCAATCACAAAACTGGTACGGTTTTTCATCAGGCTTTCCAAAGCTTCCTGCACCAAGGTTTCACTTTCACTATCTAAGCTGCTTGTAGCTTCGTCGAGTATCAGGATACTTGGGTTTTTTAGAATGGCACGAGCTATTGCTACTCGCTGCCGTTGGCCTCCACTCAACTGCACTCCACGTTCACCCACTACTGTCTGGTAGCCTTCGGGAAACTTTTCAATAAACACATGTGCATTGGCCTTGGTAGCAGCTTCCTCCACTTCTTCTTTACTTGCCAATGGATTTCCATAACGGATATTGTCAAATATACTTCCACCAAAAAGTATTACATCCTGAGGCACCAAAGCCATTTGGGTACGAAGAAAATGTAGGTCGTATTCATCGGCAGGTTTACCATCAAAAAGTATCGTTCCGCTGCTTGGATTGTAGAACCGAAGTAGTAATGCAGCAATAGTGCTTTTGCCTGCCCCACTTGGCCCCACAATAGCCACCTGCTTTCCGGCATCAGCCGAAAGGCTCAAGCCCTTCAACACCGGCACTTCGCTGCGGCTTGGGTAGCTGAAATGTATATCCTGGAACTGGACAGATCCGGAGAGTTTAGGGAAGGTTGGGAGCGGGGAGCTAGAAGTTTGAAGCATTGCATCAGTATTCTTCCCGCTTCCATCTTCCATCTTCCAACCCAATTCGATGCTTTCGCCTTTTTCCCTCAATATCTCCCTCACCCGTTGCGTTGCCCCAATGGTTTTTTGCAGTTGACTGAACATATCGGCAAAGCCAGCGAAAGTGCCGCCGACAAAGGCAGAGAACACTACGAAAGCGAAGAGGTCGCCCGGTTTCAGTTCACCTGTACCAATGAGCCCTGCACCGTACCAAACCACCACCGCTATTGCTCCGAAAACACTAAAAATCAACAAGGAAACAAAAGCCCCGCGGAAACGGGCATTCTGAATGGCTGTCCTTACCACAGCACGAATACTTGTGTTGTACCTACTCATTTCAAAGCCTTCGTTGGTAAAAGATTTTACGACACCAATGCCCTGAAAAGCTTCTTGAACTATCGTACCACTATCGGCTAATTGATCTTGTGCCTTGCGGCTCATTTTTCGGATTCGTCCCCCAAAAACTACCGCCACAATAGCCACCACAGGAACAATTCCCAGCATGACCGCCGCCAGTTTTGCAGAGATAAAGAATATCAAACAAAGCCCAACAATGAGGGTAATAATGCCCCGCATGAATTCTGCCAACGTGAACGAAAGCATATCCTGAATCTGCCCAAGATCGCTGCTGATGCGGCTGCTGAGCTCACCTACCCTGCGTTCGCTGAAAAACTGCATAGGCATGAGCAGCAATTTGCCAAACACATCCACCCGCATATCGGCCAGCGATTTTTCACCCACTTCGGTAAGCAAGTATATACGCATGAAGGAAAAAAGCATTTGTACACTAAGCTGAACGAAGAGTAGTATAAGTATAAAATTAACACTCCAGCCACTGGGGTCAAGTATATTGTTCAGCGGATTTTGCACCACCTGTTCCAATCCCGCAGGCCGCTGCCCAGGAGCTACGGAGTCTATCATCTTTCCAATCAAAAAAGGAAAAACCATGGTGCTAAGAGCCGATAGGGCAATGAAGACCAGTCCAAGAAAAAACTTGAGGCGGTAAGGCTTCAGGTACTTGAAAATATACAGCATTTCACCCACCGATTCGCGGGAAATTTTTGCTTTTGGCAAATCGTCGTTTGCATGTCTGTTGCGTGGGCCAGCCATAGGGATTAGGAGTTCTTAGTTTAGAGTTCTTAGTTCATATGTGCCGTCATGCTGAACTTGTTTCAGCATCTGAATCAGACCCTGAAACAAGTTCAGGGTGACGATAAAGAATACTTTATGTTTAATTTTCATCTATCAGTATTTGTCTACTGCTATCACTTAATACAGAAATCGTTACTGTCAATACTTGTTCCTCCAATAGCATGCCTGCCACTTTTTCAGGCCATTCGATGAGGCAAAGATGGCCGCTGTCAAGGTATTCATATAAACCCATGTCGGCAGCTTCTTGTTCGTTTTGCAAACGGTAAAAGTCAAAATGGTAGATGGTTCCAGTGTTACTTTTATATTCATTTACCAAAGAATATGTTGGGCTACTAATATTTCCATGCACCCCAAGATGCTTGCAGATGGCGGCTATCAACGTGGTTTTCCCGGCACCAATTTCGCCTTTGAAAGCAATGATTTTGTATGTGCCGAATGCCTTCACCAGTTTGCCTGCCAAGGCTAGCAAGTCATCGAGAGAATTGGAAACAAAAGACTCGGTCATAATTCACGGCAAATAAACAGCCCCGCCGATGGAATCCCTCTTTGCTCCAGTTACAGAAGCCAATGTATTTGTTTGACTATCCCACCGCAAAGCCCCCAGCAGGGCAAAGGCCAGGGCTTCTTTGCTGTCAATGGTTTGTGCATCAGGAACAATTACTTGCACGGGGGATTGTGCTTTTATCCGTTCCATCAAAAAGCCATTGAAAGCCCCGCCTCCCGTCACCAGCATCTGTTGCTTGGCCAGTATATTTTCATCACCATCCATATAACTGTATAGTGCTTCTGAAATTTGTATTGCTGCATGTTCCACCAAAGTTCTAGCTTTGTCTTCATTGGTCATATCATGGTTTTTAGTGATATGCCAAAAGTCGGTATTTATCCATTCGCGGCCCATGCTTTTTGGTTCAAAATTTTGGTAATAGTCAACGTCATTCATTTCCTCCAAGCAGGCTTCATGCACTTCGCCGCTGCGGGCTATGTCGCCGTTTTCGTCGTAGTGTTTTCCTTTGTTTCTTGCCACACGGTTCAGTCCAATATTGCAGGGGCAAATGTCGAATGCAAGCAGCTTTCCGTTTTTTGTGCCGCTGATATTGGCAATGCCTCCAAGGTTCAAGCAGTATTGGTATTGGCCAAATAATAATCTATCGGCAACTGGCACAAGAGGGGCACCATGTCCTCCCAGAGCAAGGTCGGTGCTGCGGAAATCGCAAACTACAGGCAGCCCGCTTTCCACAGCCAGCGAAGCTCCATCACCTATCTGGCAGGTATATCCAGTCGCCGGGTCATGAAAAACCGTGTGGCCGTGACTTGCCACAAAATCCGCTTCCAACCTATGGCGGTGCACAAAATTCATTATCAGCCTGCCCAAATATTTGCCATAAAAAACATGGGTTTTCCAAAGTGTCACCGCATCCTGGCGGTTCAGCTTACTCAGCCGCAGTCGCCATTTTTCATCGTAACCCACCGTTTCGGCCTTGGTTATTTCATACGACCACTTACCGTCCTCCTCATTCAGCAGGCAATGAGCCATGTCCACCCCGTCCATGCTTGTGCCGCTCATCAGCCCGATAACCTTGTATTGTTTCATTCTTATTTGGTAAAAATATAAACAGAAAAAGCCCCGAAAGGAGCCTTTTCAATAAGTTGAAAAGTGGGTTTTACTTCGTTTCAGAAGTAGGAGCTGGGGCGTTGTCCTTGGCCTTCATGCCTTCTTCGATGTCTTTCTTTACGCTGTTCTTGGCATCGCTGAACTCCCTCATGCCTTGGCCTACACCACGCATCAGTTCCGGTATTTTTTTGCCACCAAACAATAACAGGATGGCTATAAGTATGATAATCCATTCGCCACCACCGGGCATACTGATTAGGAAAATTGATAGATTCATGTTCGTGTGTTTTTATTTAGGTTACAAAATTAAGGGATTGCCGTTGAAATAGTTTTACATAAAAATGCAACCCAACAGACCCTCAGTCTTCCGTTTGGTTTAAGGGCTTGTGCTCATGGCTTGCCTTGGTTTTGTAGCCAATGCCAAATACCAAGAAAGGACCGCCAATGCACATCTCCGAATGAAAAACCCAGCGGCCACCAGTAAAAATATGTCGGTAGCCAAGCCCCAGCCTACAATTTACTACAGGCAAGGCTGTTGGTGCTGGTCGGTTCATCCAATATGTGTCGTTAGTAGTTTCCTTGTGACGGCTGAATCGGTATCCCAAGCCACTAATTGTATAGAGGTCGTTCCGAGTTTTCTTCTGCCAAAAATGATAGTTGATGGTCAACATCAGGTTGTTCCTCGGGGCTTGCACCTGATACACATTCTTCGGGTTCACACTATCACTTTGCCAGGTGGCAATTGTATTTGCATAGCTATAAAAAAAGGAAATACCTGTGCGGCTGCCCCACATCAGCTCGGCCTTCAGCCCACGTGGGCCGCTGCTTTTCATGGTAAAATTGGAAGTAGTGCTATCTATACTATACTTGTCCTTTAATATCATTTGCCCATATATATTTGGACCACCCAAGAAGCCTTCTATCAGCAGGTCGTTTTGTTTGAAAGCTTGAGCCTCGCCTGATTTTTCAATCAAGAAAAGAACAAGGCATAGTATAGCAATTTTTCTCATTTTCACACCTCAATTTCTTCGTAATACTGAGCTATTTCCTCGAATATTTCATACATGCCTTCGATAGAATCGGTAGTCACTAGGCGAGCACGGAAGGGTTTGAAATTATCAAGCCCACGGAAATAGTGGCCATAGTGGGTTCTCATTTCTATCACACCATAACGTTCGCCTTTCCATTCCACTGATTTGTGGAAGTGAGCAATACAGGTGCTTAGCCTATTTTCAAACGTTGGTGGTGCTAGTTCTTCTCCAGTTTTGAGGAAGTGTTTAATCTCATTAAAAATCCAAGGGTTGCCAATGGACGCACGGCCAACCATGATGCCATCCACACCGTAGCGATTTTTATACTCCAAAGCTTTTTGTGGACTGGTAATATCGCCATTGCCAAAGATGGGGATGCGGATGCGGGGGTTGTTTTTTATCTTGGAAATCAGTTCCCATTTCGCTTCACCTTTATACATCTGCACCCGTGTGCGGCCATGCACCGTGAGAGCATGGATGCCAATATCCTGAAGTCGTTCGGCTACTTGTTCTACATTTTTGGTGTCTTCGTCCCAGCCCAACCTTGTTTTTACAGTCACGGGTAGGTGGGTGGCTTTTACTATGGCATCAGTCATCGCTACCATGCGAGGCAAGTCTTTGAGCAATGCAGCCCCCGCTCCTCTGCAAGCAACATTCTTAACCGGACAACCATAATTAATGTCAATTAGATCGGGGTTGGCTTCGGTTGAAATGATGGCACTTTCACGCATGGCCTCCACATCACCACCAAAAATCTGAATGCCTATTGGTCGTTCATATTCAAAGATGTCGAGCTTCTTCATACTCTTGGCTGCACTGCGTATCAGCCCTTCGCTGCTTATGAATTCGGTGTACATCATATCAGCACCGTGCATCTTGCACACATAGCGAAATGGTGGGTCGCTCACGTCTTCCATGGGAGCGAGCAGCAACGGGAATTCTCCCAAATCTATGTTACCTATGCGGGGCATGTGTGTTCGTAATATTGCGGCAAATTTAACCAGTATATGTCAAACGAACTACAAACAGGTGGACAACCACCGTGGGTGCAACTACTTTCCAAGCTTTTAATCTTGATGGGGATGTTCACCGTTGGCCTGTTTTTCTTTACCATGGTTGGCTTTCAGCTTTGCCCTTACCTGTTTGGGGTGCACCTTGGGGTGGATGATAATTTGGCCGAAAACCTGAAAAATGAAAAATATGTGGCCGCTTATCGTTTTGTGCAATACCTCTATTCGTTGGGAGCTTTCGCTTTGCCAGCCTTGGCCTTTGCCCAATTTTTTGCCAAGGAAAAAAAGTATGAATTTATTGGTCTGGGCAAGTCGGCTTCTTGGGCATTGGTTGGCTTTTCTTTGCTGTTGGGTTTGTGCTACTACCCGCTTCTGGACTGGATATACCAACTGAACCGCGAGCTTGCATTGACTGATGCCTTGAAGAAAATGGAGGAGCAAAATGAACTGCTTACCCAAGCCTTTCTAAAAGGTAGTGGCTTCAATCACCTAGTAGCAAACCTATTGTTGATGGCCTTGCTTCCCGCCTTTTGCGAGGAGTTATTTTTTCGCGGGGCTTTGCAGGGATACCTCTCTCATTGGAGCGGCAAACCACATATAGCCATTTGGGTTTCAGCTTTCATTTTTAGTGCCTTGCACATGGAATTTTTGGGCTTTATCCCCCGCCTGCTCATGGGGGCTTACCTCGGCTATATCTTTGCCTGGAGCGGCAGTCTGTGGGTTAGCATTCTTGCACACTTCTTTCACAATGGGCTCGCAATTTTTGCCGTATGGCTTGGCCACAATGGTTTCGAGACGGGTGTGCTTGCCGAAGAATACCATTTCCCGCTTTGGTCGGCCTTGGTGAGTGCCGCCTTCACCGCTGGACTCATCTATTGGTTCAAGAAATATACGGATAGGCAGAAAGTGCCTTTTTGATGGGGTGTCACCCTGAGTTTATCGAAGGGTGCTATCATTGAAAAGGCTTCGATAAACTCAGCCTGACAAAACCAGTACCCCCAGTAGGACTCGAACCTACGGCCTACGGTTTAGAAAACCGTTGCTCTATCCAGCTGAGCTATGAGGGCAAGAAAAAGTTTGGGGGTTTTAGCGTTTCGAGTCTGGAGTGATAGATGGTAAACTCCAAACTAAAAACTCCAGACTCCAAACCCATTTACGTCGGGATGGCAGGATTCGAACCTGCGACCTCCTGCTCCCAAAGCAGGCATTCCACCGGGCTGAACTACATCCCGAAAATGAAATTGAAATGTTGATTTCCAATTATCAAAATCGTTGCGGAGAGAGAGGGATTCGAACCCTCGGTACGCTTTTGGCGTACGGCAGTTTAGCAAACTACTGGTATCGGCCACTCACCCATCTCTCCTGTTTTCCGTGAATGGGACGGCAAAAGTAGGCCAAATGGGGCTTACTGCCAAAATGCTTCTGAAAGACATTTTGCAAAAAAAGTAACAGCCCAAAGCAACTTGTTCGGCCTTTCTGCGTTCTTATCCATATCGGGCAGTATTATTGCAACACAATCATCATGGCACAATCGGTCAACTACAAATTCAAAGACATCAAGGTGTTTGCCAGTACCGAGTGGTTGGCCAACAACGAGAAGAACTACCGGCTGGTGTACGATGAGTCAGAGCTTTCCTACATTTACTGCGAACTTTCTTTCTTCAACAAATTGTTTGACGAGGAAGACTGGGAAATCAAGATACGCCTAAAATGCTTTGGGCCTGATGGCAAGGAAATATGCAGCCTGAACTGCGACCGCAAGGTGAAAAAGGATGACAACGTGATGTATGTGCGTGAAGGTTGGGGGGTTAAGGGGCAGGGAAGCTACTGGAAACGGGGTGCCTATCGCTGGGAGGCTTGGGTTGATGGCAAGTTCATAGCCGAAAAAACGTTTTACATAGAAGAGGAAGGCACTGTGGGCAATGGCATCAATAATTATTTTGAGCTCACCGACCTGAAACTGTACGAAGGCCCTGATGCAAACGTGGCCGAAGAAGACCGCAAATACTTGAAAGTGTTCAATGGGCAAAACACCCGCTATCTGTGGGTTGATTTTGAAGCTGTGAACATGGCCAAAGACCACGAATACTGGGCCTGCGAACTCACCTTCAACTTCCGAACAGATAGCGGCCACCTGAAAGGCAGCATCGAGAAATTATTACTTATTTACCCGGTTGATGACCTGGTGCAATGCACCGTAGGCTGGGGCAGCGACGTGAAAGGTACTTGGTACAACGACAGTTATTCGGTGGAAGTGGTGTTCATGGATCATATAATCGCCACCATTCCTTTCGAAATAGCACAGGCAGAAGTGGAAACCATTGACGACGAGAAAATATATCACGAAGCATTGGCTAAGCCAAACCCGGAGGACGAACCTGTGCAGCCTAGTGGGGTGAAGGTGAAAGGCTACGATGAATTGATAAAAGAGTTTGACGCCCTGATTGGTTTAGACAGCATCAAGAAGAAACTACACGAATACACCAGCTACCTCAACTTCATAAAGCTACGCCGCAAAAAGGGGTTCAAAGACGATGAACGGCTAAACCTCCATGCGGTGTTCACAGGGAATCCGGGTACGGGCAAAACCACGGTGGCAAAGATGCTTGGCAGGATATACCACCACCTTGGCCTGCTGAGCAAAGGCCACGTGCATGAGGTAGACCGTAGCGACCTGGTGGCAGAATACATTGGGCAGACAGCACCCAAAACCAAAGACATTATCAAGAAAGCAAAAGGCGGAGTGTTGTTTATTGACGAAGCCTATAGCCTGAGCCGCAAGGACGATGACACCAAGGATTTTGGCAAAGAAGTGATAGAGGTATTGATAAAAGAAATGAGTGATGGCGATGGCGACTTGGCCATAGTGGTAGCAGGATACCCCGACCAGATGATTAGCTTTTTGGAGAGCAACCCCGGCCTGAAATCGCGGTTTAACATGACCTTTGAATTTCCAGATTACCTGCCGCAGGAACTGATGAAGATAGCAGACTTTGGTGCTGATAAACGGATGATAAAATTCAGTGCGGATGCAGCAGCGTTGCTCAAGAAAAAACTGACCGAAAGCTACCGCAACCGCTCCGAAACCTTTGGCAACGCACGCTTTGTGAACACCCTGCTGGAAGAGGCCAAGATGAACATGGGCCTGCGGCTGATGTTGCATAGTGCCAACCCCGAAGACCTGACCCAAGACGAACTTTCGACCGTAGAGGTCGAAGACCTGCTGAAAATATTTGAAAACAAGAGCAAAGCCAAGGCCGATATACCCATTGAAGAAGAATTGCTCAGCTTTTCGCAAGGGCAGTTGAAGACGCTTATTGGTCTTGACAATGTGAAAAAAGAAATAGACGAGCTGGTGCGAATCGTCCGGTTTTACAGGGAAATAGGCAAGGACGTGACGCAATCTTTTTCGCTACATGCCGTGTTCACTGGCAACCCCGGCACGGGCAAAACCACTGTGGCACGCATACTGGCACAGATATATCGTTCGCTTGGCATACTGGAACGAGGGCACTTGGTGGAGGTGGACAGGCAGGCACTGGTGGGCGACCACGTGGGCTCTACCGCCATCAAAACCAAAGCGATGCTGGACAAGGCCATGGGCGGGGTGCTGTTTATTGACGAAGCCTACGCACTCATGGGCACCAACAACGACTTTGGCCACGAAGCCATAGAGACCCTGCTGAAACGCATGGAGGATAGCCGTGATAACCTCATTGTGATAATGGCCGGCTACACCCAGCAAATGAAAACCTTGCTGGAAAGCAACCCAGGCCTCAAAAGCCGCTTTGACCGGGTGATGGACTTTGGCGACTACAACGGCACCCAACTGTTTGAAATAGCCCTCAAACTGCTATTAGACCAGAACATTACCCCCGACGAACCTGCTCAGGAATTGCTGCGAAACTACCTCAGCAAACTATACGACAACCGCGACAAATACTTTGGCAATGGCCGCAGTGTACGCAAGGTGGTAGAGGAAGCCATCAAGCACCAACACCTGCGGCTGGCGGGCATACCCCAAGACCAACGCAGCCCCGACATGATACGCCAACTGGTGGCCGAAGACGTGGCACAGTTTGACCTGAAACAGCA